>CAUQZV010000029.1:0-21888 GCA_963522415.1 uncultured Veillonella sp. | reverse complement strand
AAATAACAGCTTTCATAAACTCATTAAATGTATGAGCATGACCTGTACCACAGTTGAATACACCACTAATTTCAGGATGTTCCCAGAAATAGAAATTCACATTTACCACATCGTTTACATAGATAAAATCACGGGTTTGCTCACCGTCACCATATCCATCGATGCCTTTAAAGAGTGTAATTTCACCAGTTTCCATCAATTTATAATACATTTGACGCACCAAAGATGCCATCTTATCTTTATGTGTTTCATTCGGTCCAAAGACATTGAAATAGCGTAAGCCCACACATTGAGATTGTAATTGGTTTCTAAATTTTGCTACATAGCGGTCAAATAGTAGTTTAGAATACGCATAGGGATTCAAGGCCTGCTCACAAGCAGGATCTTCACGGAATCCATTCGTACCATGTCCATAGGTAGACGCAGAGGATGCATAGATGAACGGAACACGACGTTCTTGGCAGTAATGAAAGAGGTTTTTGGACCCTTCATAGTTATTTTTCATCATATATCTGCCATCGTAATTCATTGTATCTGCACAAGCCCCTTCGTGGAATACCACTTCAATTGGACCACAATCAAAGGTATTTTGCTCTACGGCTATATCAAAATCTTCGTAATCAATGTAATCCGCAAAATCCAACATTTCGATGTTGCGAATTTTACGACCATCTGTTAAATCGTCTACGATTAAAATATCGTTACGACCTTTATTATTCAACTGTTTCACAATGTTGGAACCGATAAACCCAGCTCCACCTGTCACAATAATCATAGTGTTCCTTCCTCTACTAATTTTTGAATCCGTTCAATAATACTAGTCGTGGAATAGCCCTCTTGGAATTCCAGAATCTGCACTTCTTCTACAAATTCTTTGCCGATTACTTCTTCTGGTTTGTAATCGCCACCTTTGACCAATATATTAGGACGTAACTGTGAAAGTACTTCCGCCGGCGTATCTTCTTCAAAAAGAACTACACCATCGACAAAGCCTAAAGAGCTCATCAATAAGGCTCTATCTAGTTCATGATTGATAGGACGACTATCCCCTTTTAAACGGCGCACAGAGCTATCTGAATTGAGGGCCACCACCAAATGATCACCCAGTGTAGCTGCCTCTTTTAAATAGGTCAAATGACCACGATGTAAAATATCAAAGCAACCATTCGTAAAAACAACCACTTCTCCACGATCTTGCCATAATCGGATTTTTTTGGCTAATGCTTCTACAGAATAGACACTTTCTTTATCTTCTTTTTTAGCTTTCATAGAAGACAGTAAATCTAATAGTTCTTGACGATGGATCGGATAGGTACCCACCTTAGACACCACTACACCTGCTGCTGCATTGGCTGCTACTAAAGCGGCTCGGATAGATAAGCCCGCAATTAATGTAGTGAGCATCATGGCCACTACCGTATCGCCGGCACCGCTCACATCGAATACATCTTGCTGTTTCGTTTCTGCATTGTGCCACACATTGCCATCTTTACGAACTAAGGTAATCCCTTTAGCAGAACGCGTAACAATGATAAAGTCTAGCTCCATGTTATCCAAAATATGACGTGCTGCTTTCACAACCGCTTCATCTGTGTTGGGCACTTCATAGCCTACAGCTTCACTGAGTTCCTTCACATTAGGAGTAATACAAGTAGCACCGTTATATTTTGACCAGTCAGAACCTTTCGGATCCACAATAGTCATAATGCCAGCAGCACGAGTTTTACTGAATACTTGACTTAACAAGGATGGTTGGCAAATACCTTTACCATAGTCAGAAATCACAAGGCCTTGCAATCCTTTGTGCAACAACTCATCTAGCCAAGTAAGGATAGCTGTTTCACTGGCACTAGACACAGGCTGATTCACTTCATAATCTAAGCGAATCATTTGCTGTTGTCCACCTAAGATGCGTGTTTTCGTGGTGGTCGGAATAGAATCTTCAGTAAAGACGCCCGTACTTTGGATGCCGTTATCTTCTAATAATTGGCGTACTATCTTACCATGTGCATCATCACCAATACGAGATGCCATATGCACTTGGCAATCTAATTGAGCTAAGTTATTTGCTACATTGGCGGCACCGCCTAACACTTCCGTTTCACGTTGGACTACATTCACAGGCACCGGAGATTCTGGAGAGATGCGACTTACATCGCCAAAAATATAGCGATCTAACATGCAGTCACCAATAACCCCTACTTGTAACTGTGGTAAATCACGAAGTAAAAAGGATTGTAATGTACGATTAGGCATAGTCTTCTTCCACCAATTCACATAAAATATGACCAGCTAAAATATGCATTTCTTGAATGCGAGCTGTCACTTTTGATGGCACTGCAAAAGTTAAATCGCATAACTCTGCCATCTTTCCGCCACCTTCACCAGTAAAAGCAAAGGTATGCATACCAATATTACGAGCAGATTCTACGGCTTTTACCACATTTTTACTATTTCCAGATGTAGAAATACCAATCAAAATATCTCCAGACCGGCCTAAGCCATCTACTTGTCGGGCAAATACTTCATCATACCCATAATCATTGCCTACCGCTGTCAAAATAGACGTATCTGTGGTCAGTGCAATGGATGCTAAGGAACGACGTTCTTTTTGAAAGCGTCCCACTAATTCCGCTGCTAAATGCTGAGAATCTGCGGCGGAACCACCATTACCGCAAAATAAAATTTTATTGCCTGCTGCCAGCGCTGCCTTACAACGCTCCGCCATAGCTTCAATAACACCCATCACTTCATAGGTAGCACTCAATGTGTCTACATGATCTGAAAAGCGGGCACTAATAATTGGATGTAACTCACTCATGTGTTGTATCCTTTCCATGATTGTCCAATAAATCGTGTAATTCTTGTAGGAAACTTTCTACATTATTAAATTGTCGATAGACGGAGGCAAATCGCACGTAGGCAACTTGGTCTACATCTTTCAACAAAGACAATACAATTTCACCAATTCGCTCCGTAGTCACTTCTTGCTCTACTTCCATGCGAATTTGTTTTTCCGTTTCATTCACAATCGATTCTAATTGATCTGTGGAAATGCCTCGTTTACTACAGGATCTCCACAAGCCATTCATCAATTTGGATCGATCAAATAATTCTTTTTTCTGATCTCGTTTAATCACCATGATTGGTAAATCTTCAATGACTTCATAGGTTGTAAAGCGTTTTCCGCAGCTCATACATTCCCGACGGCGACGAATATTATTATCATCCGTAGACCGTGAATCTGTCACTTTAATTTCATCATGATGACAATAAGGACATTTCATACCGTATCCTCCTATTGGTTGCGCAAGAAGGTCTTTCCTTGCTGTTGAATTTCTTCTATAAAAGTATCTAACATTTCATAGCGTTTGCGATACATATTTCGTTTATGTGTTTTCGCTGTTTCGTAGGTTTTCCGTTCCTCTTCTAAAGGAATCACAAAGAATCGAGAGTCTTGTTCCCATACATGTCCTCCTAATTCTTCCCAAAAGTCATCAAATTTCACTAATTTATGACGATTGAAACGAATCAAATGCGTATTCGTATAGAATCCTTCATCGGACACTGCATACAAGGTCTCAATACCTAAGCAAGTGGCTAATTGACGTAATAGAAAGAACATAAAATTTTTAGGACGATATCCATGCATTTTTTTCGTTAGCTTCTTCGCCTTATCTAAGCCCTCTTTATACCCTTGTATAGTACCAACCCAAATACATGGTTGTCCCGATGGATCTACACCTAATCGGAAGTTGATATGATAAATTCCATCCCCTTCGTAGGTTAAGAGCAAACTAAGTAAGCCTTCTTTCCGTTGACCAGTCATAAAACGTAAGGTAGCTTCTAAAGCTAATTCTTCAGAATGCCATAATTGAATGCCGCTTTCAGAGGGACTGTACAAGGATCGAATCGCATCGTCTGTCACATATTTCGGTAGCATATCAAAATGTTGTGTAATACAGGTTAATCGTTCTTGGGCTGTAGATTCTTTGTAGAAGAATACACGATTAATAATCTCCCAGATTCCTTCTTGCTCTTGTAACAAATTTGGATAGCTATGATAGTGTTCAAAATAGGCTTCCAATTGTTTCAACTGAGATTTATTTTTATAGGAACGGGCCGTGAATAAAAAAATACGTCGTTTTTCACGCCAGCTATGGTATCCATAGATTCTTTTACCTAATTCCCATTGTTGTTTTGCATATGTAAACACGGTACATCCTCCTTAGGATAGACTATATCAAACTATATTATACTCCATTTTAACAATGAAATTCAATGTGTACCCCTCATAGGTCATAGCATTTTCTATGGAAGTATAGTTCTACAAAAAACTAGAGAGTTCTAAGACTACACCTTAAAACTCTCTAGCAAAGGAAATGCTATTACATTCCTAGTATATGTTGTTATTTACTACCTGTACTACCGATACCACCTGTACGTATCCCTCGTGCATCATCATCGTTAGTCAGCAAGTATTTAGAAAAGATACCTTGTGCTACGCGCTCCCCTTTTTCTAAGCTAACAGGAACATCAGTAATGTTGTACATAGCGATCATAATATGGCCTTCATTATCGTCGTTGTTATAATAATCAGAGTCGATAATCCCTGTACTATTTGTCAGCATCAAACCTCGTTTAATGGCCATACTTGAGCGAACATGGATAGCCAAATATTCATCATAATGCATGAATGCTTTCAACCCGGTTGGAATCAATACAGTTTCCTTAGGTCCTACCACAACAGATTCTGCACATTCAATATCATACCCTGCACTTTCAGCTGTCTTACGTGTTGGTAAATTAATACCATGACCTTCAAAAGCAGAAACTACTTCAAATCCACGAATATCCATAGTGCACCTCGATTATTTCAATAGCTCTTTACGGGACAAGTTAATACGGCCTTTGTCATCGATTTCGATAACTTTGACCATAATTTCATCGCCTACATTCACTACATCTTCCACTTTTTCCACACGTTCTCTTGCTAATTGAGAAATATGAACCAAACCTTCTTTACCTGGCAATACTTCTACGAAAGCACCAAAGTTCATCAAACGAGTGACTTTACCCATGTACACTTCGCCTGCTTCTACTTCTTTCGTCAAATTCGTAATGATTTGGATTGCTTTTTCAGCCGCTTCCGCTTCTACTGCAGCGATGGAGATTGTTCCATCATCTTCGATATCAATTTTAGCGCCAGTTTCTTCAATGATGCCACGGATGACTTTACCGCCTGTACCAATAACGTCACGAATTTTATCTGGATCAATTTTCATCGTTACAATGCGTGGTGCCCATTTAGACATTTCTTCACGTGGAGCTTGGATAGCTTCCATCATTTTACCCATGATATGCATACGACCTTTATGAGCTTGTGCTAATGCTTCTTCTAAGATTTCACGAGATAAACCGGAAATTTTAATATCCATTTGGATTGCAGTCACACCTTTTGTAGTACCTGCCACTTTGAAGTCCATATCGCCTAAGGCATCTTCCATACCTTGAATATCTGTTAAGATTGTGTAATGTTCATCTTGTGTTACAAGGCCCATCGCAACACCTGCTACTGGCGCTTTAATAGGTACCCCTGCATCCATCAAGGATAAGGTAGAACCACATACGCTGGCCATAGAACTAGAACCATTAGATTCTAATACTTCAGATACTAAACGCATCGCATATGGGAATTCTTCTTCTGTTGGCAGCACTGCTAATAATGCTCTTTCAGCCAATGCACCATGACCAATTTCACGACGTCCCGGACCACGAGAGGAACGAGTTTCCCCTACGGAGAAAGATGGGAAGTTGTAATGGTGAATGTATCGTTTTTCTGTATCTAAGCCAATGCCATCGATAGTCTGTTTTTCAGACAATGGAGCCAAAGTACAAATATTCAATACTTGTGTTTGACCACGAGTGAACAAGCCAGAACCGTGAGTACGTGGCAATGCGCTAACACGACAAGAAATAGGACGAACTTCATCTAATTGGCGACCATCTGGACGGACTTTTTCTACCGTAATCATATGACGCACAATTTCTTTCACCATTTTTTCTAATGTTGCATAGATATCGCTTGCTTGTTCTGGGAATTGTTCTTCAAAGTGAGCCAATACCTCTTCAAACACAGCTTGTTGTTGTTCTTCACGTTGCACTTTATCCGCACAGCGTACAGCTGCATCTAATTTAGCATGTGCATAGGCACGAACTGCTTCTGCTACTACTGGGTCTACTTCTTTAATTGGGAATGTGCGTTTCACATGTCCAATTTCAGCTACCATAGACTCTTGGAATGCTACGATTCTTTTGATTTCTTCGTGAGCTGTCATGATGACTTCTAAGATGATATCTTCAGGAATTTCATTTGCTTCCCCTTCTACCATCAAGATTGCATCTTTTGTACCGGCCACTACCATATTTAATGTAGTTGCTTCTAATTGTGCTTTTGTTGGGTTAACTACGATATTGCCCTCTACAAGCCCCATGCGCACGCCAGCAATAGGACCTGCCCAAGGAATATCAGAAATAGACAATGCCGCAGAAACACCAATCAATGCACAGATTTCAGGTGCATGGTCATGATCAACAGATAATACAGTAGCTACAACATGCACTTCATTACGGCTACCTTTATCGAATAAAGGACGAATTGGACGGTCAATCAAACGACTATTTAAAATAGCAGACTCTGGTGGACGCGCTTCACGTTTAATAAAACCACCTGGGAATCTACCAACAGCATACATCTTTTCTTCATAATCCACTGTTAATGGGAAGAAATCAATGTCTTTTGCCTCTTTAGATGCCGTTGCTGTAACCAATACAACCGTATCACCATATTGTACTAATGCAGAACCACTTGCTTGTTTTGCTAACTCGCCAGTTTCGATCGATAACGTGCGACCAGCAAGTTCCATTTGGAATCGATTCATTCCATGCCTCCTGTTTAATTCTTTATCCTTAAAAATCTTTATAGTTGTTATTATACACGAGAAGAGGGGGAAATACAATTTGGGATACTAAAACCTTTATAGCAGAATCTATAATATAAGGACCATACGTTAAAAGGTTTTCTAAGTATAATAATAACAATAAGAGATATCATAATTAAGCTTGAGATATTTTACAGAATTACACTGCAAGTTCAAATACCAATTTGTTTTCATCGCCCTTAGGATACCAACTGTGGGTACTTAGCTCAATTCTAGTGAATTTGAGAGTCTTTTATTCTCCAACAATATTTTACACTAAAATTATAAATATCTCGTAAAAACGTTTTCATCATTTAAGTTAAGCAAGTAGGTTTCCTCACCTCTACGATACATATATTCATGTAAATGTGCCTTGCCACTTTCAACTACTTCTCGTACTCTAAAAAACGATGTTATCCAAACACCCTGAACTTCTTCTACTGTAATAGTCTCATATTGAGTGTCGTATGATAATTCTTTCCACTTTACTAAGTAGTAAATATCAAAATCTACTCCTAACTTTTTATAACTCTCATAGTTTTCTTTATTAAGAGTTACTGTATAGGAAGGATTATAATTCTTATCACCATAAAAATGTCTTCCCGATGTATAAAATGGGGTTTCTTGGACTTGAATATCGCCCTGTCTATTATTTGTTCTATCTATAAAATTAATTTTTCCCGATTTTTTATTACTTGAATCACGAAAAGATAAATCTAAACCTAAATTAGGTGCTACTTTTTCAACAAAGTTTGTTTTTACCTGCTCTCCCCAATCATATAAACTTAAGTTATCTATCTTATCAAAAGGATTGAATTTAGAATCTGCCAGTTTAATAAATGTACCATATTGAATACCCTTAGTGCTTCTTTTCAACTCAAACTCAATCAAAGTTCCAACACTTAGTGCCAGTGGCATTTCTGAAAAATATATAATCAATGTAGTTAAACTACCTTCATTTTCAATCACTACCTCGCCATTTTTCTTATTAAAATCTACACGTTCTAACTTACCTATCATTTTCTATTCCTCTGTCCCCTCTCAATAAATTTATGCATTATACTTTAGAAGATTATTCTTTCCATATTTTTAACACCATCTAATATATTAAGTATATTATTTTTTCTTTAAATTGCAAGATAAAACTAAAAGTATAAAGTGTTTTCCAAAAAACTTAACAAAAAGAAAAAAGAACGTTGATCAAACTGTATCAACGTTCCTCTTTATATGTTTACTCGTTTATTAAGACCATAGATTGTCCTAGCAGATGTCTTACTGTCTCAAACAGTAAAATAGACCAATACTTCAAACGGAAAAAGGCATCCTGTTATATTACCTTCGTTTCACCCACCGCTGGTATCCTTTCCACAAAAGGAAATAGATCACCGATGCAATGAGTATCACTACAGTTAAGCGTCCTAGGTTATCTTGTAATAGCACCGCATCATGACCGACGATGACTTCTAATGCCGTGGATGGCAATTTCCCCACCAAGTTAGCAATAATGTAATCTCGCAAAGAGATTTGACTAATCGCCCCCAAGGCAGTAATAATACCGCTTGGAAAGTACGGAATAGCACGAGCAAAAAGCATTACGGTCAAACCATTCTTACCACTAAAGTCATCCACTTTCAGCAAAAATTCGCTCTTCTCTATGACCTTGTGTGCCGTATCTCGCAAGATATAACGCATAATCATAAAACTGAGTACAACGCCCACTGTTTCCGCTAGCCAAGAGATAATAATCCCTGGCAGCACGCCAAATAACAAACCGTTAGCCGTCGAAAAGAAGATAGAGGGTAAAAATCCCAATGCATTGATGAGCACATCTAAAACAAAGCTAATCACCATCGCCCACGGGCCATAAGATTGCAAGACCTCTGCCATGCGTTGTACATCGCCAGAAAGAGCCAGCTCCCACATGTCATCATAGAAACCTGGAACAAGAATGTACACTAAAAGTCCTAACACGACTAGTCCACTTAACAACCCCAGTTGTATATATCGTTCCTTTTTCTTATCATTCATTCCCATACCTTCTTTTCTAGTCGTTACTTAACCTCTGCCATCTAATACTAAGTTGTCGTGGATAGCACGAACTGCGGTTTTAATGTGTTCTTCTCCAATAAGGCAAGAAATACTGATTTCAGATGTACTGATAATTTCAATATTCACACCTTCATCAGATAAAATGCCGAACATTTTTGCTGCCACACCTGGTTGCCCCAACATACCTGCACCTACGATAGAAACTTTTGCCATATTTTCATTAATGACACATTCCTCGATAGACATGGCTTGACCAAGTTCTTCCAACACTTGTTTTGCCAAATTCACATCATCACGTGTAATTGTAAATACGATATCAGTGCATTTATCATCTGTAGTGCGAATACTTTGTACGATCATGTCCACATCAATACTCTTATTTGCCAATGCTTGGAACACTTGATGCGCCACACCTGGTATGTTTTCCACACCTACAAGACTGACTTTTGCTACATTTGTATCATCTGCAACACCTGTGATCGCGTATTGATTTGCTTTCATTGTATACTCCTCTCGAATTATTGTGCCTTCTTCATCACTGAAAGTAGATCGTACATGAATTGGCACCCCATATCGATGCCCCATTTCTACAGCTCTAGGCTGCATAACGCCTGCCCCTAAGCGCGCCATTTCTAACATTTCACCATAGGTAATTTCTTTTAATTTCACAGCACCTGGTGCTACCCGTGGATCTGTGGAGTATACCCCATCAACATCTGTAAAGATTTCACATACATCAGCTTTCATAGCTCCTGCTAATGCTACGGCCGTTGTATCAGAACCACCACGACCCAATGTAGTAATATCTCCTGCTTCCGTCATACCTTGGAAGCCTGCTACTACTACAATATTTCCAGCTTCTAATGCTTCAAGTACACGCTTAGGGTCAATATCTAAGATACGTGCTTTACCAAATGTATCACTCGTCGCAATTCCTGCTTGCTCACCTGTCATAGACACTGCTGCATGGCCTTTGGCTTGGAACGCTAATGCCATCAATGCAATAGTTACTTGCTCCCCTGTCGAAAGAAGACGATCCATTTCACGACCATAAGGCATAGATGTTACTTCTTTTGCCAAGCTCACCAAGTCATCTGTTGCATCGCCCATGGCAGAAACAACCACCACAATACGATCCTCTGGTTGTTTGTCGCGCAACACGCGATTCACGATGTTAAATATTTTTTCAGGCGTCGCTACAGAGCTACCACCAAATTTTTTCACAATTAATGCCACTGCAATCCCTCATTTATAAGATACAAAGTAAAAAATAATATCTATATTAATCTACCATACTACGCTACTAAAGTAAAGGATTTTTATAATATCTTCCTATTTTTATCATACAATTGTCTTTTTCTAGTAGATACTTATATATGTAATCACTATGATATACTACAGTTTATTCCTATATCAAAAGATTTGATAGAAAGAAAGGACTGAAGTCTCCCGTAAGAGACAACAGTCCTTATAACCAATTCAGTTATATGTCTAATCTAAGATTAGCCTTCTACAACGATATCTTTTTCAGATTCCCACAAGCCGTGGATATTGCAGTAAGAAGTTGCAATCAAACGACCAGATTTTTTGAAAGATGCAGTAACAACACCAGCTGCTTCTGCATGTACAGGGCCTTCGTTAGCGCCTGTAGGTGCTTCACCATGTACGTTGAACTCAAGACGAGCTACTTCATATGGAAGTTGTGTACCTTCTTCTACATAGTACAATTTGATCCAAGAAATATGATGTTCTACAGTGTTAGGATGAGCAATTTCTTTACCCACTTCTAATTCAATCACTACGCGTTCGCCAGCTTTTACAGTGTCAGGTGCTGTGATAACTGGAACGTGTTTTTCTGTTGCAAATTCAGCTGTTTTTACATAATTTGTGATAGCCATAGGTATAACCCCCTTGAATTAATATCATATCCAAACATGGAAACCTTTCCATGTAAAGCACTAAATTAGTACACTATTATTGTACTTGTTTTTCTTTACTTACGCAAGAACTATTTTTAAGATTTTCGATGTGGTTTTTGCATAAGTCTTTTATTTTCTGCAACACTTAGTAGACAACCACATGCTTAGACTACTTAAGCTAAAATTCAATGCCACGTTTGGCTTTAATCCCTTGTTGATAGGCATGTTTGATGACTTTCATTTCTGTAACTGTATGCGCCAACTCAATAATCTCCGAACGTGCGTTACGACCTGTTAAAATCATGTCCAAGTTCTCCGGCTTTGTTTTCAGCAAATTCACCACTGCCTCTACATCTACTAGCCCATAATGAATGGCATAATTAATTTCATCAAGGATAATCAAATCCCATTGTCCAGACTTCACTTCTGTTTCCACCATAGCCCATGCTTCTTTTGCTGCCTGTTGATGTTCCTTCATTTTTTCTTCTGATTCTTCTTGCTTATGAAAAATAAAGCCTTTTCCCATGGAGCGAATCTCTACTGTTGGTAGTAATGCAATACCTGCTAATTCGCCATAATTAGCGCCACTTTTGATAAATTGTAAAATAAGAACCTTTCTGCCACATCCGGCTGAACGTAGCGCTACACCTAAGGCTGCTGTGGTCTTACCTTTGCCATCTCCCGTATTGACTAAGATTAACCCTTCACTCATCTGTCTTCCCACCTTTCTTAGGATATATGGAAATCCCATGCCAAAGCACAGGATTCCAAAATTACATTCGATTATAGTTAGAATGGATTACGTATATGATATGCTAGTTTACCAAGCACATGATCCGCTGGTACAAATCCAATGAAACGGCTATCTGAAGAATGATTGCGATTGTCTCCCATAACAAATACATGTCCTTCTGGAACAGTAATTGGTAAGGAACGTTCAAATTTCATAGTTTCTTTTTTTGTATACGTTTCATTTAGTTTCGTTCCATTTCTCCATACGTGGCCTTCTTTGAATTCCAGTGTATCACCTGGTCGACCAATCACACGTTTTACCCATACATCATGACCTTGCAAGGATGGTACTACCACACTGGCATAGTTCATCAACGGTTCCATCACATCATCTTTCCAAGACCGTTCTCGTTGCACTCGACTATCAATGATGACGATGTCTTCATAATTTGGTACCTCTCGCATGACATGAGACCATTTGCTAATTAATAGGAAATCCCCATTATGTAACGTATCCTCCATTGATTCTCCGGATACTCTCGTAGGTTGCACAATAAATATATGCGTTAACATGGCTACAATAAGAGCCACAATAATAGCTTGTAACCACTCACGGGCTTCTTTCAAAATTTGACTGCCTATGGCTGTATCTTTTTCCATAGTTCCTCCTATTCTAAGGATGCGTACTAATACATATCTTGTAAATATCGATTAATGGATTGATTTTTTACCGAACTGCCCACCGAATACATCATGTACATCATTGATAGTGATGAAAGCATTTTCGTCCACATCGTAAATAATATCTTTCAACTTTGTTAACTCCAAACGCGTCACAACACAATAAATAATACGTTTCGGAGTCTTTGTATACGCTCCTTCTCCATACAGTAATGTGACACCCCGACCTAAACGATGCATCACTACATCTGCCACTTCTTCGGATTTATCGGTGATGACCATAACCCCTTTCGATTCTTCTACGCCCGTAATGACCAAGTCCATCATTTTATAGGCTACAAAATACGCAATCAGGGAATACATAGCACTATTCCAATCGTATACAAACCCCGCTGCTCCTAAAATAAAGAAATTCAGGAACATGACGATTTCACCTACGGAAAAAGAACTCTTTTTATCAAAGATGATAGCTACAATTTCTGATCCATCTAAGGACCCACCATTTCGTATAATAATCCCTACCCCAAGGCCGAGAATGATGCCACCAAACACAGCTGCTAGCAGGGGATCTTGTACTAGCGGTGGCACCTCATGCATGAAAGCAGAAAATACGGAAATGCACGCTATTGCGAATAAGGTAGATATAGTAAAACTTTTACCAATTTGCATATACCCTACATATAAAAATGGTAGATTAATCAACATAACTAGTACACTAAATGAGATACCAGATAACTTACTTGTCATCAAAGCAATACCTACTACTCCACCATCAATCAGGTGATTTGGCACTAAAAATACATCTAGTCCATAGGTATAAATGGCCGCTCCAATAATCATCATAAAGTATCGCATAACCATATCCATTATTTTTCGTTTTCTGCTTTTATGTTCTTTCATCCTTTGGATATTCACTCCTCATTAACTAATAACCAACGTTCCCCAATAATCCATGCCGTAACATCATCGACCGGAACTGGAGGATATAACATACCCTTGGGAACTAATTTTTTCCACCCTGTAGGTGGATGTACTTCAAAATAACGGCGCCTTGCCTCTTCGGTAGTATGTGTTTCATTGACAAAGGTAAATACTTTTCCTTGTTCTTCTGCTACATATTTTACAATAGTTCCTACCGCTTTATGATTGGTACCGTTCCCGCATACTAAAACAGATACCTCAGAATACATCGTTAACAGAGATTTCAACTCACACATCACGGAGTCGGTAGGTACAATATCCATCATCACTAATTGCGCTGTTTTCGTAAGAATAGCAATACCTGTTTTATCCCGACCTGGGTCAACTGCCAATACATAAGGTTTCAATGCCATTGTCTATACCTCACTGATTTACTGGAGTGACACGCAACATAATTTGTACAGGTCCGCTAGTGAAAGTATCTTCTCTAGCAACAGCCTCTAATCGTACAGACCCACGTTGGTTTTCTATTTTACGAATAGTGATAAATAATTCATTACCTGGTAAAGAGCCGACTTCTCCAGTAATTGGATCGGGCAATATTCCTTGCTTCTTCGCTTCCCCATTGACTTCTTTCAAAAATGCCAATACTTGATCTTGCGCACTCTTGCCTCCATCGATAACGGATGACCAAAGCACTGTATCTTTTTTAAAAACCATATCATGGGGGTACGCATGAATTTCTGCTAGCGCCGGTTCTCCATAAATAATGTTGGCAGATGCTGTGACGCGAATCATTAACGGTTTATTTGTAGAAGAAACAAGTTTTGCTATTTCATCTAAATTATCACGACTCACATAAATGACTGTTTTTTCCTCTTCCATTTGGAATCGATTCAAAATAAGGCGATTCGTATCTTTTAAAAAGCTAGTCAATGCAGCCATACTTTCTACTTCGCCTAGACCTGGACGAATTACAGCCTGTGATAAAATTTCTCCATTTCGAAACACTACGTTACCTTCACGCACATGATTAATACCATTTTCTAATTGTTTCGTTGTTAATTGCAAATCCTGCACATGTCCTTCTAATTGCGTACGTACTTGCTCTAAACGTCCTACTTCAGCATTAGAAGCAGCTAATTTGTGTTCTGCCTCCACATAGGCATCTTGTATAGATACTAATTGATCGCCCATACTTGCTAAAGAATTTCGAGTTGCTTCTAATTCTTCTTCGGTTGCTTGAACATCATGTTGTACTCTTTGTAATTGTTTATTTTTTTGATTCAACTCATCGTTACTTTGCTGTAATGCTTTTGTTTTTTCATCAATATCCGCTGATAGCTGTGCCATTTCTGCTTTTAACTGTTCCATACCAAATAAAGCAGTTCGCACATTATTAGAGGCAATGCTCAAAACCCCTAATGTGACCGCAGATATTAATATACCTGTCACAATTGTGACAATAATGGATGTATGTTTAGGACGTAATCCAAACAAACTCATACGACGTTTGCCTACTTTTGTGCCAATTTTATCGCCTAAAAATGCAATTAATCCCCCCATAATTGTAATAATTAGAAGAATCCGTAGCCCTACTAACATAGTTATATACCTCAATGCAAAATAATGGTCTAATATCTTTATTTAGTATATCAAAATCCCTACTACACTACAATGGTTATATGAGAAAAGGTCTCTCTAAACTGCTATCGTACTGATACAAAAGAGTAGCATTACACTATGCTTAGTAATGCTACCCCACTATGTTTCTTATTTAGATACTCTCCAATTTAAGTATAGACCCGCTATAATACCCAATGTATTGGGGATCCATGCTGCCAATAATGGCGGTAATGCACCACCTTTACCAAGAGCGCCTGACAAAGTCATTACTCCATAGTAAATAAAAATAACTAATACCGAGATACCAAAACCAATAGATGAGCTAGACCGTTGTTTTTGTAACCCCAGCGGGGCGCCCACTAAAGCAAAGATAAAACTAGCCACAGGAATTGTAAAACGTTGATACATCTCCATTTTCCATTCTGTCACTTTCCCACCAGTAGCCTCCATTGCTTTGATTTGTTGTTTAATTTCTTTAATAGTCATTTCCTCTGGCTTACGTTGAGAACGACCAATTCTATCTGGATCTTCTGTAATCGGTAGTACTTGTTCTTCAAACTTCATAGTACGGTCAACACCTACACCAGCTGCATTTATATCATAAATTGTACCATCATGCATAATCCAGTACTGACCATTCCAATTTGCAGTTTTAGCCCGCTCAATTTGTGTAACCTGTCCATCAGTAAACTGTTGTACTGTAATATCTGACAACAATTTCGTAGAGCTATCATATTTACCCGCATACATTAAGGTACTAATCTTTTTATCTGATAGAGTTTTTATAACAATATGCTCCTGTGTTTGTGGTGTAGCACGCTTCATGATTTCCTCTCGAATAATCGTTTGGTACGCATGATTAGCTACAGGAACTACATATTCGTTGAAAGCGATAGAACATATAGATATCAAAAATGCCATGATATAGACAGGTGTAGCTAAACGTAAAAAGTTTTGTCCTCCCGCACGCATGACAATAATCTCACTACTGCCACTTAAACGGCCAAACGTCATAAGTGATCCTAGCAAGACAGACATAGGGAACGTTAAAATTACGATATTAGGCAAAGCTAATAGAAATGCCCTTGTTACAGACCATAAACTAGCACCGTATTCAGTAATATACTGAGCGATACGAAATAACGTACCCGTACCAATAAAAATACTAGTAAACGCAAAAATTCCAAATAGAAATGGTCCTATGAAAGCTTTCAATATATATTTATCTAAAATTCTCATATCCACTCCTACATTCGGAAATCATCACCTAAATAAAATTTACGCGCTATATCACTGGTCGCTACTTCATCTGCCGTACCTTCTAACAATATAGTACCACTATTTAAAATATACGCTTTATCCACAATCCCAAGTGTTTCACGTACATTGTGATCTGTAATGAGGACCCCAATACCACGCTCTTTCAAATGTCGAATAATGGATTGAATATCTGCCACTGCTATTGGGTCTACCCCTGCAAAAGGCTCATCTAATAGAATAAATTTAGGATTTAACGCAATTGCCCGAGCAATTTCTACACGTCGTCGTTCTCCACCTGATAATTGAATGCCCAAACGATCTCTCACATGAGTAATATGAAACTCCTCTAACAAGGACTCCATTGTCTTTTTTTGTTCTGCCTTAGATAGATCTGTCGTTTCCAGCATAGCCAAAATATTATCTTCTACAGTTAAATTTCTAAAAATAGATGCTTCTTGCGGTAGATATCCAATACCATACGAAGATCGCTTATACATTGGCATATTGGTAACATCAACATCTCCTATACAGATGCTTCCTGAGCTCGGTTTTTCTACACCTACAATCGTATAAAAAGTCGTTGTTTTGCCTGCTCCATTTGGACCTAATAACCCTACAACTTCTCCTTCTTCAACACGAACACTTACTTTATCTACTACATTTCTTGATTTATAGGTTTTTACTAAATCCTTTGTCTGTATAAACATAAAAGCTCCTTACTTTGGAGTAATGATTAATGTACCACGTCCACCAAACGTTTCAACACTTTTATCACTAAGTTCTACTTTTAATTCTGGTGCTTCTAAGACATTACCATTCTGTACAGCTTTCGCATTTCCTTTTAAATATGCGACTCCATCATTTTGATTTGGTGTTTGTGTATACGTCGCTTCATCAGCTGTAGCATTCACTTTCTGACTAGCACTAGATATTGTAATGCCCCCTTCTGCCTTTGCAAATATTTGATTTGTATGAGCCTCAATTCTATGACCTGTAAGCACATTATCTGCTACAATCAATTGTCCATGCCCAAGAATTTCTCCATATCCAGTTTCAGTATTATAGTTTACATGGTCACCAAATAACTGGCGATCATCTTTTTGTATATGAACATCACCGGTAGCATCAAAATGAGTATTCTTCGACACATGCACCTCTCCTGCTGCCATAGACATATTAGTACCAATCATACTAACCCCACCAGTTAAATATCCTTCTTGTGATTTTGTATTATACCAGCCAGATGCACCTGTTAGCGTTTTATCATCTTTTGTAATAACTACACTACCTTTAGCTTCTGCACGACCATTAATACCATCGTATGTTAGCTGATCAGCTGTAATCGTCAATTTACTATTTTCTGTAGGGCTAATCTCAGTTGATGCCGCCCATGCAGGAATCATCATAACACTGCCTATACAAGCAGTCATGAGTATATGTTGTATCTTCATAAAATTCCTTTCTACTTACGAATCAATTTTGCATGACCTTTTGCTGTCACTTGCTGTAATATCATATCGCCTTCTAGGGCATCTCCTTCTAAGGTCGTATCTACATCACTATAGATAAACTTAGATACTGATTTAAATAGTTGTGTTTTACTGTTATACTCTATTCCCTCTGTACGCAAGCTTGATCCCACACTGGACGTAGCCTCAATACCCCCAGATAAAGAAATCTGTCTGTGGTCTTTAGATACAATTCCTTTAGGAGCTTTTATAGTCAATACCGTTTCACCTTTATGGAACTGACCTGTTACATTTTCTAGAGTAATCACTTTAGTATCTTGATCAACACTAATTTTTTCAGCTTTTACAGACCAAATTAGTTGTCCCGCTTTTTCTTCTTTCAACTCTGTTCCATTAAAACTAATAGAATTCCCAGATGGCCCTAGTGTTGTCATTTCAACTCCACCATATAAAAAATAGCCCATTCCCAAAAGAAGTAAGATACCTACCACAACCGTGAGGAGAAGTTTCTTATTGTTCTTCATGTACAGCCTCCCGCACTTGTAGTTTACGTTCAATATCCACAATTTCATGAATTTTAGTATTCCAACGATGTTGGAACCACAACCATTCATCCGGATGTTCTTTAATAAAACTTTCTGTAATCTTCACTGTTGCTTCCGTTAGTCGGAACATATCTTCCTCTACATTACCTGTATCTTCATAGTATAAAGGTGGTAATATATGCACAATATGGCCTTTTTCTTTACGTGATGCAAAGACAGGCACTACAGGTGCTTTAAACTTTTTCGCAAACGAAGCCGGTCCAGTAACAGCTGATGAGTCTTGCCCTAAAAACATGACGGGTAATCCCTGGAACCCACCATCTTGGTCTGCTAAAAAACCTAATAACTTTTTAGCCTTCATTGCCTGTGCAGCACCTCTCATTTCTGATCCACCACGGGCAAATACTTCTAGACCTACCATTTCACGGTATTCGTTCATCAATCTAGTAAACTGTGCATTAGGTTGCTTTTTCACAATTGTCGTAGATGGATATCCATGAGCTGCTAAAGCGGCTCCCATCCACTCCCAATTTCCTACATGAGCAGTCAAAATTACAACCCCTTTATCTTCGGCTAATGCTGCATCAATATGTTCTAATCCACGCATTTCAATATGGGCTTTGATAAACTCAGGCGTTAAATTAGGCATATATAGCGTTTCCATCACAGAACGCCCCAAATTTTGAAAAAGCCGTCCTAATATGGCATTTGCTTCTTTTTCATCTATGGAAAGGCCAATCATCAGATTGTGCAATCCTCGTTTAACCTGTTTTTTTCCTACTAGTCTATATAAAGGTCCTAGAGACGATCCAATGGATAAGATTGTAGAATACGATAATGTACAAACTAATTTACTAATTGTTTTTAAGGCGGTGTATTGCCATTCTCCTGCCATGAAAGCCTCCTTTCTATTGACCTACTTGGTAAGATTCCTCACGATAGATACGCAAGGCCTCCTCCCAAAGCCCCTCTTGTTTCAAAATATACTCAATTGCTTCCCGCACAGACCCTTGTCCGCCATTGGCTCGGCAAATATAGTGAGCTACTTGTTTTACTTCTGCCACTCCATCTTGCGGTGTTATAGCTAATCCCACTTTAGACATAATGCCTAAATCATTAAGGTCATCACCTATATAAGCAACTTCATGAGCCTCTATTTTTAAAACTTTCAAGAGCTCCTCCAAGCCAGCACTCTTATTATGGCTTCCCATCTGAACGTGAGAGATATGTAATTCTTTTGCCCGTCGCTCCACTATAGGTGAAGTACGACCTGTAATAAGAGCTGTGTATAGCCCTATTTTAGAAGCTAATGTTAATCCTAATCCATCTTTTGCATGAAAGGTTTTGATTTCTTCTCCACTAGATGTATAGGTAATGTCACCTTTTGTAAGCACACCATCTACATCTAAGGCTAAACAACGAATAGCCATTATACAATACCTCTTCGCAATAAATCCGTAATATGTACTAAACCAAGACTCCTACCATCATATCCAACTACTGGTAATACCGTAATAGGACGAGGCTGTTTTTTTTCCATCATATGAAGAGCTTCTGCTGCCAGCTTATCTTTTGTAATTGTTCTAGGTGATTTCGTCATCATATCTTCTACTGCCCACACAAGAAAATTACATCCAGAGTCTAAGCCTCGACGAATATCTCCATCCGTAACCAATCCAATTAATTTACCTTCTTCATCCACTACATTAGCGGCTCCGAGTCCTTTATTGGTCATGACAAATAAAGCATCTTGTACAGTAGCCCCTTTATGAATAATGGGATTATCATCGCCACTATGCATAATATTTTCTACTGTTAACAATAACTTACGACCTAAAGATCCGCCTGGATGGAATACAGCAAAGTTTTCTGGTGTAAATTGGTGTCGATCCAATAAGCACACTGCCAAAGCATCACCTAATGCTAATGCTGCTGTTGTACTACTTGTGGGCGCTAATCCTAGTGGACATGCTTCTTTATCAACACATACTACCAAAACCACATCAGAATTCTTTCCCAATGTAGAGCTTGGATTTCCTACAACGGAAATTAATTTTGCTCCAATTCTTCGTAAGGACGGCAGTAAGCTAACCACCTCTCCAGTTTCTCCACTATTAGAGAAGGCGAGCACTACATCATCAGATGTAACCATACCTAAATCGCCATGTACTCCCTCACCAGGATGTAAAAACAATGCAGGTGTACCTGTACTTGCTAGCGTTGCCGAAATCTTTCGCGCAATATGCCCAGATTTTCCCATACCTGTACAGACCACGCGTCCCTTAGAGGCTAAAATTAACTCTACTGCCGCTTCAAAACGATGGTCTAATGTTTCAATTAAGTCTAACACTGCTTTTGATTCTTCTTGGAGCACCTGTGCTGCTCGTTCAAGTATCTTCATAGTTCACCTGCATCCTTTACATCTGTACTATTTTTTTACGATTTTGTCGATAGCCACTAAATCAGTTAATAATTCTTCTAGAGAATCCAAATATAACATATTTGGTCCATCTGAAAGCGCTTCTTCTGGGTTATCATGGACTTCAAAGAACAATCCATCTACACCACTGGCTACTGCACCACGAGCTAGGTTAGCCACAAATTCACGTTGACCAGAAGATGCTGTACCTGCCCCACCTGGTAGTTGTACGGAATGTGTAGCATCAAAGATAACTGGATACTCAAAAGAACGCATAATTGGGAAAGATCTCATATCCACCACCAAATTGTTATAGCCAAAGCTAAACCCGCGCTCTGTAAGCATCAAGTTTTGATTACCAGATTCTTCCATTTTCTTCAACACATTACTCATATCTTTCGGAGCCATGAATTGACCTTTTTTCACATTCACGCATTTTCCAGTCGCTGCGGCTCCATATACCAAGTCAGTTTGACGGCATAAGAAAGCTGGAATTTGAAGAATATCCAACACTTCTGCAGCTGGTTCAATTTGAGTAATATCGTGGATATCACTTACCACTGGTACTTGTAACTCTTCTTTGATAGCTTTCAAAATTTCTAGCCCTTCTACGAGGCCTGGACCACGGAAGGAAGAATAGCTAGAGCGATTAGCTTTATCAAAAGAAGCTTTGAACACATACGGAATACCAACTTTATCGCAAATCGCTTTGGCACGACGGCCAATCTCTAATGTGCGTTCATAGCCCTCTATTACGCAAGGGCCTGCTAATAAAAATAAACCTTTGCCTCCACCAAGTGTGAGGTTACCTACTTGTACTGTTTTCATACTATCTCCTCTCTAAATGAAATCGTTTATGCTTCTAATTGGTGAAATATTTCATTCACTCGTTCTAAATCTTCTAGAGTATCTACCCCAACAAAACGTTGGTCTGTAGCAATGACCCGAATAGCATATCCATTTTCTAAAGCTCGCAACTGTTCTAAAGATTCAGTTAATTCTGCTGGTGTTGGTTCCATCTTAGCATATGCTAATAGGAACTGACGATTATATCCATACATACCTACATGCTTCAATGGCGGTACCACGAAGGCATGTCTTGGATAAGGAATTAATGAGCGAGAAAAATACATAGCATTCCCTAGTCGATTCACGATGACTTTCACCGCACTAGGCTCATTGTATTCTTCTTCTAACAAGGGACAGCCTACGGTTCCCATTTGTAGGGTTAAGTCTTCTTTGAATTGACGTGCCAATGCATCGATAAGGGACGCATCAATGAGTGGC
>CAUQZV010000028.1:0-22125 GCA_963522415.1 uncultured Veillonella sp. | reverse complement strand
AACCGGCTCATAACCGGTCGGTCCCTGGTTCAAATCCAGGTGGGCCCACCATAAGAGACCATCTCACTTTGTGAGATGGTTTTTTGTTATCTATAAGGGTTCATTGTATAATGAAAGAGAAGTTTACAAGGGATAATAACTAATAATGAGTATATAAGAGTAGTTGTCAATCTTTGGCGGTGTATGAAACGTGTATATAAGGAATGTATATGAATATATGCCAGTGAAGATAGATTAGAAATGTGAGCGTAAATATGGCACTTTCAAAACGATTAGAACAAGTATTACATATGATTCCGCAATGTCAAACGGTGGCAGATGTGGGAACAGATCATGGATATTTAGCGGTGGCTTGTATAGAAAAAAAAGTGGCTACACAAGTCATTGCCATTGACGTCAATCAAGGTCCGTTAGAATCTGCTAAAGGATTGGTGAAAGAACGGAAATTAGAAAATTATATTGAATGTCGATTAGGAGATGGATTAGCTGCCACAAAAGAAGGAGAAATTGACTGCGCAGTCATTTGCGGCATGGGTGGAGAGTTGATGCAACACATCATTACGGTAGGTCCTGAATTGTTACATACCTATGTATTACAACCACAAAGTCACCGACGGGAATTGAAACAATTTTTAGTTGACCAAGGGTATGGTATTATCGAGGAAGCATGCTTAGTAGAGGGCAACCAATATTATGATATGTGGCTAGTACAACGAGGGGCTACTTCGGTGTATAATGAGCTACCTAGAGAATCGATGTTATGGGAATATGGTGCTTTGTTACATCAAGAACAATCTGAAATTTGGGCACAACACATACAACGTAGAATTGAAACGTTGCAAGCTATCTTACAACATATGCGTGATACAGCGAAGTCCAGTAAGGCTATTCAGGTGATGGAACAAGAATTGCAAGCATTACAAGATATTTTATAATAGGTACAGGTGAAACTTTCACCATTAAAAAAATCTAACCATTGATGCGTATGGAATGTTCAATCATACCTTGAGATGGTGGATAGGAGGTATATATGGTAACGATGAAGGATATTGCTCAAGCGATTGAAAGTCAAGCGCCACTACAGTTACAAGAGTCTTGGGATAATTGCGGATTACAAGTGGGATCTATGAGTTCACCAGTACAACGGGTATTAACGGCATTAGATGTGACGCCAGAAGTAGTGACAGAGGCGATAGAGCAACACGTAGATGTGATTGTGACACATCATCCAATGATTTTCAAAGGCATTAAATCTATCAACACTGATACGATGCAAGGTAAGATGATTGGAGATTTATTATGCCATACCATTAATGTATATAGTGCACATACAAATTTAGATGTCACAGGTGGTGGTCTAAATGACGAAGTGGCCACAAGACTAGGGTTACAAGATATTCAAGGGCTAGAAGAAACAAGCCGAGATGTAGCTTATAAATTGGCTGTCTATGTACCTGTTACGCATAGTGAACAACTTCGCCAAGCCATAGGCGATGCGGGATCTGGTCATATCGGAGCTTACAGTCATTGCAGTTTTTCTGTTGGAGGAGAAGGAAGATTCTTGCCCTTAGAAGGGACGAACCCTTTCATCGGTCAGATAGGGGCGATTGAAACTGTGCCAGAAGAACGAGTGGAAACAATAGTGCCTAAAACCCTATTAGATCAAGTGTTAGCGGCTATGAAAGAAGCCCACCCATATGAAGAAATTGCCTACGATATAGTAGCCTTAGAGAATGCCTATGATGCACACTATATTGGTCGCATTGGTAATTTACCACAACCACTATCGATAGAGGACTTCAAAGAAGTATTGCAATCTGTATTCCCTTACAGTCAATTGCGTTGGGGTGGGGCTAAGCAATCATCCATTCATCGCATCGGTCTATGCACGGGTAGTGGAGCAGAGTTCATTAAAGTAGCAGCCAAACAAAAAGCGGATGTGTATATCACTGGGGATGTCAAATACCATGATATGCAACTAGCAAAAGAATTAGGGATTACAGTAGTTGATGCAGGCCATTATGGAACGGAATATATCAGTCAAACCCTTTTAAAACAGATGTTAGAGCGGGTGTTTACACAGGGGGAATTAGAAATTATAGAAAGTAAAGTGCAACGAGATTTTTTCTTTGAAGTCTAAGCACTTTCGGTTATAATAAAAGGAAGAGCTATTGACCACATGGGTGGTCTATGCTAGACTAAAACAGTAAGTATGAAAGGCGATTGCAAGTCTTATGACTTGAGGAAAGTCCGAGCTCCATAGGGCAGGATGCCGGCTAACGGCCGGCGTGGGTGACCATAGGGAATAGTGCCACAGAAAAGTAAACCGCCACCTACGGGTGGTAAGGGTGGAACGGTCGCGGTAAGAGCGCACCAGGTACATGGTAACATGTATGCTCGGTAAACCCCATCCGGAGCAAGGCCGAATAGGAAAGGGTTAAGGGTTGCCCGCCTACCTTTCGGGTTGTGCCGCTTGAGCGTATAGGCAACTATGCGTCTAGAAAGATAATCGCCACTGCGAAAGCAGGACAGAACTCGGCTTATTGATTGCTTGCTCAAAACCGCTCTTCGGAGCGGTTTTGTTATTGTAGGAGGTATTGTGATGAAGCTGGAATCGATTAACAACTATGAAGATTTTAAAGCTGTTGTACAAGGTGAGGATGGAATCGTCTTAGCCTGCTTTACGGCAGAATGGTGTTCTCCATGTCAATCTATGAAAGAAGAACTGGATGTGTTACATGATGAATTGCAAGGTGTAGCACGTATGATTGCTATTGATATTGATGTAGCTAAAGAGATTGCTTTAAAAGAAGATGTGCAAGGTGTACCAACAATTATCTGCTATAAAAAAGGAAAAGAGAAAGATCGCGTAGGAGGCTATAAGAAGGCAGCTTCTGTACGTAAATTATTGAAACTATAAATAGAGGATATAAAATTATTTTTACAAATTAGTGATTAATGTTCTATAGAAGGAATATCTTTCATGATATACTATGGATAGTATATTAATTTGTAGAGATGCTATAAAGTTATTGCAAGAAAGGGGCTTTTTTGTGAAAAAATCATTGAATAGTCTTTGGAATTTATTCCAAGAACGTAAATTAAGCCGACGTACATTTATGAAATCCTGTGTAGCTTTAACTGCTATTTTAGGGTTGCCGCCAGCTTTGACAAATAAAGTCGTAGCCGCAGCGGAAACAAAAGAATTACCTACGGTGATTTGGTTACATGGTCATGAATGTACGGGATGTGACGAATCTTTCATTCGGTCCACATCACCTTTCGCATCTGATGTGATTTTAAATATGATTGCCTTAGAGTATGATGATACTTTGGCTGCTGCAGCGGGGGAACCATTTGAACATCATTTACATCACTTGTTAGAAAGTAAAAAAGGTAAGTATGTATTGGCTGTTGAAGGTGGCGTTCCATTGGATGAAAATGGATCCTACTGCCAAGTGGGTGGTCGTCCATTTGTAGATGTATTGAAAGAATGTGCGGAAGGGGCTGCGTTCATTATCGAATATGGCTCTTGTGCAGCTTGGGGTGGTGTTCAAGCGGCGAAACCAAACCCAACGAATACAGTATCAGTTTCTTCTATTGTAAAAGGTAAAAAAATCATTAAAGTACCTGGATGCCCTCCGATTCCAGAGGTCATGACTGGTGTGATTATGCATTATGCTTTATTTGGTGAAATTCCACCGCTTGATGTGGAAGGAAGACCAAAACAATTCTATGGCAATCGTATCCATGATACATGCTATCGTCGTCCGTTCTTTGATTCTGGATTGTTTGTGGAACATTTTGATGATGATGCATCGAAAGCTGGTTGGTGCCTATATAAAGTAGGTTGTCGTGGACCAGAAACATATAACTCTTGTGGTAATTTGCGTTGGTGGAATGGGTTGTCCTATCCAATTCAATCTGGACATGGTTGTATTGGTTGCTCTGAAAAGGGATTCTGGGACAATGATAACTTTTACCAACGATTGCCTCATATTCATACCCCAAATACCATCACTGATGTGGATACATTAGGTACAGTAGCAGGATTTGGCGCATTTGGTGCTGTAGTGGCTCATGGTGGTATTACTTTGGCGAAGCATAAATATGATTCTATTCAAGAAGAGAAGAAATATTTAGCAGAACAAGAAGCAAAACAAAAGGAATCGGAACAGAAAGGTAGTGACCAATAATGAAACGAGTTGTAGTAGATCCAGTGACCCGTATTGAAGGTCACTTACGTGTAGAAGTGAGTGTGGATGAATCCACAGGTAAAGTACAAGATGCCTTATCTAGCGGTACGGCTTGGCGTGGGATTGAATTAGTAGCTAAGAATCGTGACCCTCGTGATGTATGGGCCTTTGTACAACGTATTTGTGGTGTTTGTACATCTACCCATGCCTTGGCATCCCTTCGTGCTGTAGAGGATGCATTGGAGATTCAAATTCCTAAGAATGCAAACTATATTCGAAATATTATGCATAGTTGTTTAGATACACACGATCATATTGTGCATTTCTATCATTTACATGCTCTTGACTGGGTAAGTCCAGTGGAAGCATTGAAAGCAGATCCTAAGAAAACAGCAGAGTTGCAGCAGCATGTGTTAGATACCTATAATGTAAGTGGATTACAACCAACAGAATTAGCGTCTAGTACGTCTGCGTATCCAAAAGAGTTTCCTAAGGGGAATGCAACCTACTATGCAGCAATCCAAACGAAAGTAAAGAAAATTGTAGAAAGTGGTCAACTGGGGATTTTCTCCGCTCAATGGTGGGATCATCCAGACTACCAATTATTGCCACCAGAAGTACATTTGATGGCGGTTTCTCATTATTTGACAATTTTAGATCGTCAACGTGATATTGTAACACCACATGTTATTTTTGGAGGTAAAAACCCACATCCACATTACATCGTAGGTGGTATGCCATGTTCCATTTCCATGGATGATATGAATGCTCCAGTGAATGCAGCACGCTTGGCAAGTGTGGATGAATCTATTTCCTTGGCAAAAGATTTGGTGAATTATTTCTACTTGCCTGACTTATTAGCGATTGGTCATTTATATGTAAAAGCTGGTATGGTTGATGGTGGGGGCTTAGCAAAAAAACGTGTCCTTGCTTACGGTGGCTATCCAGATGATGCATATACAGGTATAAAAGATGGAGACTTCTTTAAGAAAGCTCTTGTTCGTGCTAATGGAGTAGTAGAAAACTTTGAACTTGGTTGGGAAAAAGCGACATTTATAGCTTTAGAAGGTAAAGACTTGATGAATCCAGACTTTTTGTCTGAAGAAATCAATCACTCTTGGTTTGAATATCCAAATGGTGAAACATCCTTGCATCCAATAGAAGGGGTAACGACACCAGCTTTCACAGGTCCTAAAACAGGTACCAATAAAAAATGGGAATTCTTGGATGAAGAGAAAAAATATTCTTGGATTAAATCCCCTACATTCAAAGGAAAAGCCTGCGAAGTGGGCCCATTGGCAAAATATATCGTTGTCTATGTAAAAGTAAAACAAGGCATTATCAAAGGCCCAACTTGGGCTGAGAAAATGATGGTGGACCAAATTGATGCCGTATCTAAAGTGCTAGGCGTACCAGCACATGTGTGGATGTGTTCCACAGTGGGCCGTACAGCAGCTCGTGGTTTAGATGCACAGGTGGCAGCTAACTTGAGCCAACATTTCTATAATCGCTTGATTGAAAATATCAAAACTGGTGATACTGTTGTGGCGGATACTCGTAAATTCGATCCTAATTCTTGGCCAAAAGAGGCAAAAGGTGTAGGTTTATTAGATGCACCACGTGGTGGTTTAGGACATTGGTGTGTCATCAAAGATGGTCGTGTAGACAATTATCAATGTATCGTGCCAACAACATGGAATGCATGCCCTAAAACGATTGCTGGCGAACATGGTGCATATGAATCTAATATGATAGACACTAAAGTCAAAGTGGCGGATAAACCATTAGAAATTTTAAAAGGTATACATTCCTTTGACCCTTGTTTGGCATGTGCTACACACTTGTACAATAAAAAAGGTGAAAAAATAGTATCTGTGAATACAGATGCCCTATGTAAATAGGGAGGAGGCTGTCTATGTTACCATTAAATAAAAAGCCTTATCGTGTATTTAGTTTATGGATCCGCATTTTTCATTGGACTATGGTTCTCTGTGTAACGGCTCTATTCTGGACCGGCTTATACATTGGGAATCCAGGTTTCCAAGCTACACCAGGTAGTGTAGAACCGACAATCGCAGTGGGCGGTTGGTTTTCTATGGAAATGATTCGTAAAATTCACTTTATCGCAGCATTTATCTTAATTGCTGCACTTATATTCCGTATTTATGGTGGAATTCGATATCGTGGCGATAGATTGTTTCCTAGATTTCATAAAAAGTCGTATTGGATTGGTCTGTGGGACACAATTAAGCACTATCTAATGTTACCACAGCAACGAGAGCATCGTTTCTTGCGTAATTCTATGGCTCGTACTAGTTATTTAGGAGTATATGTGATGTTGTTCCTAGAAATTTGTACAGGTTTTGCTATGTTTGCACAAGTGTATCCTAATACGTGGATTGCACAAATTTTTAATCCTGTAAATTTATTATTTACAGAGTATGAAGTGCATATGATTCATCACTACATTGCTTGGGGGTTTTTGTTATTTACAATTATACATGTGTATATGGCATTCCGCGAAGATGTTATGGAAGAATCTGGGGAAGTATCCAGTATGGTTTCAGGGATGAAATTCTACCCTACGGATCCAGAAGATATAGAGGACTTATATGGACCAAATAAAAAATAATCCCATCGTACTATTAGGGGTAGGCAATATTTTGCTTACTGATGAGGGATTCGGTGTCCATGTGGTGAACCAACTACGGGAGGATTATATATTTAATCCTCCTATTACCATTTTAGATGGGGGAACCATGGGCATGGAATTGCTTACCTATATGCGAGGTATGACAAAATTGTTGTTAGTGGATGCCATCAATGGTGGTGAGGCACCGGGCACAATATACGAGTTTCCTCATGAGGAAATGAACAGTTATTTTACAGAAGCTATTTCTGTACATGAAGTGGGGATGCAAGATATTTTACGCATTCGTGCATTACAAGAAGATCCTTTAGAAGATGCTGTTGTCATCGGTGTAGAACCTGAAAGTTTAGAATTAGGGCTTACCTTAAGCAACTCCACACAAGCTACGATAGCAGAGGTGAAAGAACGGGTGCTGAGGGTTTTATCTAATTGGCATGTAACAGCTAGTCCTGTGAGCGGACAAGAAGAGTAGGCGGCTACACACTATGAAGCTGTAATGATTGAATAAGGAGTTTCTATGCAAAATGAATTTGGCCGTGTAAAAGCGGTGTTTCAAGAATTGAAAAATGCTATGCAGCACTTACGTCAAACAGGAGAAACCTATACGATTTATGTGGAAAATACAGGTCTCACTATGGAAGAGCAGGTGGAAGTATTGGAAACATTGGGACGTGGTGATGTGACGATCCATCTGAAAGATACAGATCAACCAGTAGAATGGTATGAGTCTACGATTCGTGGTGTATGGATTGGCACCTTCCGTAATGGTCGCGATGAAGCGATACTCTATACGATTGAAGTATGTCGCTACCCAGAGTTAGCAGGCGCTTATGATGAAGATATCATCGGAGGAGAAGCCGATTTACAAGAGTGGATAGAAGCAGCTGACTTATAGTGGGTATGATTGTCTATAATAAATGTTACATATATGGCTGGAAATGACCTATATTTGCTATATCAATAAATCATAGATAGCACTATTTCCATAAGAAAATATATAAAATAGCATAAATAAAACTCTCTTATTATGATTTAATGAGAGAGTTTTTCAGCTTTGTGGAGGAGTATTTTGTGCTTAAACATAGTAGTTTTTAGTAGGAAATAATGTATTGAGAAGATTAAATATATGTGTATTTTAAATGGTTTATAAAGGGTGGATATTTGTCCATACAAGGAATTAAGTAGAGGATTTAAGAATACCTTAGAAATAGAGAACTATATGCATTTACAATTAAATGATAATAAATTCTATCATAATAAACAGTTATAGTACCTATTCTTAAAGAATTGAAAAAGATAAGGTAATGGTGATACAATAATACACAAGAGAAAGGTCTCTGTTTTAAGTTGAGGAGGGATTACTTTGCGTAACATTCACGTTGAGAAAGTAACAGAAAAGGTAGCAGAATTATGTATGAATGCAGCATATCATCTTCCAAAAGATATGTACAATGCATTGAAAAAAGGCTATGAGTGTGAGAAATCTCCAGTAGGTAAAGGTGTACTAGATCAAATCATTAAAAATGCGGAAATCGCTGATGCTGAAGATCGTCCTATCTGCCAAGATACTGGCCTTACAATTGTATTCTTAGAAGTTGGTCAAGACGTACACTTCGAAGGTGGCGATCTTGAAGAAGCGGTACAAGCTGGTGTAGCAAAAGGTTATGTTGATGGATATCTTCGCAAATCCGTAGTGGCTGAACCTTTGTTCAACCGTGTAAACACTAAAAATAATACTCCAGCAGTGATTTACACTAAAATTGTTCCAGGCGACAAAGTTGATATTAATGTAGAGTTAAAAGGCTTTGGTTCTGAAAACAAATCTGGCGTAAAAATGTTGGTTCCTGCTGATGGCGTTGAAGGCGTTAAAAAAGCAGTTCTTGAAATCGTTAAAAAAGCTGGCCCTAATCCATGCCCTCCGATGGTACTAGGTATTGGTATCGGTGGTACTATGGACTACGCAGCATTCCTTTCCAAAAAAGCTCTTCTTCGCTCTGTAGAAGAACGTAATGCACATCCTGAATATGCAAAATTGGAAGAAGAAATCAATGCAATGGTTAACAAAACTGGTATCGGACCTCAATTAGGTGGTACTACAACAGCAGTTTCCGTTAATATCGAGTGGGCAGCAACACATATCGCTGGTCTTCCTGTAGCAGTAACTATCTGCTGCCACGCTAGCCGTCATGCTCACGGTGAAGTTTAAGAGGGGGAATAACCATGGCAGAACAAATTCGTATTCAAACACCTTTAACTGAAGAACAATCCCGTAAATTAAAAGCTGGTGATATGGTTCTTATCTCTGGTAAAATCTATAGTGCTCGTGATGCAGCTCATAAAGTGATGACTGAAGCATTAGCACGTGGCGAAGAATTACCAATCGATTGGCATGATAAAATCGTTTACTATTTAGGACCAAGCCCAGCTAAACCAGGAGATCCAATCGGTTCCGCTGGTCCTACAACATCTGGTCGTATGGATGCTTACACACCAACAATGCTTGATCAAGGTATCAAAGGCATGATCGGTAAAGGTTCCCGTAAACCAGAAGTTATCGAATCCATGAAGAAAAACGGTGTAACTTACTTTGCAGCCGTTGGTGGTGCAGCAGCGTTAATTGCTAAATCCATTAAAAAATATGATGTTATCGCTTATGCTGACTTAGGTCCAGAAGCTTTGGCAGAATTAACAGTAGAAGATTTCCCTGCAATCGTTGTTATTGATAGCGAAGGAAACGATTTCTACGAAATCGGTCAGGCTCCATACCGCGAAGACGTTTGATTCATCACTAAGAGGCTTTCTTTAGAAGGCCTCTTCTTGTACTACATCTGTGTTAAAAAGGAGAATAGTAATGACAGAATCAAGGTTTGAAGGGACTGTGTTGGGATATATAGGGTATAGTATTTTATCTGGTTTAATCAGTATATGTACATTAGGTATTGGACTTCCTTGGGCTATCGTAATCTTTCATAGATGGGTTTGTGAAAATACAATAGTTGATGGTAAACGGATTTATTTTGATGGAACGGGGTCTCAATTATTTGGTAATTATATAAAGTGGTTCTTTTTAACTATTATTACATTGGGGATTTATGGGTTCTGGCTATTTAATAAAACTACACATTGGGTTGTGAAACATACGCATTTTGCAGATTAAAATGTAAAAGCTAGAATAGAATTGATTCTATTCTAGCTTTTCATCTTTTATATAAAAAGATTGTGATATAATACAGATAGAGAGATAGTAAAGAGAAAGGAGATATTATGACGGGACTTATATTAGCTGGTATTATTTTACTCCTCATTGAAGTGATGATTCCAGGATTTGGTATTTTTGGACTTGTAGGATTATTACTATTTCTATGGGGTATCTACGACTGGATAGGGGGAGGACCTATGGCAGTTATGACGGTAACTGTGTTATCAGTATTAGGTGTAATCTTATTATGGTGGATTATATCTGCATTTCCTAATACTAAATTGGGAGACAGGTTGACCTTGCGATTACAATCGACTAAAGAAAAAGGTTATGCAACCCATCCTGATCCCCATGGTTGGTTAGGAAAGATTGGATATACAAAGACGGTCTTACGACCAGCAGGTACAATTGTGGTAGAAGGTTCTTTCCTCGACGCAGTGACGGATGGTGAGTTTTATGAGCCAGGTACAGAAGTAGAAATTATCTCTGTAGCTGGTGGACGTATTGTAGTGCGAGCTACACAGTTATAGGAGGTATTATGGAAACGATTATTGGAACTGTGGGATTTATTAGTATCCCTATTATTTTAATTATAGGGATTTCCTTGTTTTTACATTTTGTTCCCCTAGGTTTATGGGTATCTGCCTTGGCCGCAGGTGTGAAAGTTAGCATTATGACATTGATAGGTATGCGCCTTCGCCGTGTATCGCCCTCTCAAATTGTACTGCCGTTGGTGAAAGCCAATAAAGCGGGCTTAGATGTGACGGTAGACCAATTAGAAGCTCACTACTTAGCTGGTGGAGACGTAGACCGAGTAGTAGATGCTTTAATTGCAGCAGAACGTGCTACTATGGAATTAACCTTTGAACGATCTGCAGCGATTGATTTGGCAGGTCGTGATGTATTAGAAGCGGTACAAATGTCGGTCAATCCAAAAGTAATTGAAACACCGATTATTTCTGCAGTGGCTAAAAATGGTATCGAACTAAAAGTTCGTGCTCGCGTTACAGTGCGTGCGAATATCGACCGTTTAGTTGGTGGTGCCGGTGAGGCAACCATTATCGCTCGTGTCGGGGAAGGTATTGTTACTACTGTAGGTTCCTCTGAAGAGCATACGGACGTATTGGAAAACCCAGACCATATCTCTCGTACTGTATTGAATAAAGGCTTAGATGCAGGGACAGCTTTTGAAATCTTATCCATTGATATTGCTGATGTGGATGTGGGACGTAATATTGGTGCCCAATTGATGACAGATCAAGCGGAAGCGGATAAAAAAATCGCCCAAGCACAAGCAGAAAAACGCCGTGCTATGGCGGTGGCACAAGAACAAGAAATGCGTGCTCATACTCAAGAAATGCAAGCTAAGGTAGTAGAAGCACAAGCAGAAGTGCCCAAAGCATTATCTCAAGCACTACGTGAGGGGAATTTAGGCGTTATGGATTACTATTCGATGAATAATATTATGGCAGATACAAAAATGCGTGAAAGTATTTCTGTAGGGGACTACGCATCTACCGTTGATAATAAAGGTGTGAATGAATAAGCTAGAGGAGGTATCCGAATATGGAAGTAGGGATACTTATTCTGATTATCCTAGGATCTTTTATTTTTAAAAAAGGTAAATCTACTAGCGAGGAAGATAGAAAACCTGTTCTTAGGAAAGATATGACTTGGGAGGAAATGGAAGAATACTATGGCATTACGCTTTCTAAAAGCCCCAAAGAAACGTCGCCTGTAAAGGATGAATCAATATCCATATCACCATCTACGACAAAGGAGACGGCGTACAGCATTGAAAATTCAAATGTATTTTCTGTTGAGGAACCAAGGAATCATAAAAAGGTAGCTGAAACGCTTCCATTTGAGAATCAAAAATACATCCATGCTGAGGTGGAAGAGGCTACAGTGGGCGGTTATAGTCATAACGAATCCTTGCGATTCGCTGTACGGCAAGGAATGGTATGGTCTATGATTTTAGAGAAACCAAAAGGTATGCGTATGCTGCGACGCTATAGTCGATAAAAGGCTAGTATAACTTAAAAAGCGACTCTACTTAGTAGAGTCGCTTTTTGTATAGTTTAAAAAGTTTTGATTTTTGTTGTCTCTAGGGATGCTACGATAGCGTCTGCCAATTCTTCGAATAATGGTAATTGAGCTTCGTGTAATGCACCTTTGATATCTAATGGTGTACCTACAATTTCCATGTTGTTAAACTTATCTGTGAAGTATTCTACCATGCGTTTCATAGCTCCGGATGCCCAAGAATGGTTACCTACGATGGATACCTTATGATTATGGAAGTTTAAGGCTTGTAGTTCATGCAATAGATTTTCCATAGTTAAGTATAAGCCTAAGTTGTATGTTGGTGCCATACATACTAAATGGCTATATTTCCATGCATCGGAAATGATGTAGGAAGGATTTGTTTTGGACACGTCGTGAATACGGATGTCTGTCACACCACGCAAGGACAACATCTTTGCTAATTGTTGTGCCATTTCAGCAGTGTTACCATACATGGAACCGAAGGCAATAACAACGCCTTTTTTCTCTGCATTGTAAGTGCTCCAGTGCATGTATTTATTAACGATATAGGAGATAGTTTCAGGTGTTCTCCAAATAGGGCCGTGAAGAGGAGCAATATTATTCACTTTTAGAGATAAAGCTTTTTTCATTGCATTTTGCACTTGTGCTCCGTATTTACCTACGATGTTAGTGTAGTAGCGACGCGCTTCATCTTCGTATAAACGATCAAAGTCTAGTTGATCCGCAAAGATGTTGCCATTAATTGTACCAAATGTGCCGAATGCATCAGCAGAGAATAACGTACCAGTCGTTTCTTCATACGTACAAGTCACTTCTGGCCAGTGAACCATTGGCATTGTGTAGCTATGTAGCTTATGATGACCAAGGTCGATGGTATCACCTTCTTTTACTTCATAGTAGTTTTCAGGAGCTGGACGACCATAGAATTGTTCAAAGAAACGGAATGTAGTTTTGTTACCTACCATTTTTACGTTTGGATAACGATCCAACAACTCTACTAAAGTAGCACAATGATCAGGCTCCATATGATTTACGATTAAATAATCTAACTCACGGCCGTTCAATAAGTGTTCTACATTGTCAAAGAATTCTTGACGAATGCTATCATCTACAGAGTCTACGATACATGTTTTCTCGTCATCAATAAAATAGGAATTGTAGCTCACCCCATGTGGAATTGGAAATAAGTTTTCAAAACGTTCTGTACTCCAATCGTTGCTACCAATCCAATAAATATGATCAGTCAATTTTTGTGCGCAATGCATAGTTAAATTCCTTTCATACATACGGGGGGATTGTTATGCCCCAGATTTTTCTATCAAATATATATTACTAGTTTATAAGCTAGAACGCAACCATTTTGTATAGGTTTATAAGAAATAGATAGATAAAAATCTATTTGGGTTTGACAATAGTAATAAATATAGGTAAACTTATAAGCATATATAATAGTAAAGTGATATTGAAAGTGAAAGACTTTCATAGAAAATTTGAGGTTATTTATGTCTGTATCTGCAGAATTATTGCGAGCCTTTGTAGGTGTGGGTCTACACTTGTCTTTTTCAAAAGCCGCAAAGGCTAATGGTGTTTCACAATCAGCTATTAGTCAGAGCATTAAACAGTTAGAAAAAGATTTGGGGATTCCCTTATTCGAAAGAACCACAAAGTCGGTATCTTTTACAAAAGCTGGACGTGAGTTGTTTGAAACTGCTGTAGAGGCATTTTCTATTCTTGATAACGGAATTGTAAAATTACAAGAACGTTTGTCACGGGAATATAAAAGCTTGCACCTAGCGGCAACAGATACGTTGAGCAAGCACTTTTTATTGCCTACTTTTAAAAGCTGGCAAGAAAAGGAGTTAGATATTAGTTTGCGTGTTACCAATAGGCCTTCTCGTGAATGTGTGAGTATGATTGAAGCTGGAGAGGCACAAATCGCTGTTGTTCACGCTTATGATGGCTTATACGATAACAATCATTTAGAGGTGATTGACTTAGAGCCTATGCAAGACATATTTGTAGGTGGAAATAAATATAAAGATGACGCAAAGATTTGGACCATTGACGAGATTATGACTGAACCGTTGTTGTTGCTTACAGTGGGAGCCAGTAGTCGAAGCTTTTTTGATGCTGTTACCTACAATCGTTGTACAAGTCCAGCCTTTGAGTTGGGGAGCTTAGATGTGCTAATTGATTTAGTTGAAATAAATTTAGGAATTTCTTTAGTACCAGAGATGGTTGCTAAGGATAAGCTTAACAGTGGGTCTTTGGTGGAACTTAAAACAAACTTACAGATTCCAGAGCGTCGTATAGTATTGGTACGATCAAGAATGGATGCATTAACAGAGGGGGTTTCACAATTTATTAATATATTGAAAGATAGAAAACAATAAGGAGGATCATCATGGAATTATTAAAGCAGCGTATTGATGCAGAGGGTGTTGTATTAAACAATCGAGTGTTAAAAGTAGATGGATTTTTGAACCATCAAATTGATCCTAAATTGTTTGTTCAAATTGGCAAAGAAATTGCAAAACAATTTGAGGGAAAAGGGATTGAGCGTATTGTAACGATTGAGGCATCTGGTATTGCCATTGCTTTACAAGTGGCTATTGAATTGGATGTACCATTAGTATTTGCTCGTAAGAAAAAATCTATTTTAATGACAGATGATGTACATCATTCTGTAGTATATTCCTACACAAAAGAAGAAAATTATGATGTAACAATTTCCAAAAAGTTTTTACCTGCTGGTGAAAAAGTGTTAATTATTGATGATTTCTTGGCAAGTGGAGAAGCGGCTATGGGATTGGCAAAGCTTGTTGAGGGTGCTGGTGATACAGTGGAAGGAATTGCTATTGTTATTGAAAAGTCATTCCAACCAGGGAGAGAGCGATTGGAAAAAGCTGGCTACGAGGTTCACTCTTTAGTGCGTATTGCTCGCTTTGAAAATGATCGTTGTATCTATGTGGAAGATGAAAATTGTTAGTTAATTGAATTGTACCTACATCTGTGGTATTATTATGGTAATGAGTTTTAATTTAGTTATAAGATGGAGTTAAAAACAGTGAATAAAAAAGCAGAATTATTTCAACAGTTTATTGAACAAAATGAGTTAACAAATCTTTTTTCCTATCGTGAAATTGAAAATGATCCATTCAATACAGTAGTATTTGATGCGACTATCGAGTATAATGATATTGTGTTCCCATTGTTTGTAGTCTTAGATACATCTTTGTATGGTATTATTCGTTTGGAAATTGCAGGTGGTCGTTTTGCCCCTGAGCAACGTAATGCTGTATTAGAAGTATTAAATCAATTGAACAGTGAGTTTAAATGCTTTAAACATTATATTATTGAAGAAAATGGCTATGAAGCTATTGTTTTAGATATTAGTGTATTAGGTGCAGAAGAAGAGTTTAATCCAGCAGTTGTAGCCTATACAATTTTCGAAGTGTTATACCCACATACACAAAAAGAGATGACTCGTATTATTGCTGCTGTAGAGAGTGTAAAAGTAGAATCAACACCGGTGGAAGAACCTGTAGTAGAAGAAAAAACTACTACTAAGAACGCTAAACCTCGCAAAACTACAAAATCCAAAAAAGGATAAGAACGATTACAAGTAAATCTATTTGGGCATTGTGACAAGCAATGCCCATTTTTTGAAGAGGTGATATATATGAATGAAAAGGCTAGAGTTTTTGAAGAGTTTTTGGTAGAAGAGAACATACAATGCTTTGAGAAACGAGAAGTAGGCGATGAAGATCATACGGTTGTATTTCGGTCCTATGTACAAACAGAGTTAGGAGATATTCCAGTATTTTTACTATTAGATGATACAATTTATGCTACAATTCGTTTGTTAATTGGCGCTGGTGTTGTAACTAAAGAAAATCGCAATGATATTTTGACTTTTATTAATCGAGAAAATAGTACGTACAAAAGCTTTAAGTATTATATTGAGGAAGATGATGATAGCGTATATTTAGATTGCATTAATCAAAGCACCAACTCAAATTTTGATCCTCGCTTATTATATGTCTTAATGTCACAGATTGTGGAATATATTCCGGGCAAGATTCAAAAAATTGGTGAAGTGTTCCAAGTGAGTCAATTACCGCCTCCTGAACATCACCATGAGTAAGATTACATATTCACAAGCAAAATAGATTAAAAAGCACTATATTTGATTAAAAACGATTAAAAAAGCTCATTCATGATTGAGTAAAACAATTCAATTCGTGTAATATAATTCAAAAATGCTAAAAAACATAGAGAGATACACAATTCGTGAGATGCTGAATAGGGATTTTCTATAGCCTATCTATTGTATCTCATGCTATAATAGAGGTAGGTTATTTATACTATAGATTCACGTAGTATAAGGGGTGAGACAATGGCATTAGGTGAAAATTTAAGACATGCCCGTAAACGGATTGGGCGGAGTCAACTAGATGTGGCTCGTGATATTGGCATTAGTAATGCTGCCCTGTCAAATTACGAAACAGGATATCGAGAGCCTGATTTGGAAACCTTAAAGCGATTAGCTAATTACTATGATGTAACAATTGATGAGTTGGCAGGCAATACAAGTATGGCCAGAGAAATTCTCTACGATTTAAGTAGCATCGTAAAAAATGGGCGAATTGCACATAATGGTGTAGAATATGTATTAAGTGATTCACAACGATTAAAATTGAGACGCCAAATTGCACATGCATTTGAAATGTTCAATGAAGGAAAATCCAATTGGTAGGATAAACATGTTATTCTAAGGACGTTTGTGGAATAGCATATCATCGTATAGAAAGCGTAGAAGCTCTCGGGTACGTTTGAGAGTGCAAGTTACTGTATCTACAAAAAGAAAGCACAGTTCTATGAAAGTAGGACTGTCTTTTTTATTGTCTGATGTAGATATGATATAATTTACAGAAGGGAACTTCTATGGATGAATATAGGATGATTCCATGTGATTTATAGATCCGTAATATAGATAGATAAGATAAATGAAAGTGAGGCAAATGATGAATAAACCAATCGTAGTAGTACCAGGCTTGGTGCGTAAAGATGCAATCTCCTATTTAAGTGAACATGTAACAGTACGTCAATGGACTGAAAAGGAGAAGATGCCAAAAGAATTATTAAAAGAGTGGCTTCGTGATGCGGATGGACTATGGAGTATTAATCACTTCTCGGTGGATGAAGATTTAATTAAGGACGCTCATAAGTTGAAGGTCATTGCACAGGCCTCTGTGGGGTATGATAATATTGATGTAGATGCATTAACAGCTCGCAATATCCCGTATGGTAATACACCTGATGTATTAACGGAAACTACGGCGGAACTAGCATTTACTTTAATGGCAGCTGCAAGTCGTAGAATCTATGAAAATGCTCAGTTTGTTAAGGATGGAAAATGGGCAGAACGACCTTCTAATATAAAAGGGAAAGATTTAAGTCGTATGACATTAGGGATTATAGGTATGGGCAAGATAGGAGTATCTGTATCTCGTAGAGCTCGTGCTTTCGGAATGACTGTACAATATCATAACCGTAATCGTCGCAATGATGATAGCTTGTTGATGACAACCTATGTGTCATTAGGTAAATTACTAACTACTAGTGATATCGTTTTGGTGATGGCTCCACTGACAGAGGAAACATATCATTTAATTGATGCTGAAGCCTTTGAGATGATGAAAGAAACAGCTTTATTTGTGAATGTTGGTCGCGGAAAAATTGTGGATACAGATGCCTTAGTACATGCATTAGAAACAGGTCAAATTGATTACGCAGCTCTTGATGTAGTAGATCCAGAACCAATTGGGGCAGACCATCCATTACTTAAGACTGGTAAATGTTTAGTTGTGCCACATATTGGGTCTTTCACAGATCGTACTCGTAAGGAAATGGCTATGCTAACGGCGAATAATCTGATTGCTGGTGTGCAAGGAAAACCGTTGTTGACCTGTGTCAATGAAAGTGTTAATTATATAGCCACTGAAGAATAGGGAATAACTTTCTACTAGGTAGGGAATGAAATGATAGAAAACACAAGAAATCGATGAAACATAGCTGTTCCTATGGTATAATAAAGAGAATGTGCAGAACGTGCACTTGTGTATAATCTATATAAGAGAGGAAGAATCACATGGAATCGAAAGAGACGATGATGAGTACAGAAGAAACAACGCCTCAAACTATTAATTTTATTGAAGCGATTATTAATACAGACAATGAAGAAAATACGTATGGAAAACGTGTCCATACACGATTCCCTCCAGAACCAAATGGATATTTACATATTGGACATGCGAAGTCCATTTGCCTGAACTTTGGTCTTGGCAAATCATATCAAGGCTTAACAAACTTACGTTTTGATGATACAAATCCTGTAAAAGAAGATGTGGAATATGTAGAATCTATTGAAGAAGATGTAAAATGGTTGGGCTTTGAATGGCATGGAGATGTACATTATGCATCTGATTATTTCGGAAAATTATATGAATATGCTCAAGTTTTAATCAAAAAAGGTAAAGCCTATGTAGATGATCAAACACCAGAAGAAATCCGCGCTACTCGTGGTGATTTTACAACTCCAGGTACCAATAGTCCTTATCGTGATCGCAGTGTAGAAGAAAATTTACGACTCTTTGAAGAAATGAAAGAGGGAAAATATAAGGATGGAGAAAAAGTATTACGTGCCAAAATTGATATGGCAGATCCTAATATTGTAATGCGTGACCCTGTATTGTATCGTATTTTACATGCTGACCATCATCGCACTGGTTCTGAGTGGAATATTTACCCTATGTATGACTATGCCCATCCAGTATCTGATGCTATAGAACGTATTACCCATTCAGTATGTACTTTAGAGTTCGAAGTGCATCGTCCATTATATAACTGGGTGTTAGAAGACTGGGAAGATACAGAAAAACCAAAACAGATCGAATTTGCTCGCTTAAATGTGACAAATATGGTTATGAGTAAGCGTAAATTGCGTCAATTGGTTGAATTGAATCTTGTAAGTGGCTGGGATGATCCTCGGATGCCAACGATTTCTGGATTGCGTCGTCGTGGATATACACCAGAGTCTATTCGTGACTTCTGTGAACGTATCGGCGTAGCCAAAGCAGATAGTATGGTAGAAGTGGGATTATTAGAGTTCTGTATTCGTGAAGATTTAAAATTGAAAGCACCACGGTATATGGCTGTATTGGACCCTGTAAAAGTTGTCATTACAAACTACCCAGAAGGTCAAACGGAAACATTGGTGATTGAGAACAATACAGAAAATGAAGCTATGGGCACACGTGAAGTGACATTTGGTCGTGAAGTATACATCGAACGTGGTGATTTTATGGAAGAACCAGTAAAAAAATTCTTCCGCTTAGCACCTGGTAAAGAAGTGCGCTTAAAAGGTGCCTACATCATTGAATGTCAATCTGTAGTAAAAGATGCTGATGGCAATATTACTGAAATCCACTGTACATACGATCCAGAAACTAAATCTGGAACAGGATGTCAGAAGAAAGTGAAAGGTATCTTACATTGGGTAGAAGCATCTACAGCAGTAGATATGGAAGTACGTCTCTATGATTATCTATTGTCTGCTGAAGATGATGAGACGGCAGATAAGGATTTCTTACAACAGTTAAACCCAAATTCTTTAGAAGTGAAAGCTGCTAAAGGGGAAGCTGTATTCCGTAACACACAAATGGGTGAACATTATCATTTCTTGCGTACTGGCTATTTTGTAACTGATAAAGATAGCACATCAGATCACATCGTAATGAATCGTACAGTAGGTATGCGAGATACTTGGGCTAAAATGCAAAAGAAACAAGATTAGGCGTGTAAGATGAACAGAATAATAAGACCGTTTATTTGCCTTGTAGGTATGTTGCTAGTTTTATTCTTGAGTGCTAGTTTAGAAATAGTGGAAGCAAAGAATGACAAAATTTTGAAATGGCCTGCTACAATGATAGTACAAGAAGGTACTAGCCAAAATATTGTAGCTACAGGTGTGGGTCAGTCTATTGAAGATGGCTTACGTCATATTGGAATTGATACCACGACTTCCTATATGGTGATGAATAAACAAAGCAACAATTACTATTACGCTCGTTATGGTGAAGGGACTTTACTCTATGGATTTGGACCAGAGCGAGATGCTTGGAAACAATCTATTATGTTTGTAGGTCACCAGTATGCAGTATCTATGATTCAAGATTATCAAGCATATATGGAAGAACATCCAGATATATTTAAGATTGTTATGCCATTGCGAGAGATAAAAAAAGATGTGTATGTTTTGGAGGTTATTGTCAATACTTGGTTTAAGCAGGTAGAATATCCTCAATATATGCAATTACAGTTCTCTATAGGTAGTACAGGAACCCCTAAGGTGGTTTACATAATGACAGATGTAAAAGATGCTATGTTGAGAAAACAATTATATACAGTGTTATAGCGAAAAGTTGCACACTTTGAGAGGTATCTACGTTGATAGGGTAGGTAAGAAGAGTCTTAAAGAGTGCAATTTTTTCTGCGTAAAATATATTTGAAGTGGTGGTTACAAAACTGATAAGTATAATAACAAAGATGCGAGATGGATATAAAAACAAGTTGTTAAAATGAAAAAACTTCTCATACTTATTGACAGAAGTTAGGATTATTTGTATTATAATAATAGAAATAATTTTCATTATTTTAATTCATCTTTCGAGATGATATATATCCGGATTATCTATTTGCTGTGAGAGCAAGTGTTCTCCCCAAACTACGTAAAAAGGCAGGTACGACAAATGGAATCCATCGAGCAGATTATCGGTTACCATTGTGCGCCCGCAATTCGAGGTATTAAAGTAGCAAATCTTGTTGCATTACCTCAGCATTTAGGGGCAATGATGGTAGAAAAAACACATGAGTATAATGATAAATTTAATCAAAAAGGGCTATTCTTTTATGAATTGTGCCATTGTAAAAAACGAAAATTATTACTCGTATTTCGTGAACGTATGCTTGAGGACTATTTGCGACAACCTGAAGTGCTAGCATTTTTACAAAATTATGGATATGAATCCTATGAAACATTGGCAGATTGGCTATTACATTTGCGTGAGCGTATTGAAATGAGCGATGTGTTTCCTCATGAAATCGGTGTGTTTTTAGGATATCCATTAGAAGATGTAAAAGCGTTTATCCAATTCCGTGGAGCAGGCTATAAAGTCTGTGGTGACTGGAAGGTATATGGAAATCAAGCGTCAGCTATGCACGCATTTCATTGTTTTCGAATGTGCCGTGACTACTGTCACGCACAGTTGAATAAAGGAAAATCTTTAGAGTCTTTGGTTGCCGTAACGGCATGCTAGGAGGTAACATTATGATCGCTGTAATTTATTGGTCTGGAACTGGTAACACTGCTGCAATGGCAGAAGCTGTAGGTAAAGGCATCGCTGATGCTGGTCAAGAAGTGGTAGTAAAATCCGTTTCTGAAATCACTGCTGATGAAGCAGCTGGCTATGAAAAATTAGCATTAGGTTGCGCTGATATGGGTGCTGAAGAATTAGAAGATGCTGAGTTTGCACCATTCTATGAAGCATTAGAACCTAAATTGGCAGGCAAAAAAGTAGTATTGTTCGGTTCCTACGGTTGGGGTGGCTCTTGGTTAGATGACTGGGCTGGTCGCGTAGAAGGCGCCAATGGCGTTGTGGTTGATAAATTACCAGTAATGGGAGAACCTGATGATTCTGGTAAAGAACAATGTGAAGCATTAGGAAAAGCTTTAGCAAACGCATAAGCCAACTATATGGCATATGATAATTCAATATACTAGCTCTTAATCATAAGAGGTGGATAGATACATCTATTCACCTCTTATTTTATTTTTGCAACCCTATTGCGAATTCGGAATCATTCATACATTGACCGTGTGTATTAAACTTTACTATAATAAAGAAATCATATTGTTATTAGTATAGGAGGTATTGTATGCAAGTATTACAAAACTGGAAATTACATGC
>CAUQZV010000027.1:0-22606 GCA_963522415.1 uncultured Veillonella sp. | reverse complement strand
ATGTCGGCAGTTCGATCCTGTCATCGTCCACCATAGCTAAGAACCATCCGAATGGGTGGTTCTTTTTTTCGACGTCATTTACAAACTTAAGTTTTGTTTAGTTTGATTTTGAATGGAATGGGTTATGATGTAGTGGTGTTCGTGTGCATTAATTATCTGGGAGAAAAATTTGCGGAGATATATGAGGATGATCTTCCTTATGTAAAGGCGACTAGTGAAGAAGTGGAAAATTTTTTTGAAACGATGACACCGAAGCAGAAAAAGGCTAAAAAGAAAGTTGAAGATGTGATAATAATGTATTCATGCTATCGAGAGTTAGGAAGTCATAAGTAGTGAAATTTTCTTGTCTGTGACTGTATACTTACTAGGAGGAAGGGTTATTACAAAATACGTTTGTATTTTGTGGTAGCCTTTTTTGTTTTTTTATATGGAGATTATTTCTCATTGATTTTATGGTTGTTATTATTACTTATTAATCATTAATAGGAGAGGTATTATCGTTAATAGATAAAATGTCAAAGATTTTGCAAAATGAATAAAAATGTTATTATAATTGAACGGATATCGAAATGTTCAATGTAAACATCAAGTTATTCTTGTAAGTGTATAAGCAAAGATATATACCTATAGTTAATCAATGCTAGCTATAAGCGAGTTTTATAGCTCATCTCTTAGTATATTTTAAGAAAAAATTAAGAAATTTGAAATAAATCATCACCTATAATATCTATATGAATAAAAGGAATAATTATTTTAAAATTAGCATAGTTTATGAAGAAAAGATGAAGAAATATATTGCGCAATTAATTCTATAATGATAATATTTATTATATAGAGATATGAAAGGTATATCTTGGTAAGGTTTTTTGTGTAGGAGTATAAGATGAATAGTAAGACAAGAAAGCAATTGTTATCATTTGCAGCTGCGACGGGTGTCCTTTTCCAATTTGGTGGCACAGCGCATGCTGTACAAGTTTTTGATTTAGGTGAGTTCGTAGTACATGCACCGGCTCGTGCAGCGGTGGCAGAAACGACTGAGGCTACAACGCCGGTTGTGGAAGGTGCTTATGCTGGTGGTCAAGTATCTCAATCTAGTTTAATGGGTGTGTTGGGTAATCAATCCTTTATTGATACTCCGTTTAATGTAACTGGGTATACTAATGAATTGATGGAAAATAAACAGGCGTCTAATGTAATTGATATTGTAGCCAATGATGCGTCTGTAAAAGATCAATCCTTATCTGGAGCTTCCAGTGCTTGGTCTATTCGTGGATTCCGTACGACACAACAAGATACGCAATTTAACGGCTTGTACAATATTTCTCCACGCTTTTACACAGGAACAGAAAGCATCGAACGTGTGGATGTAATTAAAGGCCCAGCTGCTTTATTAGGTGGTATGCCACCAAATGGTACTATTGGGGGTACTATTAATTTCGTTCCAAAACGTGCTACAGATAAAGATATTACAAAAGTGAAGGTGTCTTATGGTAATGGCTCTCAATTCACACAACATGTAGATGTAGGACATCGCTTTGGTGATAATAACAAATATGGTGTACGTGTCAATGTGTTGAACCGTAATGGCGAAACATCGAACGATAATGAAAAAAATAATGCAAGTACAGTAGCAATTGGCGCTGATATGCGTGGTGAAAAAGTACGTGCAGCTATTGATTTGGGATATGTATATAATGAAATCGAAAACCCACAATACCGCATTACATTTGGCAACAAGTTCTTAGCTAGCACAAAACAAGATGTATTTACTGTGAAAAATGCAGATCATCATAAAAAATATGGTGCTGATGGAACATATCGTCGTGTAACAGAGAAATATGGTGTTATCAGTGGTGAGTATGATTTCAATAAAAATTGGACGGCATACGCAGGATTTGGTATGCGCTATACATCCATGGATTATTTGTATAATGAATTCCAAGTAAATGATATTAATGGTAAATCCAATCTTCGTTATCGATATAACAACCAAATCAATAAATCTACATCCGTAGAAGTAGGTGTAAAAGGTAAGATTACTACTGGCGATGTAAACCACAATATTGGCGTTGCTTTCGCTCGTTCTGAATACAAACGATACATGGCAAATCGTAGTTTAAATAATGTGGCAGCCAACTTCTATGTACAAACTACAAATTGGGGTGCACCACAAGGTGATCTAAACTGGTATACACATTTGAATGATACAAGCATTCAAACAGGTGTATCTATTACAGATAGAATTACTACTAAGGATGAAAGTTGGCAATTTATTGTGGGCGGACGCTTACAAAAAATTAAAACGCAAAACTTCCCACGTTTAAGTAAAGCCTTCAATGGTGCTGATACATATGCTTCTTATGATAAAACAGCATTCTCTCCAGCAGTAGGCATTGTTCATAAATTCAATGATAAAACATCTGTATATGCAAACTATATGGAAGGCTTACAAGCTGATACAGTAACCAATGCAAGCGCTGTTAACTTTGGTGAAGCAGTAGAACCATATAAAGCAAAACAATACGAAGTAGGTACAAAGTTTGATTTTGGTAAATACACAGCAACAGTAAGTGCTTTCAATATTAAAACACCAGCGTTGAGCTATGTAACAGTGACACCAGTTAATAAGCTTGATCGTTACTATAGTTTATCCACTGAAATCCGCAACCGTGGATTAGAGTTTAATGTCTTTGGTGAACCTACAAAAGGTACTCGTGTATTGGGTGGTTTCATGCTATTAGACTCTCGTTATACAAAAGATAATGCCGATAGTAATGCAAAAGGTCACCGTGTTGAAGGTACATCAAAAGTAAATGCTGTAGTAGGATTAGAACAAGACGTGAAAGCAATTCAAGGTTTGACCGTTACAACCCGTTTGAACTATACAGGTCCAGCATTTGCCAACCAAGATAATACAATTCGTGTTCCTGGATACTTCACATGGGATTTAGGTGCAAGATACACATGGAATAGCGGTCATGTTCCAATGACAGTTCGTGCAGATGTGTACAATGTATTGAATAAAGATTACTGGAATGCATTAAATGGATCTGTTTACCAAGGTAATGGACGAACAGCTATGGTATCTGTAACTGCTGGATTCTAATGATTATATAATCTAACTAGATATATCCATTTGGGGAAGAACCTTCTGTTATGCAGAGGGTTCTTTTCTATGTCATGATATACAAGAAAGGAGATACATGGTACGTAAAGATATATCTTCATCCTATACATCGGATGCGAATGCCTCTTTCGTTGGAAAGTTTACAGGTCAAATGTTACTGGCCTTACTTATCCTAGGTTTAGGTAGTTTCGTGTTCTTGTCGGTAGGGGCTAGATCGATTTCACTGGAGATGATCTGGGCTAGTATTTGGAATGGAACCGGGAATATAGATGGGATTGTCATTAATACAATTCGTATACCTCGGTTGTTGGTGGCTTTCATCTGCGGCATTCATTTTGCCGTCGCAGGGGCGCTTATGCAAGGAATTACAAACAACCCTATGGCGAGCCCATCAATTTTAGGGGTGAATGCAGGGGCTAGTTTTGGACTAGCTATTGCTATGATTGTATTCCCTATGGCGAGCTTGAATATGACCATTCTATTCAGCTTTTTAGGCGCTGGATTGGCGACGGCTTGTATTTTATACTTAGCCAATCGAGGTATGGCAAAGGGATCTAAGGTCTACTTAGCTTTAGCAGGTAGTGCTATAAGCGCTATCTTTATGGCGGTTACACAAGCGCTAGTTGTCTTTTTTGACGTAGCCCAAGATATGAGCTACTGGACGGCTGGTGGTATCGGTGGTGTTCGCATGGAACAAGTCTTGTTAGTGGCTCCGTGGACAATCATCGGCGTGTTAGTTGCCTTAGCCATTTCTAAGCAAATTACCTTGCTTAGCTTAGGTGATGAGGTGGTTGTTGGTTTAGGTGGAAAGTTGACTCAAATTCGCCTCTTAGCGGGACTTACCGTATTGCTATTGAGTGGTTCTGCCGTAGCTATTGCAGGGCCTATCGGCTTTGTAGGCCTCATTGTGCCTCATATGGCTCGATATATGGTAGGTCTTAGCTATGAAAAAGTGATTCCTTTTTCTGCTGTGTTGGGGGCTATCGTGGTCATCGTAGCCGATACGGTAGCACGTGTGGTGTCGCCTCCATTTGAAGTACCTTTAGGGGCAGTCACAGCCATAGTTGGGGTTCCTTTCTTTCTCTATTTAGCGAATCGAAAGGAGGCTAACTAATGCATCAAGGTAAACGATTTGCTATGTGGTCCATTGGTTTACTAGTGGCTTTGGCATTGATGTTTGTGGTCCATTTAGGAACGGGATTTTCTGAGTTTTCTTACATGGACTTAGTGCGTATTATCGCTGGCTATGGGACGGAGTGGCAAGAACGCATTGTCTTCGACTTCCGTATGGTTCGATCCGTACTGGCTATTTGTATCGGTGCTGGTTTAGCGTTGTCTGGAGCCATCTTTCAGACTATCACTCGCAATGAACTGGCTAGCCCGAGTGTACTCGGTGTCAATGCAGGGGCCGGTGTAGCAGTGATGTTGTACGTCTATTTTGAACCAGCCAATGCGATCACTACGATTTGGAAAGCTCCAGTATTTGCTATCATTGGAGGGGGATTGGCGGCACTACTTATTTTCCGCATGTCTTACCGTAAAGGACGCAGTTTGTCCCCTATGACATTGATTTTAAATGGTATTGCTCTATCTGCTGGGATTCATGCAGTGCAAATGGTGACGATGGTGACCTTGAGCCCAGATAAGTTTAATCAAATTAACACATGGCTCATCGGTACAATTTTTGGTAACAGCTGGAACCATGTGATGGTGTTAGCGCCAATTGTGGCTATTGGAGCTATCGTGTTATATTGTTACTCTACAAAATTGAATGTGCTAAATCTGAATGAAGAAACGGCTATCGGCTTAGGCGCACGTATTACAAAAGAACGAGTAACCTTTCTTTGTATTGCCGTAGCCATTGCGGCCTCTTGTATTGCGGTGGGCGGTAGTATTGGTTTTATTGGTCTTGTGGCGCCACATATTGCACGACGCTTAGTAGGTGTGAACCATCACTATTATTTACCAGTTACCCTATTGTTGGGGGCCCTATTGTTACTTTCAGCAGACTGGTTAGGACAAGTCATCATTGCTCCAGATGAAATGCTAGTAGGCATCATCGTAGCATTGGTGGGTGCACCTTATTTTCTATATGTATTGGCACGGACGAGAGGATAAACTATGGCATTTGAATTACAACACGTTTCTACTGGGTATGAACATAAAATTATCAGTAAGGACGTAGACATTAGGATTCCTTTGGAAAAGGTAACGGCCTTGATTGGATCCAATGGTTGCGGTAAATCCACTCTGTTGAAAACGATTTGCCGAATCATTGCGCCTAAAGGGGGCTCCGTTATTTTAAACGGCGAGGATATTCATAAAAAAGATACGAAGGAATTGGCGAAACAGTTGGCTATTTTGCCACAGAACCCAATGGCACCAGGGTCTTTGACGGTGCGTGACCTCATCAGTTATGGTCGGGCTCCCCACAAATCTGGTATTTTGCAACGTGAAAGTCAGCAGGACCGTGACTTAATCGATTGGGCCATTGATGTGACAGATTTACATAACTTTGTGCACACACCAATTCAGAATTTGTCAGGCGGTCAACGCCAACGGGCATGGATTGCTATGGCTATTGCCCAAGATACAGATATTTTATTCTTGGATGAACCTACTAGCTATTTAGATATTTCCCATCAAATGGATGTATTAGAACTAGTGGAACGATTGAACCAAGAATATAAGAAAACAGTGATCATGGTCATTCATGAATTGAACCAAGCGGCTCGATATGCAGACCATATGATTGCCATGAAAGAGGGCCATGTACACTTTCAAGGCACGCCTCATGAGGTCTTAACAGAAGAGATGTTGAGTACTATTTTTGGAGTGGACTCCATCATTTTGAATGACCCACGAACCAATCGTCCGTACTGTATTGCCTATACCCACGCATCGGTGGAAAAAGCGAAACAAGCAGGTGGTGGAGTATGATGGGGCGTCGTATAGGAACCTATCTTGGTTGGATGGCAGTAATTGCTATCATTGGAGGTCTTGTATATGGGCTCGTGAGTGGTGCTTTCAGCACCTGGGGTGCTCCTCGTGTGGGGGAAGGTTCTGTGGTGAAAGAAAAACGGCTCGACACCGATGAGGCTATTACGAAAGAGATGAATGCTCGCTTCAAGAAAGTAAAGCAATCTGCAGAAAAGCTCATTACCAATGAAGATGGGAAAATGGTATTGCATCATAAATATGGCACTACTGTGATTCCTGATAAGCAGGATCGTATCGTGGTCATCCGTATGGAAGACCCTATGTATGCGTTGGGGGCTCCTATGGTGGGGGCTTACAATCGGGAGAACTTTTACTTGCATGATGAACTAGAGGCGCAAGGTGTACAGCACATTAGCATCAATGAGGAGACGAAGACTATCAATTTAGAGCAAATTGAAGCGTTACGACCAGATTTGATCATTATGAGGGATTCTTTCACTCGTAGCACCTTTGATGCGTTAAGCAAAATTGCACCAACCGCAGCGTTTGAACTGCAAAATGCGGAGCGTGCTTTGCTCACATTGGGCATGGTATTACACCGAGAAAAAGAGGCAGAAGCACGATTGCGTCAATATTACGACCATGTAAAAGAGGCCCGTATGGCAATCAAATCTCGCATTGGTGATAGTCCATTGGCTTACATTCGGGTCATGAAAAAAGAAATACGGTTGTATCCGTATTCTTCCAGTGTGAACAGTCGATTTATTTTTGATTTGCTGAATATTACACCGGATACAGAATCCTTAGCATTAGATGGTAAAAGTAATAATGCTGTTTCTCATGAAATGTTGCCAGATATCGATGCGAAGTATCTCCTAGTAAGTTCTGCCTATGGGGCGAGCAATCGTATTACGTCAGATCAAGTAGGGAAAGAACTAGAAGATATACAAGCCATGGAGATTTGGCACACCATTCCAGCAGTACAAGAAGGACATGTACACGTGGTGACGAATCAAGTGTGGAGTTCCCATGGGATAATAGCTAAGGAGAGAGCTATAGATGAACTTCGAGCTTGGTTAGCTCCTTGAGATGCTATGTAGCTTGTGGCGTTTGTAACTGAATAGGAAAAAGTGAAGAGCACGGCATACCCCTCACAAACGGTATTTCATAATGTTTGTTCGGGGCACACCGTGCTCTTCTTGCGCTTAGATTATTTAGGCAGTAAAGGAACGCCACAAGGCTACTACGCATAACTGCATGGCTTACGATGAGTTTTGGCTATGCCGTGCTCTTTTGGTGTTTGCGTGATTTAGGTAGAAAGGAACGCCACAAGGCTACTACTCGTAACGGCATTTCTTAGGGAGAGTATTAAAATTAAACGTATTGCTAAAAATTGTGCTATAATAAAGGTGTTGCCTACCCCAATCTGCAACAGAAAGGGGGTGTTCTTGTGGATTTGCTCATTAATTTTCTTTGTTCTGTTGTGGCAGGTATAATTAGTGGTTATATTTGCAAATGGTTAGACAGACTATTTAAAGGCAACTAACCCAAAAGAGTCGGCTTCTCTATAAAAAAGCAAAACCCCCACGGCGGCAACCGTGGGGGTTTGTTGTTCATATGTGGAACTCATTAACTTTCTAGCCGTATTATAGCATATTTGTGTATAAAATGCAAAGTAATGAAAAAGCCTAACGAATAAGGTCTGATCCACCTTAACACGTTGGGCATTTTCAAGTTTCCATTTTCTTGAGATGAGCCTAACGCCTCAGACACGTTGGTGGCTCTTCTTTTGTTATGTTTAGTATAACACAGGTATCTATAAAACTCATAGTATTATCGGAAGACTACGGAGAATCTTACGACGGATGGTAATGGGTCTCCGAATTTGTTGGTACCAGGGGCAAATGGGATGGTTGGTACGTATACGGCTACTGCGTTTTGTTGAGCGCTGTTCGCATCGCCTGAGACTTCCACGTCTGCTACTTGTCCGCTTTCATAGATGCGGGCTGTGACGTATACGGTTCCTGTTTGTCCTGGTGTTGGGTTAGCCGGTTTTGGATCGGCTAATGGATACGGAGAGTTAACCACAGTGGTTCGAGCTTCGTGTTCCGCTGCACGGGCTGCAGCATCTGCCTCTGCTTTTGCACGGGCTGCTGCTTCAGCTGCTTGTAAGGATGCATTGGAGCTAGGTGTGCTATTTGTATGTTTTGGCAAGGTACTTGGCTTTTGCTTTGGTACTTCTTGCTTAGGCTGTTCTGGTCGAGGCTCTGGCTTCATAGCTTCTGGAATCTCAGGAACAGCCACGGCTTCTTGTGGCTCCGGAGGGGCGCTTTCCTCTTGTGGAGGTTGTGCTTCCGCAGGTTGCTGAGACTCCGCTTGTTCCGGAGCACTTTCAGCCATGCTCACTTCGTAGAAGGTCGTCGTAGACTCGTGAAAGGGTTCCGTCACTTTGTTAAAGATAGCGGATGCCATAGGGATGAGTGCAATATGACCCGCTAAGGAGATATAGAGGGCGTATTTCCAAAATTTATCTTCCTTCACGGATTACCTCTTTTCTACGGCAATGGATAGTTTTTTCACACCTGCTTGTTTCAAAGCATCGAATGTTTCAATGACAAATCCATAGTTGACGTCTTTATCACCGTTTAGAATGACTTGTAAATCAGGATTTCGTTGCAGCTCAATTTGCACACGGCGAATCAATTGTTCCTTGTCGAGGCTTTCTTTATTGAAAGCAATATTGCCATCCGCCATGACTGTGATATTCGCATGTTGGTTCATATCTAGTTGAGCGGAGCTCGCTTGTGGTAAGCCCACTTTGAAAGTGTTTTGTTGTACCATAGTCATGGTGCTAATCATAAAGAACACAAGAAGGAAGAAGATGATGTCAATCATAGGAATGATCATTAACTTCGGCTCTTCTTGTACTTTCATACTCCGAAGTTTCATTAGGCATTCTCCTTTTTATGAAGGAAACGAACAATGGAGGCCATCATTTGTTCCATATCAGATACGATTAAGTTGACTTTACGAGAGAAAATAGCATGTAATACAAGGGCTACGGTGGCAACACATAAACCAGCAGCAGTGGCTACTAACGCTTCCCCTACACCAGAGGTAATGGCCATCGGTTGACCGTTGGATAAATCTAATACGCTGAAAGAATCAATCATACCAACAACGGTACCTAATAGACCTAAGATAGGAGCCAATGTAACAAAGGTACTTAACAAACTTAAACGGTCTTGTAATACGTTTATAGTACGCATAGCTTGGGCTTCTAACGTAGGTTCTACAGCAAATCCATCTTGATGAGCCGTCAAACCTTCTACCACCAATTGAGCTAATACATTGTCAGGATGCTCCTTGGCAAAAGTTAGAGCTTCTTTCACATCGGCTTGGGCAAATTTTGTAGCCATAGTTTCCTCTACAAAGCGATTAGCACCTGCTGTTTTGCGGTATACTAACACACGATCAATACCGATAGCGATGGTGAGCACGGAAATAATTAGGAACAGGTACATCACCGGTCCGCCTTGTTGGAAAATAGATAACATTTGATTCATTAGAAACACACCTTTCTGTAAAAATTTACATAAACCTTACACATAAAGAAAGGCTACTTATATATAAGGGGAGAGTGTACTAGATTACCTCGTATATAATGTAGCCTTACCTGTTAGTGATATATATAATCATTTTATATCCTATGAGAATAGATGTCAATTGAGTTAACATTCGTATTTTAGATAGGAGTATATAGGTTTCGCATGCTTATTTTCAGTTTTTTTTGGTGTTATCTAAATTTGGGTGAAAGTAGAAAACTTCATATATGCGTAAATAATTAGCAGTAATTATTATCATAGTATTATGTGCACAATAGTTTATATAGTTATTTTAAGTAATAACCTAAACATGTAATAGGTTTAGCAATAAATAGAGTACAATGTACAGATAATCACGTGTTTTGTTCTCCCTATAAATTTAAAATTCAATGAAGATTGTACTCAACTGTGTGTATTGGTATTAAAAAAGTAGATAGGGGTTGCTAAAAAATAAAACAGCTGTAACATAATCTATAATTGCGTTACAGCTGTTATCTTCTAATGCTCATAGTAGCGATTATCACCTTATATGTAATGCTACGATGTAAGTAGTATTCTTATGAATTTTTGACAAGATATTGAGAAATGTGCATGCCTTAACTATTAAAAGTTAAAATATTCTTTATAGAATGGTTTAATTCGTTTTTGTTCATAATGTGCATTAGTAGCTTCTTTTCTTGTGTTTTTATCATATTTACCGCCAAAGCTAAGATAATTAAAGCTACCTGTTAACATATATTTTTTATCATATATAACAACTTTAGAGTGCACATTACCTTCTTTAATTTTTAAGTTATTACTCAAATCTTGAAGTTCAGTAAAAAAGCTTTTCATATCTTGACGTGCTTGTTGAAGCGCGGGGTCATCACTAGTATTCTTTTTCATTCCATATAAAATTTTTACTTTTACATTTCTTTTTAGTGCATCTACTATTAAGCTTTGTAAGGTCTCTTTCAGTGTGATTTTTTCAGAAATAATGCTTTTGTTGATAAAAGGAACGGCGATAGCTATTTCTGATTGGGCATGCTTAATACCAGCTTCAAAAGCAATACGTATTTTTTCATCGAAATAAACAACAGTATCTTCTCCACCAAAGAATTCTTTCATATTATCTTCTTGCTCTTTTTGATCCAATAGCTCTAATTCGCTTTCTTCATATGTATCCCAGGACTTATTGCTACATTGGGGACAAGAATAGCGCTTGTTAAGCCACTCTACAATAGTTTTAGCATATGCCATCATAGCTACACCACCGGCAAGAATAGCTATACAAATAGCCATTGCAAAGCCTGTACCTGCAAATAGAAATCCTACCCATGCTTTAAAGCCAAAACCAACTGTTGCGGCACCTAAAATTTTTGCGAATAACTCTTTTGTAACTTTTGTAGTATACCCACAATGAGTACAGCGAATAAAAAGGTCACCTTTGTTTTTTGAAAACAATCCCATTACTTTCTCCTGACTTTTTCAACAAATTAATTTTATAAAGTAATCATAGAATACCATTTTTACCTGTAAAAGTAAATTTGTGTTATCATGAGATAGTTGGCTACCACATTGGGTAAAATCGAGGTTTTATTTCTAATAGATGAAGTATAGTATTTTTTATTTTTTATTTGTTATATTTTGACTGTGATAATTCGGAGCTACATAGAGCGTTACTTATAATGCTTATAAAATATGATACATCAAAAAGGGGAGAGGACTTGAACGATTGGTCTGTATATGCTATTATACTTAATATAGGAAAAGCTTTACTAAATTATTTTTTTAATAAGTTTATAAAGTAAGCTTTTTATGATAAAATTCTAAGGGAAGTCAAAATCTGCGCTGTAAAGTAGATTTTGAGAGGCATGGTTATGCTGATTCTAAGGGGTATCCTTTAGAATTATTACTCCATTGCGGGGACTGAAACGAATTTACATAGGAGATATCTCGACATCCTACATCTTTAGAATTACTACCCCATTGCGGGGACTGAAACGGCTTTTGAGTATCTCGTTTCAGAAATAGGATTATCTTTAGAATTACTACCCCATTACGGGGACAGCAAGTTTATATTATCCTTTCCCTAGGGTGTAGATATCTGTGCGTAAATGGTACACCGTACCATTCACGTCCACCATTGCGGGGACAAGTAGAATAACGTTAGCCTTTTGGGCAAGACCAGATATCTGTGCGTAAACAGTGCACCGCACTATTTACGACCCCATTGAGGGGACTGAAACTACATAGCGAAGAGGGGAGAACAACTAGCTATTGTTCTTTAGAATTACTACCCCATTGAGGGGAGAAGCAGAATACCATTAGACTTTTGGGCAAGACCAGATATTTATGCGTAAACAGTGCAACGCACTATTTACGTCCACCATTGGGGGAACGAAAAATAAAAAACCACTTAGCAAGTTGCTAGGTGGTTTTTGTAGTATAATCGTATGGTGTCAGTGTTTACTGTTAGGTGTAAGTAACACTGGTAGGAAATTTTCAAGGGTATATTGTTGTCGATGGATCACTAATTTAATCTTAGAGGAAATTAATAAAATTGGTAAAATACATGCAGTCATGTAAAATATTTTAATATAAGAGTAATCAGCGATATAGCTAGTAGAAGAACTGGTTATATCGTTTTTTTTGTTGAAGGTACTATGGGCTTGAGATTAACTATCGGGACTTTTGTAATTTAAAAAGTGAATTATGAGATATACTAAGTACACAAGTTACGAAAGGTGGTGAAAGTATGGAAGAATTATTGTTGTTATTATTGCTATCCGGCGCACTTGATGACTAATCGGTGTAGATTACAGAATTGGTAGTTAATGAAAGGAGTTGAAGTCATGCTAGAATTATATCTATTGTATAGATGGTTGTGTGATTAACATATAAGCATAGAGTTAGTTATATAGTGAAAGGAAGTGAAACTATGTTAGCATTATACGGACCAGCTTATGTAGGTGAATGGGTCGCTTATGAGGGAGAGTAAGATTGACAAGTGAGATAGAGGAGTATAAGACGTAAGATAGTAGAGTAAAAGGCTGATAAAAAGATGAAGGAAGAAGTGCCATGAAGGTAAAAAAGATAAAGAAGATTAACACGCAGTGATGAAGTAAAGTCCTGCGTGTTTTTTTATTACAAGTGTGGTAATTTTTATCAAACTAGAGTATATTATAGAACCATAACATAACAAAAAAGTTATCATATTCTATCGATTTGTTGCCTTATCTGGTAGTTGATTATACATGCTATCATAAAGGATGTTATACATGCTATTATAAGAATGTACAGAAATGAAGATATAAATATGTGATATCTGCAATACATTTGCTAAGTAGAGCCGGTTTATACGTTCAGATGTGGTAAAATAGAGGTAGAATAGCCGAGAATCAGCAGAAAAATAACAGAAAATAGTATAGAAAAAGTAAAAAGTGTTTGCTATATTTTCGTGAAAGGATGGATATATAGCAATAGGGTCTAAAAGATACGAATCATAAGATGACTTAGATACCAATTACTATTATGAAATGGAAAACTAATGAAAGATAAACGAACCTTAACATATACAATTGAAAATACAACATCGACGACGTTAGGAGAATGGCTAGACACCCATCAATTCCCGCGGAAAACGATGAAGGAGCTTTTTGGGGCGAAGGCTGTCCGATTAGAGGGACAACTGTGTACGGCAAAATCGGGACTTTCAGAGGGAATGGTATTAGAAATTATTCCTTTAAAAGAACGCATCGATCATAATCCAATAGAAATGCCCTTAACAATAGCCTATGAAGATGAAGATGTTCTTATCGTAGATAAACCATCGGGAATTACGATGAACTCAAAAGGGCAAGTATCCCTAGCGAATGGAGTAGCTCACTATTTTCAAATACGTAAAATCTATGGAAAAGTACGATTTTTAAATCGGTTAGATCGAGATACATCTGGATTAGTGGTAGTAGCAAAGCATGGCTTGGCACAACACTTTTACCAAATGCAGATGGATGATAATTGCTTGGAAAAATGGTACCGAGCAACGGTACAAGGACGACTAGCACAAGCGAAGGGAGTGCTAGAACTACCTATCCGTAAAAGCGGAGATGGAATCCGCCAAGAGGTGCACCCAGAGGGGGTGATGACCAAAACGGAATACGAAGTGCTATATTATGATGGGATAAAAGATACAACAGACGTGCGCATTCGCTTGTGGACGGGCAAGACCCATCAAATTCGAGTGACCATGGCATATATAGGACATCCCTTGGTATATGACTCCTTGTATGCTGATGAGGGGGTATTGGAATCCAAACAGAGTGCATGCAGGATAAAGGAGACACAATGTCATAAAGGCTTACAACAAGAGGTAACAAATATGGTAAGCGGACAGATAGAAGACATAGGCAAGACGTTTGTCCTTAGAGCGTATCGCTTAGTGTGCTACCATATGCGAACCGGGAAACAAATTATTGTAGAAGTATAATAGCTGTGTATTGTTATAGCTGTAGTTACTAACCTAATTCTTACCAATTCTATAAATGATATAAAAAACGCGAAAAAGCACGAAAACTAAAATTGTGTGCGAAATCGCGTTTTTTGTGTGCGAAAATTTTGGAATCGTGCTTTTTTGTTCCGTATTTAGTTTCTATGTGTGATATAAGAATCTATCGCTATTATGTTGCATGAGATAACCATAGTACTAACCACTATTTACGACATGTGATGCAGATCCAACCATTTTCAGAGGTAGTGGATATATTTACAAAACCAATAGTGGTAGAGGCGCTGATGAGTTCTTGTTCCTCTCCTGCTTGGATGCCACTCATGATGAAAACTCCATCAGGTTCTAGGCAACGATAGGCATCGTCTAGTAAACGTAGCAAGATAGGTGTAATAATATTCGCTACGATGAGGGAGGCTGTTTTTGTCACTCCTTCTAATAAATTATTTGTTTGTACTGTCACCACAGATTCCAATTGATTCATTGCCACATGGTTACGAGCATTGGCTGTGGCCGTTTCATCAAGGTCGAAAGCAGTGACAGAAGGAGCGCCGAGAGCGCCTGCAGATAAAGCGATAATGCCAGAGCCTGTCCCTACGTCAAAGACTGTACTGTCAGGAGTGAGATGCTGCGCCATCGTTTGGATGGCCAATCGTGTGGTGGGATGGTCCCCAGTGCCGAAGGCGATACCTGGTTCAATGCGAATGATGTGCTCTCCTTCACGAGGGCTATAATTGGACCAATCTGGGATAATGGTAAGATTGTCCATCATAGGAATAGGGGGATATTGTGTTTTCCAATCGTTCCAGCCCGATTCGTCCGCCATAGTAATAGATAGATTGAGAGGGCCAAACTCCATGGTGAAAGTACTTTGTAACTGCTGCATCTCGCTTTTTATGAGAGTTTCTAACTGGTCAACCTCATATAGGTCGGGATCTATATAGGCTTTCATAATGACGTCCGATGAATCGTAGAGCTCCTCACGGTCTGGTTTGATAATACCGAATCCATCATCGGTCAGTTGATCAAACTCATCAGGGTCCTCTGTATAAATACCTTCAGCGCCTAATGCGAGCAATGTATCTGTTATAAGTTCAGACGCTTGATGCGTCGTGGTCAATGTAATTTCTAGCCATGCCATTGTGGTACCTCGTAAATATAACATACATATAGTGTAAGATAACATACACATAACGTAATCATGAGTGGTTATATATTACTAGTATAGTATCACATCTGAAAGGGCTTAGCCAAATTGTGGAGGGATTATTATGCGTGTAAGTTTCTAGCTAGGTCTCTATGGGGGATTCCATAGATAGAGTCTAAGGTGGGCATGGATAATTGTTTCTTGTAGGAAGTCGAAAAATATAGTACTATGTAATACAAAGGTGGTTACTTTCATTTGCAAAAAATGCGATTTTTTCTACTGAAGAAAATTTCGTTTGCAAAAATGGTAGATATTTCTATTGAAAGTATAATAAATGGTGACTTGCTTTCAATGGAATGATTCCCATATAGTGTGTAAAATTGAGGCCCTTATGAAATATGAATCTCTGTATAAATTATATAGAAAATCTGAAGAAGATTGGAACGCGAGATACGAAGAGCGATTTAATAATGAATTTACCGTCCATTTACCAATTGAAATTAAAGAATATAATAGAAAGCAATCGTTTCCAGCATTTTTTTGCTATGCCCCTGAAATGATGAGTTTAGTATTACGCATTTACAAGGAAACAGCAGAGTTTGTAAAAGAACTCAAACCATTACCAACCGTATTATTGAGCCATCTTATGAATAGTTTTTTGGTAGATGAGATACAATCCAGTAATGATATCGAGGGAGTCCGCAGTAGTCGGCGTGAAATCAAGAAATCATTGGAAAAGTTTGATAGCAATCGACTTGTACGCTTTCACAGTATTATTGAAAAGTATAAGCAAGTATTGGATGTCACGAATGATGACGTATCTATAGATACCTGCGAAGAGTTGCGTACCTTTTATGATTCGTTTTTATGGTCGGAGATTGATGAAAAAGATCGGCCTGATGGACAGTTATTTCGAGCAGATAGTGTAGATATAAAGACTGGGACCGATAAGATTATTCATCAAGGATTGTTTCCAGAGGCGGCTATTATTGATACGATGACAGAAGCCCTTCGCATACTCAATGACAAGACGATTGAGGTACCAATTCGTGTCTCTATTTACCATTATTTGTTTGGATATATTCATCCTTTTTATGATGGGAATGGGCGCACATCTAGGATTATTTCCTCGCAGTATATTTCACGAGAATACCATCCACTGATAGGTCTAAGACTTTCTAAGGTAATAAAAGATAATCAGAAGAAATATTATGATGCGTTTATCATTACTAATTCAGAATATAATCGTGGAGATTTGACATATTTCATTATTGAATTTTTAACTCTTTTAGAAGCGACGGTAAAAAATGCAAAAGAGTTATTAGTAACGAGAGTGAAGCGTTTACGTGAAGCAGAAAAAAAGTTAGAAAGATTTATAGAAAAAAACAAAATTACAGATCAAGTGATACAAGATATTTATTTTGTAGCATTACAAGCGAGTATGTTTTCTCTCTTTTCAGGTGCTACGAAGGATGAAATTGTAGCAGCGATTGGTAAGAGTAAACGAACTCTAGATACTAAGTTAAAAGAAATACCATCTGATCATTTAGTAGTTACCAAGGTGGGAAAAGTGTTACATTTTAAATTAAATGTGGGTATACTCAAGTCCTGCTAAAGATTTATAAATTCATACTAGGATCAACATAATAAAAAGGATAGCCGAGTCAATCTCAGCTATCCTTTTTACGTTACATATTATTTTTTCTTAAGTTTGTACGCAATGTACAGAGCACTAATCCACACGGGAATGATGTAGATGGATGTGCGCATGGAATCCATTGTTAACATAACACCTACTGCCATAGCGATGAACGCAAAACAGAAGTAGTTGGTAAGAGGATATAAAATGGATTTGAATTTCAATTCATCTAAGCGACCTTCACGAGCAAATTGTTTACGGAATTTAAGGTGTGTCACTGGGATGATGAACCATGCAATGATCAACCCTGCTACGATGATAGCCAACAATTGCAAGAACACATCACTAGCACTTGGGAAGATATATGTTAAGAATACAACGATCAAGGCTAAGGAGGCACAGAATAAGGTGGAGATTAATGGTACTCCTGTAGCGGTTAAATTCTTGAAAATTTTAGGAGCATCACCAGATAATGCCATACTGTGTAAAATACGGGAATTACTGTATAGTAAGCTATTGTACACAGATAAGGCAGCCACAACAACAACGAAGTTCAAGATGTGCGCGGCCGCTGGAATACCAATGTTCGTAAAGATTTGAACAAATGGGCTTGCATGTGTACCTAATTCATTCCATGGAGATAGCGCCATGATGACAGTCATCGTACCTACATAGAAAATCAGAATACGAGCTAACAACTCGTTAATTGCTTTTGGCAAAGTTTTCTCAGGATTTTCAGCTTCCCCAGCAGTGATACCAATGAGTTCCACTCCACCAAAGGAGAACATCACCACAGCGATAGAGGCGATGAAACCATACGCACCATTAGGGAATAACCCACCGTGAACCCAAAGATTAGAGAAGTTTTGCGGGAATGTCCCCATATCTCCGAAGAAGAGGAGGAAGATACCGAAGCCGATCATAGCGATGATGGCAACCACTTTAATGAGTGATGCAAAGAACTCTACTTCCCCGTAGGCGCGCACATTAATCAGGTTAATGGCAGTCACTAAAGTAATACAAACGAGGGTAGTGATCCAATGCGGAATGCCTGGTAACCAGAAATCGAGGTATACTGAAATGGCAGCCAGTTCTGCCATACTAGCAAGCATGTACACGATCCAATAGTTCCAGCCAGATAAATAGCCTGCAAAGGAAGACCAATATTTACTAGCAAAATAGGTAAAGGAGCCAGACACAGGTTCACGGACTGACATTTCTCCTAGCATACGCATTAAAAAGAAAATAAAGATGCCAGTTAATAAATAGGAGAAAATAACACCTGGTCCTACTAATTGGATTGTCGGGGCGGAACCGTAGAAGAGGCCTGTCCCCACAGAGGCACCTAAGGCAATCATTTGCATGTGACGACTTTTCAGTCCTCGTTGCAATGTGGTTTTAGAATTATTATCTTTCATACTATATAACTCCCTTCCCATGTATGTGCTGAAATGATATATCTAATAGAATACCATAAACTATAGAATTTACCTAGTAAAATTTTAGTTTAGTAGAGAAGTAACGGGATAGGCTTTAACATTTGAGAAAGTATTCGTAGCACTAGTTATTCTCATATATAGCCCTGTGCTATGCGCAATTTGCATATATAAAATTTAGTATATTCAAAGGAGTTTATAAAAGTATGTAGAATTACTTAATCAATAGACTGTTTTCGGCTGTAAAGGAGGACGATGTTCATGAAAGAATATACTAGTGATTTGATCAGAAACGTGGCGGTGGTCTCCCATGACGGGGCGGGTAAAACAGCATTAGTAGAGGCATTATTATTGTCTTGTGGTGCGGTAGACTTTGTTGGCAAAGGTCAAGATAATAAGCATATCATGGACTTTGAGCCAGAAGAAATCAAACGGAATGTCACTATTCAATTAGGTATGGCGCCTTGTGAATGGAAAGGTCATAAAATTAACTTCATCGACACTCCAGGTTACTCTGAGTTCCATGGGGAGGTACGGTCTGCTTTGCGTGCAGCTGATGGTATGCTTATGGTATTGTCTGCTGGTACAGGCGTAGAAATCGATACCATTCGCGCTTGGGAGTATGGCGTAGAATTACAAATGCCTCGTATGGCTTTCATCAATAAAATGGACGTTGAAAAAGCAGACTTCTTTGGTACTTTGGAAAAAATGCGTGAATTATTTGGTAAAGCGATTATGCCATTGCAAATTCCAATCGGTGAAGGGCCCGCTTTCAAAGGTGTCGTAGACGTAGCAAAACGGACTGCCTATGTCTATGAAAACGGTAATATGACAGAAGTGGAAGTTCCAGCGGAGCTATCCGATAAAGTAGAAGAAATTCGTGAAATGACTGTGGAAGCGGCTGCAGAAGGTAATGATACCTTATTAGAAAAATACTTAGATGGACAAGAATTGACCTTAGAAGAAATTCGTCAAGGTTTGCGTGAAGGTATGTTGACGGGGCGTGTATGCCCTGTTATGTGTGGTACTGCCTTGAGTCGTATCGGTATGGACCAAGTTTTAGATCGTATGATTCGCTATATGCCAGATGCAACGAAAAAAGTGATGACCGCTATCGGTGTGGATTCCCAAGAGGAACATATCGTGGTGGCAGATAAACCGTTTACTGGTTTCGTATTTAAAACAATCCTTGACCCATTTGCAGGAAAACAAAGTTTTGTCCGTGTGTTCTCTGGGGAATTGAAAGTAGGCGATAAACTCTATAATGTGACCCGTGATGTAGAAGAAAAATGGGGCAAAATGGTGACCTTAATTGGTAAACAACAAGTACCAGTGGAAGTAGCGAAAGCCGGCGATATCGTGGTCATCCCTAAATTAGCAGAAACGAAAACAGGGGATACCTTTGGTACAGCTGAATTTAAAGTACAATACGCACCAATCCGGTTCCCACAACCTTTATATCGCATAGCTATGGTACCTGAGAAAAAAGGGGAAGAGGAAAAATTAGCGAACGCTCTGGGACGTATTTCTGAAGAAGATCCAACGTGTGAAGTGGTGAAAGATGTGGAAGGTCGTCAAATGCAAGTGCGTTGTATGGGCGATGTGCATTTAGAACATATTTTACAAAAAATGGAACGCAAATATGGAGTGCGTGCTAAACTAGAAACTCCGTATATTTCATATCGTGAAACCATTCGAGGTACAGTGGAAGTAGAAGGTAAACATAAAAAACAAAGTGGTGGTCATGGTCAATATGGTCATGTGAAGCTTGGTATTGCCCCATTATATGAAGGTGAGTTTGAGTTTATCGATAAAATTTTTGGTGGCGCAGTGCCACGTCAATACATTCCGGCTGTAGAAAAAGGCGTTCGTGAAACGTTGGAAAAAGGTCTTTTGGCAGGGTATCCAATGATTGGTATCCAAGTGACATTATTAGACGGCTCCTATCATACAGTGGACTCCTCGGAGTTGGCGTTCAAAATGGCGGCAGCCCAAGCCTTGAAAAAAGGTGTGCCTGAGGCGAAACCGATTTTGCTAGAACCAGTCTACAATGTGAATGTCATCGGACCAGAAGAATTTATGGGCGATATCATGGGTGATTTGAATAGCCGTCGTGGTCGCGTACTCGGTATGGATCAAGGCGTGCGTGAAGGAATCACTGTGGTGAAAGCCCAAGTTCCATTGGTGGAAATGCTAGATTATGTAACAGTATTGCGCTCCATGACACAAGGACAAGGTGTGTTTAATATGGAGTTCAATGGATACGAAGAAGTGCCACATAAACAAGCAGAAACAATCATTGCGGGATTTGCGGGTCACGAAGAGTCGTAACTTGTTATGCTATGTAGCCTATGGCGTTCTTAACTGAATAGAGCAAAGGGAAGCCCATGGCATACTCCTTCTCAAACGGTATTTCATAATGTATCGTCTCTTGTTAGGTTATACAGCCTATGGCGTTATTAACTGATACAGTGAAAGGCAAGACCGCAATACACCTCCTCAGAAACGGTATTTCATAATGTTTCTTCGGAGGTATATTGCGGTCTTTTGTATTTGTGTGAGTTAGTCAGTAAGGAACGCCACAAGGCTGCTACACCTAACTGCGTTCCTCAGGGGTAGGTTTTTGATAAAAATTAACAATACGAGTAATTTATAGTATAATAGTAGTTGAAGAGTCAACGACATGTTGTTGGGCTCATCTCTTCCTAATATGGGAGGGGGTGTTACTATGACTACATATGAAAAATTATCTTTATTGATTCAATTTTCTATGTTAATCGTAGAAGTTATTCGTTGCTTTTATAGCTAATGAAAAGGCCTAACGAATAGAGGTTTTGCGGACCTCACACGTTAGGCAATTTCTGCTTCTATAGTTCTTGAGATGAGCCTAACGCTAGCTGCACGTTGATGGCTCTTCTTTTGTTGCTTTTAGTATAGCATAGTTTGTGAGAGAATAAAAGTAGAGTCTCTTGTGTTTATATAATTTTGTCGGTAAGGAACGCCACTAGCCTACTACTCATAACGGCGTTTCTTAGGAGTAGTTTTTTTGATAAAAATTAACAGTGCGAGTAATTTGTAGTATAATGTTAATTGAAGAGTCAATGACGTGTTGTTGGGCTCATCTCTTCCTACTATGGGAGGAGGTGGTTGCTATGACTAAGTATGAAAAGATTTCTTTGATCATTTCACTTGCTAGTTTAGCAATTCAACTCATTGATCTAGTAAAATAGACAATGAAAAAGCCTAACGTATAAGGTCTACCATACCTTAACACGTTAGGCACATTTCAATTTCGTTTATTTCTTGAGATGAGCCTAACGCTAGCTGCACGTTGGTGGCTCTTCCTTTGTTGTTTTTAGTATAGCATAGTTTGAGGGAGAATAAAAGAGGGGAGTTCCTTGGGTGGGGGGATACAGATTTTATTTCCTTTGAATTTGATGTAATTGGAAAATTAAGTTGCAATTATTATTGAACAGAGGAAGATAGTATGTGACAGTGAATCTAGTTGAAAATTTAAAATAGATAATGAGAATGCGTTGCTAGGGTTCTCAGAATTTGTGTTTGACCTTATATGGTGTTGCTAGTATAGTAGATAGAGATAGATATGATTCATAGGGCGCTGTGGGGTGCCTTTTATATATGGAGATAAAGGAGTAAGTCATGATATACCAAAATATTGTGATTGATTATACACAGTTTCGATATCCGAAAGCAGTAGAGCGAGCTCTTGAGTTTTTGAAAGCGCATGATTTCACGACGTTTGCAGGGGGTCGCTACCCGATTGAGGGTGACTTGATGTATGCCAATGTGGATATTGTGAACACAAGGGTCTATGAAGAGACGAAGATTGAAGGTCACAAGGATTACATGGATGTACAATTTCTAGTGACTGGGGAAGAGGAAATGGAGATTCTCATTCGTCAAACGTTTCCGGACGTGGTTGAGGCTTATGATGACAAGGATTGTTACTTTTACGATCCCGCGCAAGGTGGTACGGTAAAAATTGATGTACGCCCAGGGGATTATTGTATTTTTTATCCTGGGGAATTGCATCGTACCTTGATTGCACCGAGTGTGGTACAAGAAATTCGCAAGGTTGTGGTAAAGATTCATAAAAGTCTATTATCCGAGTAAGATTATACGTTGACTGCACATTATGATGCTATATAATCTTGCACAGACACAGACACAGACACAGACACAGACACAGACACAGACACAGACAC
>CAUQZV010000026.1:0-24431 GCA_963522415.1 uncultured Veillonella sp. | reverse complement strand
GAGCAGAATCAATTTACCGACTATGCATTATCCTGCGACAAATTGAAATTTGAAGCGCAAGAAAGATTAAAAGAACTAAATAGAACACGCGAAGAACTAATAGACAAACACTTTAGATAAAAAATGCCTAATATTACCTGTATTCCTTTTCAAAAACACTTTAAGGAGGTTTTGTTATGAAAAAGAAATTGATAAATACCATCGAACAGGGAATGTTAGGCATTTTAAATAATGAACAACTTGCAAAATTACATGAAGTTTTGGAAGCTAGCTTTGCATTGCTCACAAAAGACAGCGGAGACACTCAGCAATCTAATGATGAACTTTTAAAATTATTTCTATCAGCAAAACAGGTAGAAGGCTGTTCAGAAAAAACGCTAAAATATTACAGAACTACTCTATCTAAGATGATCACGAAAATAAACAAATCTATAAGGCAAGTAGAAACTAATGACATTAGAAGCTATATTTCTAATTATGAAAATATAAGCAATGCCGGAAAAGTGACGCTTGATAATATCAGAAGAATCATATCAAGCTTTTTTGCTTGGCTTGAAGATGAGAATTATATTGTAAAAAGCCCTGCAAGAAGAATCCATAAGATTAGAACAGGTAAGACCGTTAAAGATGTGTATTCTGATGAAGAATTAGAACAAATGAGAGACAGTTGTACTAATTCGCGTGACCTTGCCATTATTGATATTCTTGCTTCCACCGGTATTCGTGTGGGAGAATTGGTTAATCTTAATATAAATGATGTTGATTTTGAAAAACGTGAATGTGTAGTTTTGGGTAAAGGAAATAAACAGAGAAAGGTATATTTTGATGCAAGAACAAAAATACACTTGTATGAGTATGTTGCCAATAGACATGATAAAACTAATGCTCTGTTTGTATCTTTGAATAACCCACATAATAGACTATCAATACGAGGCATAGAAACTATTTTGCATAAAATTGGATCTAATTTAAAGTCTACAAAAGTGCATCCCCACAAATTCAGACGGACATTAGCTACAAAAGCTATTGATAAAGGAATGCCTATAGAGCAAGTTCAAGTATTATTAGGTCACTCGCAAATTGACACAACACTTAGATATGCAATGGTAAATCAGAATAATGTAAAAGCTTCACATCATAAGTATATAGGCTGATTCAAATCCAAATTTGATGCTAAAAAAAGAATTGCTATTCTCATAGCTGAAAGGAATTCATTGATAGATAAATATTTAAGATAAAATCCAAATTTGCCGAAATGTTTGGATTGTCTAACTTAGCTCCACTTTCCAGAATTGCTACTGTAGAAATGGGCCAGTCACCAAGTGGAAATAGCTATAATAATGACGGCAACGGAATGATATTCCATCAAGGTAAAATTGCTTTTGGAAGTCTATATATAAATGATTCGGGAGTGTGGACAACAAACCCAATTAAAATTGCCGAGGTAAATGATGTATTAATGTCTGTTCGCGCCCCAGTTGGAGATACCAATATTACATTAAAACAATGTTGCATCGGCAGAGGACTCGCTAGTATAAGAGTAATAAATGGTAAAGCTACACCTACGTTCTTAATCTATTCAATTAGAAGTGTTGAAGGAGATATTTTAGGAAAAACAGGAGTTTCATTTGACTCTATTGGAAAAGATGGAATACTATCCTTACGTATTCCAGTTGCTAGTATAGAAGAGCAGAATCAATTTACCGACTATGCATTATCCTGCGACAAATTGAAATTTGAAGGTGAAATATACATCGTAATGATTTTGTGAAATAAAAAAGCTGTTACCATAATGGTAACAGCTTGCTGTGGCGGAGAGGGTGGGATTCGAACCCACGGCCCCTTGCGGAGTCACTGGTTTTCAAGACCAGCTCCTTAAACCACTCGGACACCTCTCCAAATATAAAACTAGATATAGTCTATCATTGAACTAGACCTTTTGTCAATCAGAATGTGATGTATATTTAGATCTCTTATTTTGGAGGTGCTTTTGATCAAGTATTCTGAAGGACAAGATGTTATGGATAAGTCTGCACTCTTGTATTGTCATGATAGAATGATACTGTGAAACCAGTTGAAGGAGAATGAAAGAATATAGATGTGAAACTATGCTACATATGTTATAATTTTATGCAGATTATATTCTTTACATAGTTTGTGGTATTCCATAGGAGGTATTATATGAAAAAAGGGTTTACTCTTACACAAACAGGTATACTGCTGACTTTATGGTTAACTTTTTTATTAAATTTTGTTATGCGCTTATCATGGTCATCATTGATGCCAATTGTAAATGAAGCGTTGCATTTTACAGCACAACAAGGAACGTCTTATTTGACGGCGTTTTATTTTGGTTATGCATTGACAGTACTACCAGGTGGATTGTTAGCGGATCGATTTGGCTATCGTAAATCTATCTTAGGTAGTTTAGTGGCTATGGCTATTGTAACAGGGCTTATGAGTACTGTACAAAGTTATGAATATGGCTTAGTATTACGATTTTTATTAGGTATTGTATCAGGTCCTGTGCAATCTGCTTGTTTGAAAGCTATTGGAGAGCATTTCAGTGCAGAACAACGTGGTACAGCCGTAGGTATTTTCATGAGCTGTACATCCTTTGGCATTACCGTGGTCAACGGATATGCACCATTTGTGGCTGTCCACTACGGATGGCAAATGGCATTTTTGATTACCGCTTTATTACCACTAATTGTATTCTTTTTGGCTCTATTCACAGTGAAGGAAGTACAGGCTTTCAGAAGAGGACAAACAGAAGAGACGCAAGGCACAGAGCAACAGTCCATGTCGTTAGCACAAAGTTTACGTTTTGTAGGAACGAACCGCAACATTTTATTGTTAGCAGTGATGGGATTTTTCGCAACAGGTACTACTTGGGGAGTTACCACTTGGGCTAACTTGTATTTGGTGAAACAATTGCATGTGACACCTATCTTTGCAGGTGCTATTATGAGTATTTATGGTATTGCGGCAGTGATTGCCAAACCGACCATTGGATTCATTTCTGATAGAATTTCTTTGCCAAGAAACTATTTAGCGGCCATCGTTATGTTTTTGTTCTCTCCAGCCTTGCTAATCTTTGCGAACACAAGCAATCCAGATATGTTATACATTACAGCACCTCTATTAGGTATGGGAGCATTTATGTATAGCCCATTAACCAACGCTATCATCATCCAAGCGGCACCACCAGAACTACGGGGAACCACAGCAGGATTCGTAAACTTGTTCAACCAAATAGGAGCCCTCACAGCACCTATCATCTTGTCCACAGTATTGACAGCCACAGGCAATTACCAAACAGCCTTAATGGCATTGTCTATCTCCCCAATTATTGGAGCGATTTTACTGTCATTAATTCGACTAAAATAAGAATATACGCTTTTATGAGTTATTTCTTATAACTTTGAGGAACATAATGTAAAAGTGCATATTATAGAATTAAGTATAGAATAAAAATTTTACGTATCTTATGTACATGAAAGAAAATGTATTTAAAAAGATTTTGAGATAATGGTAATTGCAGTTCTTGAGTTCTAAGGAGATATATTACAAGAAGAATGCAGCATATTCTAAAGTAAACATAGTATACCTCTCCGTAGAAACGCAGTGGCAGGATATACTCTTGTAGGTGTTCGTTTGTAATGATAGGACAAAGTCGGTATAGCACAGCAAGCACGTATCGATGTTGATTATCTATATTTAGTATATGGATGAAGAGCAGGGCATGGGTAAATAGATTCTAGTATATGAAATGATATTTGTATTTATTAGAATTATGCTAATCTAAGAAGAACGTGGCATGCCTCGGAGCAAACCTAACGGAGTATCAGTTTGTGGAGAGGTGTGCCACGGTCTTCCCTTTGCTAAGCAAGGCAGAAATGAAGGGAATAACTTTGTGCCCTGCTCTTCGATTTAGAACCTATGCTGTGCTTTCAGTGTGCGTTAATGTTGCCAAAGAACACCATAAGATATCATCGTGACGCAAGTTTCATTTGCGAAGATTCGGATTTTGTGAGACAATAAGAGTAAAGAAAAGGAATTTTCAAGTCTATGTCGAATTCTAGTGATATAGACAAGTTACATAGTAGCACAGTGACAATTCGGAGGAGGTCTTACTATGGTGGAATATAAAAAAATAATTGTTCCTGCAGATGGATCGGAAAATGGTAAAAGAGCATTAGAACATGCATTGGCAATTGTAAAACGTAATGATGCGGAATTGATTTTGGTGCATGTAGCGAATATTGTATCCGCAATTTCTAACTTTGACCAAACTCCAATCAGTGGTGGTTATGTATCTGAACAAATTGCAGAAGATATGGAAGAAACTGGTAAAAAAATCTTAAGCGAAGTAGCAGAAGATGTACCAGCAGATATGAAAGTAAAATGCGTCTTTGAAGTAGGTTCTCCTGGACCTGCAGTATTAGCAGTAGCTAAAAAGTATGATGCAGACTTAATTGTTATGGGGAGCCGTGGATTAGGCCCTTTGAAAGGGTTGTTTATGGGTAGTGTAAGTAGTTATGTAACTAGTCATTCCACATGTCCAGTATTAATTGTTAAATAATAGGATACAAGGCTTTGTTCTCTGAGCAAAGCCTTTTTCTATGGAGATATATATGAGTATAAAACATATACGTTGGTTACATGAAGAACTTGAGCAGTGGCACGAGGAAGGTCTCATTTCAGAGGAACAAAGCCGCCAGTTACAAGCCAAGTATGGGTTCATTCCTAAAGAGGGGCCATCTTGGACGCGGCTGATTACGATATTAGGGGGCGCTGCGCTCATTTTACTAGGAATTATTTTGCTCTTTGCTGGGTATTGGTATGGATTTTCCCCCAATGGACGCTTTGATTGGGCATTAGTCATCCTACTGCTAGCAATCACCATTGTAGGGGGTGGTGTATGGAAAGCCAAGCCAGCTAGCATGATTGCGGAAGCAATTACCGTCATCTATATGGGGATATTAACGACGTCTACCCTATTAGTGGCAGATACTTATTATACAGGGGAACATATGGGCCTATACGTGCTCATTATTCTGTGTTGTTCTTTGCCTATCATTTATATTCTTGATTCCGCATTGGGGATGATATTGTACCTCATTGGTGTCTTGGGATGGAGCTTTTCTAATCATCCTTTAAATGCATGGGTAGGGCCAGCTGCCGTAGGAGGCCTTTTACTAGTAGCAGTTCCATACTACATTCGTCGTTTTGGTAACTATAAACAGGTGAAAGATCCTTTATTAGTATCCGTATCATGGGCATTTGTAGGTGCTATTTTTGGAGAAGTATTTTTCACTTTATCCACCTATGAGCCGCAAATGAATCTATTTTTTATCAGTGTACTGGGTGCTGTCACGTATGGATTAGGTACATTGGAAAAGAAAATTACCCTCTTAGCGTTGCCTTGTAAGGGGGTAGGTGCCATTGCTTTATTGTACACCATTGTGGAAGGGACATACCTTAGCACGTGGGTTCGCATTGGTGAAAGCTCCATGGCATGGTGGTTATGGTGTTGCATGTTGTTAAGCCTTGGGGTAGCCTTCCTCGTATTGCGTCGTTTAGTGTTGGCAAAGCGGATTGAAAGTGCTATCGGCTTAATTCCTTTTGTAATCTTTGGATGTTATGTGGTCACTGTCTCTGGGTCGACTCCTATTTTGACATCCATCCTATTTAATGCGTATATCTTTGTGGCTGCGTTAGTGACTTTTATTCGTGGCACATTGGTGAAAAAGGTGAGTTTACTCAATAGCAGCATATTAACCTTGATTGCTATGTTTGGAGCACGCTTCTTTGATCCTAGCTTTACGTTCATCGAACGGGGCGTGTCGTTCTTAGTACTAGGCATCATTGTACTTGGTATTAATGCCATTTATTTATGGCGTAAAGGGAAACAACGTGCTACGGTCAATCAACGTGTTCGACAAGCACGTCGACAAGTAGCTGATGTGGCAACCATAGAGGAACAAGCTGTATCAGAGGAAACAAACGGTGTAGAACCTACAGCAATGGTAAAGGAGGAAGAATGATGAAATATCAAAAATGGATTTTCTTTGCTCTTGCTGCTATCGTTGCCTTGTTAAGTCAATTCTACATTCAACAACGATATACGACTTTACTGCAAGGTGGGGCTGAATACCAATGGCCTGTGAAAGTAAGTCGACACATCGGATGGGTTCCGTCAGATTACTTAGAGATAGAGTTTTTAGGGTCTTATGCAAATTGGGAGGGGAAGCAAACCCCAGAAGTAGGTCATGAGGTATATGTTATTGTCACACCTAAACAGTCCGGTGTGTTACAAGTGGTATCAGCCACAGATGAAACCCCGAAGGATCAAGAGTACATTCGTGCTAATGTAAAACGATTTGACCATGGTGTAGTGGAGTTTGTGATTCCTTTCAATCGTGTCAAAGTAGACCTTAGTAAAGTGGATAAAAAATTCTATACGAATTATCGTGGTACTTTGATTGGTACTATGAAATTACATGATGGATATGGGGTAGTTACTGGTGTCTATGCCAAAGGTGTACCCTTAGAATTAGCCACACCGGAGAGCGTCGTAGATCAAGAAAAAGATTCTCGAGTTCTTTTGGAAAAAATTGGTGATACAGAACAGGAAAAAGATGATATAATAGTAATACCGAACTCTAACTAGAGAGATCGAATACTACTATATGATAGCGAGGTTAAGATGGAAACAAATCAACAAGAGTTGGAAACACAATTGTTAGCTGAACTATTTAAGGTCCTAGGGGATCCAACGCGGTTGCGTATTGTTAGACATCTGCTTCAGAAGGAAATGTGTGTGACTGAAATTGCAGATGCTATGGATATGGGCCAATCAGCTATATCTCATCAGTTGCGGGTGTTGCGTCAAGCAAGACTAGTAACATTTAGAAAAGAAGGAAAAACAGCTTGGTATCGATTGAATGATGATCATGTTATCGTGTTAATCCGTCAAGGGTTAGAACATGTAAGTCATCAATAACCAAAGAACGTATGCAAAGGTTGCGAAAGCAACCTTTTTTGCATATATATACCCTATCCATTGAGTGTATTGGAAGTAATGGATAGGGTATGTTCATAAAACAATTATTCTACTATATATGCAGCAATATTAATGAATCTATGGTCTTTTTAACGTATAACTTTACACCTGATATGGATCACATAGTTCAGCACATCAGTGTGTGTGATATAGGAATACGTGGACCATCTTATAAAGGGAATACATAATAGGCTAATAAAATAGCCAGTGGCATGGTGAAAGAGGAAAGAATTGTAGTAGCTAGTACGATTTGAGTAGCTAATTCTGGGTTATTGTTCATCTCTACTGCCATAAGGGCGGTGTTTACTGCTGAGGGAACTGCGTAAGCGATGATAATGCTTTGCGCTGCAATAGCACTTAATGGGGTGTAGTACATGGTGATAGGAAGTACTACGATTAATGCTAATAGAGGACCTGCGATTAATCGCAAGAAGGATGTAATCATTACATCTTTTTTGATGAAGTTCCAAGGTGTTCGATTCAACTGTACTCCTAGAGTGAGCATGGCGGCACCAACAAAGCAGCGCCCAAAGATATCTAAAGGACCCCATATAATGGTTTGGGTGAAATCGATAGGAATGTAGTAATGAGCAATGATGGATATAGGTACGCAGTAAATGATAGGGATATGTAAGATAGTACGTAAAGATTCTGCAGTGGTTAATTTTCCTTTACCAGCTTGATAGAATCCTAAAGAATTACAGAATATAGTTTGGATAATAAAGGTAGCGATAATAGCGATGACCCCATCATGTAAATAGGGAGTATCACCATCGATGATGTATGGTTCGTTGGCAAAGACGAAAGTGCCTAGGGCTACTCCTAAGTTACCAATGTTGGAAAACATCACTGCGTTGCGGACGATTTCTGTTTTTCCTAAATTATAACCTTGCCACTTAGCGACGATGCCTGCTAAGGCTGAGTTAGCAAATAAAATGATGAGAGCACAGCCAAAAATTTCGAAGCTTTCATGGGTTAAATCGGTGACGTAAAAGGATTTCAAAATATAAGCGGGCAAAAATAAATAAAAGTTTAATTTACTCAGGGTTCGTAGATCGAGGTGAAACCACCGGTCTAAGAGGACCCCCATAAGTGTGAGTAATAGGATAGGGACGATACTAGTCAGTATGATGTGAAAAAATAAATCCATAGTGGATAACCTCCTTAGGTTGTATAGTTGTCAGTTCTATTGTACCACATATAACTAAAATCAATTTGCTTAATATCAGTTTTCTTGTATAATGAGAATATGTAGTAAGCTTCTAATTGTATATTATTTAAATGGGAGGATATCATTATGAAGCGTAATTGGTTAATGGGTTTAGTTATGGCAGGTATGTTGGCATTAGCTGGCTGCGGTGGACAAGGCACTACATCGTCTACAGCACCATCGACGAATGAAACCATCACTGTATCTGCAGCAGCTAGTATGCAAGGAGCGTTGGAAGAATTAAAAGCAGACTATGTGAAAAAACATAACTTAAAACCAGAACAAGTGAATATTGTTTATGCAGGATCTGGCACTTTGCGTCAGCAAATTGAAGAAGGAGCACCTTCCAGTATCTTTATTTCTGCAAACAAAAAGAACATGGACCAATTGAACGAAAAAGGCTTGATGGATAACATTCGTCCATTCGTAGCTAACACATTGGTAATGATCGTACCAAAAGGTAAAGAGGCTGTGACATTAGACAATATTACAAATGCAAAACGCGTAGCTATCGGCACTGTAGAAACAGTACCAGCAGGTAAATATGCGAAAGAATCCTTAACAAAAGCGAATTTGTGGGATGCTGTAGAACCTAATGTTGTATTTGCAAAAGACGTAAAAGCAGTAGGCGCATACATTGCAGAAGGCGCAGCTGATGTAGGATTTGTGTACAAAACAGATGCGTTGGCATTGAAAGAAAAAGTAGATATTTCTGCTACAGTGGATGCTAAATTACATGCACCGATTGAGTACCCTATCGGTGTGGTGAAAAAGAACCAAAATAAATTGACAGACGATTTCTATGCATTCTTAACAAGTAAAGAAGCTAGCGAAGTATTGGCTAAATGGGGCTTCGCTGAACCAGCGAAACAATGATAGCTTTACAGTTATCCGTAGAAGTGGCGTTTATCGCCTTATTGATTAATATGGTCATCGGGCTAAGTTTAAACTATGTGATGAAACATTATGCCTTTCCAGGGAAATCTTTAATTGATTCCTTTTTTACACTGCCCTTGGTATTACCACCGGTGGTATTAGGCTTTGTGTTGCTTATCATATTCTCTCCAGGTAATGCCTTTGGGGCGTGGTTAGAGGCTCACGGTATCAGAGTGGTGTTCTCCAAGCTAGGCGCCATTATTGCATCCGCCGTGGTCAGTTTTCCTCTCTTCTATCAGTCCGTACGAACAGCGTTGGCGGCTATCGATCGAGATATGGAAGACGTAGCTCGCACCTTGGGGGCCTCCGAGTTTCGAGTGTTCTGGACCATTTCCTTGCCTTTAGCATGGAAAGGGATTCTCAGTGGCTCCATCCTATGTTTTGCTCGTGGCTTAGGTGAATTTGGTGCTACCATATTGATTGCTGGCAACATTCCAGGTGTGACAAGGACGATGCCACTGGCCATTTATTCGCTCGTGGAATTTGGCGATTATAGTGGGGCCTTTGAACTTGTAGTTTATATTTGTATCTTAACATTGGGGCTTGTGTGGGCCATTCAAGGTCTCACCAAGGGTTCCCTCTTCTCGAATCGGTAAGGAGGTACTATGATTTCCTTTGACATTATGATAGAACGAGGAACTTTTACGGTGAAAGCCCAAGGAACCTTACGAGAGGGGATTACCACACTGATGGGCCCTTCTGGGAGTGGAAAATCTACCTTTTTGAAAGCTTTGTGTGGACTATTGACACCGAAAACAGGTAGGATTACAGCCAATGATGTAGTATGGTTCGAAAAGGGAAGGGGCACACCTACCCAAGAACGACACATTGGTTATATGCCGCAAGGCAATATTGTATTTCCCCATATGACTGTAGAGGAGAATATTCGGTATAGTAAACAAGGTTCTCCAGAATTATTCGATCATATTGTGGAACGTTTACGATTGACACCATATCTAAAAAAGAAAGCCAAAGGCTTGTCTGGTGGGGAGCAACAACGAGTGGCGTTAGGGCGAGCCCTGTACTCCAAACCCGTGTTACTTATCTTAGATGAACCGCTTACGGCATTAGATGTGAACTTACGTGCTCAGTTGCAACAAGATTTAGTAGCTATTATTTCTGAATGGGCTATCCCCTGCTTGTGGGTTACGCACAGTGAAGAAGAGGCTGCGGCGGTAGGGAATCATCGACTAGTATGTCGTGATGGGATCATTGCAGAAGAGGCGTAAGTGGAAGGCGGGTTTATAAGGTGAATTGGCCAGTTCAGCTTCTAAGGAATACGACTGCCATAGATGAACCCATATGACAATATAGGCAATACGACTGCGGTAGATAAACTCCATATCGCGACATAGGTAATACGACTGTGGCGATGAAGATATGCAGAACTAGAATAAAAGCATAATAGTATAATAGCGTAATAGAGGGATGTTGACACACTTAGGTTGGCGTTCCTCTATATTACTTTTCGCCTATTTAAGGGATATGTTAGTACCAAGGTACGGTGATAAGAACATGTGTCTTTCAATGTTTTGGGGGGATATGTGTTTATTTCTTTACAGTAACGGCTCATATGAAGTATAATACTACTGATTATGACTATTTTTAATATACCTAGGCATAGTCAAAAGAACTGTCGAAACACATACAAAGGAGGAACCAAATTCGTACAGGCGAATAGCGCAAGCGCTGGAAAGAGGCAGCTTTCACAGCGGACGAGGTAGAGGAGTATCGAAATTCAGCGGATGCCTCTCGGCTAGATTCAGTCGTAGAAGTAGAGCAAAACACTAAGGTAACTAGGTGCACAAAGGCTACTTTCAGAAGCAATAGTAATGAATTAATCAAGGAGGTACATACCATGTGTGGTATCGTAGGATATATTGGATTTGAAAATGCAGCAGATTTTATGCTGGAAGGTTTAGAGAAATTAGAATACCGCGGATATGATTCTGCAGGGATTGCCGTAGTGGGCGAAAATAATGTGATTAAAGTACAAAAGAAAATGGGACGCTTGGCGAATTTGGAAGCTGTGGTGAAAGCAGATCCTAACCAAGGCCATATTGGTATCGGTCATACTCGTTGGGCTACCCATGGTCGTCCAAGCGATATGAATGCGCACCCACATACAAGTACAGATGGAAAATTTGCCGTAGTGCACAATGGTATCATTGAAAATTACATGCCATTGAAAGAAGAATTATTGGCTAAAGGTGTTGAATTTACATCTGAAACAGATACAGAAGTAGTAGCTCACTTATTGAGTGATATGTATGATGGTAACTTTGAAAGTACCGTTCGTCGCATGTTAGAACGCATCGAAGGATCGTACTCTTTGGTAATGATCTGTGCCGATGAGCCAAATAAAATCATTGCTACAAAAAAAGATAATCCATTGGTAGTGGGCTTAGGAAAAGGTGAAAACTTCATCGCTTCCGATATCCCAGCTATCATTCAACGCACTCGTGAAACATACATCATCAACGACAACGAAGTTGTTATCGTCACACCAGATAGCGTGACAATCACTGACCGAGTTGGTCAACCAGTAAAAAAAGATATTTACCATGTCACATGGAATGCAGAAGCGGCTGAAAAGGGTGGCTATGAGCACTTCATGTTAAAAGAAATTTATGAACAACCAAAAGCGATTCGTGATACGTTGAGTGGACGTATCAATAAAGATGCCACTGAAGTTGTGTATGATGAATTAAACTGGACACCAGATACAGTGAAAGGTATCAAACGTATCTTAATCACTGCTTGTGGTACAGCGTACCATGCAGGGTTAGTAGCGAAATACTACATTGAGCAATTAGCTCGTATTCCAGTAGAAGTAGATATCGCTTCTGAATATCGTTACCGTACACCATTAACAGATGAAGATACATTGTGCATCGTCATCAGCCAATCTGGTGAAACAAGCGACACTTTATCTGCCTTAAAAGAAGCAAAACGTTTAGGCGCTAAATCCTTGGGTATCACTAACGTAGTAGGATCTGCCGTATCCCGTGAAGCAGATCAAGTCATCTACACATGGGCAGGTCCTGAAATCGCCGTGGCATCCACAAAAGCGTACACTACACAATTAGTAGCTTTATTGTTATTGGCTGTGTATTTAGGTCAATTAAATGGTCGCATCAATGAAACGGTAAAACATGAAATTTTGACAAATTTACAAGAATTGCCTACATTGACTCATGAAATCTTTGAAAACGTGGACGAAATCAAAGCCTTTGCTAATCATTATGGGTATAAAGAAGATGCCTTCTTCTTAGGTCGTTTAATCGACTATGCTGTAGCTATGGAAGGGTCTTTGAAATTGAAAGAAATTTCTTACATCCATGCAGAGGCTTATGCAGGTGGAGAACTGAAACACGGTACTTTGGCATTGATTGAAGAAGGCATTCCTGTTATCGCCTTGGCAACACAAGAATCTGTACGTGAAAAAATGATGAGTAATATCAAAGAAGTAAAAGCTCGTGATGCTATCGTAATCGGCGTGGGTATGAAAGGTGACGAAGAATTGGCGAAATATGTGGACCATACTATCTTCGTGCCAAAAACTGACGCTTTCACAGTGCCTATCCTAGCCGTTGTACCATTGCAATTGTTGTCCTATTATGCAGCTATCACTCGCGGTGCTGATGTAGATAAACCAAGAAACTTGGCGAAATCTGTAACCGTAGAATAGGAGATACTATGTCTGTTATATTTTCCGGAATACAACCTAGCGGTGAGTTGACCATTGGGAATTACCTTGGAGCTCTTCGCAACTTCTTAACATTCCAAGATGACCATGATTGTTTTTACTGTATTGTGAACCAACATGCTATCACAGTGCCACAAGATCCAAAGGATTTAATCCATAACACTCGAAGCCTTGCTGCTTTATATTTAGCAGTAGGCTTGGACCCTAATAAAGTGACTTTGTTTGTGCAATCCGAAGTACCTGCTCATGCGCAGTTGGGTTGGATTTTAACAACCCTAAGCTCCATTGGTGAGTTAGAGCGTATGACGCAGTACAAAGATAAATCGGCGAAACAAGGGGAAACCATCCCAGCTGGTTTGTTGACATACCCACCATTGATGGCGGCGGACATTTTGTTATACCAAACCAACTATGTGCCAGTAGGGGATGACCAACGTCAACATATCGAGTTAACTCGTGACTTGGCGCAACGTTTCAATTTCAAATATGGCGAAGTCTTTGCTATGCCAGAAATTAAAACGACAGTCGGTGGTGCTCGTGTGATGTCCTTGCAAGACCCAACAAAGAAAATGAGTAAGTCCGATGATAACAACTGGGCCACCATCCGCTTGTTGGATACACCAGATGTAGTGGTGAAAAAGATTAAAAAAGCAGCCACTGACTCTGAGGGCGTCGTGCGCTATGACAAAGAAAAACAGCCAGGTATTTCTAATTTGATGGGTATTTATAATGCCTTAACAGGAGATTCCTTTGAGGCCATTGAAACTATGTATGCTGGCAAAAATTATGGAACTTTCAAAGGTGACATTGCAGACCTATTAGTAGGAGCATTGACACCAATCCATGAACGGTATGCAGAATTAATTAACAGCCCAGAATTAGATACTATTTTGACAGAAGGCGCTGAAAAAGCAGCCTCCGTGGCAAATGTAACATTAGCTCGTGTAGAAGAAGCTATGGGCTTACGACGTAAGTAATGATGAAGATGTAATGAGATGTTTACACAGCATTTCATTACATCTTTTTAATCATGTATACTAAGACGCGGTGAGGATATCTAGCAGGATAGGTATGTAGTAAAGGAATATATGGTATCTACAGAGGTGTTGAGTAGGAACACCATAGAGGTTGGAGTACTGTTTAGGAGAGGAACTATGAAACGTGAAGAAATAGAAGAACTGTTTCCTTGTGGAGCGATTCAAGAAGAATTACATAATTCCTCTGTTATGATATGGGGATTTCAACTAGTGTATGCAGCTATCGCTGCTTGGGGGCTGTATCGTGGAGTGCTTCTATATCGAGAACTGGGTCACAGCTTCAATATGTGGATGCTTCTTCTTATGGTGGTATCTGCCTACGCATTATTGCGCATGTACCAGCAAGACGATGTGGAGATTTATATTGCTACAGAAGGGCTCATTCTAAAACGGACGCCTATATTGGTAAAAGAAAGAATTGAACGTTTTTTCGCACCAGACTTATATATGACCTTTGTTCATTATCAAGGTATCATGGGATTCGGAGAAGATTGGAAAACCTTGTATGTGCAAACAGAAACGGGCGGTATATATATCGTGCCTATTAGCTTACAGTTTCTGAGTCATCAAGATAAAATGAAAGTCTTAGAGGCACTGAATCGATATAAAAATACTTGAATAGGACTATAAAAAACCACTTGGCAAGGTGCTGGGTGGTTCTTTTTATTTATTTTTCTGAAAATATTCACTGTTAGGAAATTTTAGAGGAAGGATAAGATTCAAGGAGAAGTGCAACTACATGGTGGAGGTGTATCTACCGACCTAGCACGTAATTGTGGTATAATTTTGGTAAGAATAAAAGTGAGGCGTTATATGCGTATTAAATCATTCGATGAACTGACCATTCAGGACAATTTTATCTTTCAAAAGGTCATGCTAAAGAAACCTATTTGTAAGGCAGTATTGGAACGGTTGCTGGATATTTATATCAAGGATATCGTTTACATTCAAGAGGAGAAAACTCTGGATGTAAGTTTGGAAACGAAAAGTATTCGTTTAGATGTCTATGTGAATGACGACAGAGGAACTGTATTCAATATCGAGATGCAAACTAGCAAGGATATGGAAGAACTGGTAAAGCGCACACGCTTTTACCAAAGTATTTTGGATATGTATCATTTACAAAAAGGGCAGAAGTACATGACATTAAATGATTCGTATATTATTTTTATTTGTACATTCCCTGTGTTTACTGGAAATCGTCATAAGTACACATTCAAAAATGTTTGTATGGAAGAACATGATATTCTGTTGAATGATGGGGCTACAAAATTGTTTTTAAGTACCAAGGGTAAAATGGATGATATTTCGAAGCCGTTGCAACGGTTCTTAGATTATGTGGACGGTCATGCTGCATCGGATGAGTTACTACGAGAAATTGAAAGTGCCGTAGATGAAGCAAAACATTGTGAGACTTGGAGGGAGGAATATTCAATGCTATCAATGGATCATTATACATATTGGAAAGAAGGCGTGGCTGAAGGAAGAGCAGAGGGTTTAGTAGAAGGTGAAAATCTAGGTAAGGCTAAAGCGAAGACTGAAGTTGTCGTTCAAATGCTTCGAGAAAATATATCCATGCAGATGATTGCTAAGATTACTAACTTAACGTTAAAAGAAATAAATGAAATAGGCAAAGAACATGGCTTGATATAAAATATATAGGTAAAGAACAAATCAGCGATATGGTGAGTACATAACTTACTATATCGCTTTTTGTTTTGATAGTTAGTTGTTGGAAGGGCATTGTCAGTATAAATTACTTTCATAATACATGATAAAATTTGTAGTTTATCTCTTTACAACTTTAACTAACTAAAGTATAATGTAATCATGAAATAGAGATTACATAACTGTAGAGAGGAGAAAGTACTATGAATTGGTTACAAACATGTTCTAAAATAGTATTAGCAGCAGCTAGTGCATTGGTAATTGTGGGGTTAGTGGCAGGTTGTGGGACATCTACGAAGCAGGCGAATACTGAGGTGCCTAAGAAAATTGTCATTGGTCTAGATGATAACTTCCCTCCTATGGGATTTAAAGATGAAAAAGGTGAACTCGTAGGTTTTGATATCGATCTTGCGAAAGAAGTGGCAAAGCGTATTGGTTCTGAAGTGGAATTTAAATCCATCGATTGGGATAGTAAAGAAGCAGAACTAAAATCTAAACGTATTGATGTGTTGTGGAATGGCTTAACCATTACGAAGGAACGGGAACGGAATATTTTGTTCTCCAAGCCATATCTTCGAGGGGACCAAATCATTGCAGTCAAATCTGACTCTGGTATTACAGATAAGGCACAACTCGATGGTAAACGTGTAGGCGTTCAATCTGGTTCTACTGGTTTAGAAGCGGTGAAAAATGATCCACAATCTAAAAACTTTAAAGAAATCAAAGAATATGGTGATTATGTGAATGCTTTCATGGATCTTGAATTAGGCCGCATCGATGCCATCGTGGTAGATGAAATGGTAGGTCGTTATTTAATCGGCAAAAAAGGCAACAATGTATTCACCGTAGCCACAGGCTCCTTCGCCAGTGAAAAAGTAGGTGTAGGTATGCGTAAGGAAGATGCTGCGTTGAAAGCAAAAGTTGATGCTGCATTACAAGAAGTGATGAATGATGGTACGGCTGATAAATTGGCACAAAAATGGTTTGGCGACACATCCATCTTGACGAAAGAGGAGTATAAATAAACATGGACGTATTGGAGTATATGTTACAAATAGTTCCGGCTATTGCTGGAGGATTCCAAGTGACCTTGTCCTTGTTCTTCATCGTCATCATCTTGTCGGTGCCAGGAGGATTGCTCTTGGCACTGCTCCGATTGAGCACAAACCGGGTGGTGACGAGCATCGTGGATGCTTACGTATACGTGATGCGTGGCACACCGTTGATGCTACAAATTTTGCTCATCTATTACGGTTTGCCATTTATGATTGATGGTTTTGAGTTGACCGATATGACGGCGGCAGTGTTATCCTTCGTGTTGAATTACATTGCCTACTTATGTGAAATTTTCCGCAGTGGCATTCAATCCATTCCAAAAGGGCAGTATGAAGGAGCGAAGGTATTAGGCTTTACTTATGTGCAGACGATGTACAAAATTATTTTACCGCAGGTGATTAAGCGTGTGTTGCCACCATTGGCAAATGAAACGATTACACTGCTGAAAGATACATCCTTGGTGTATGTCTTAGCTATGAATGATATTTTACGAATCACTCGTAGCATTGTACAACGAGACTTCGACATTACAGCTTTCGTCGTAGCTGGTGTATTCTACTTGGCTATGACATTTGTGTTGACGAAACTGTATCAATATTTAGAACGCCGCATGGCGATTTACGAAGATTAGGAGGAAACCATGGCTTTCATAGACATGTTACATATTGAAAAGAGCTTTGGCTCGGTGGCGGTCTTGCAAGACGTGTCACTATCCATGGAACGTGGCGAAGTGGTGTCCATCATCGGTCCCTCTGGATCAGGCAAATCCACCTTTCTTCGTTGCTTAGGGCAACTAGAAACCATACAAAAAGGGACTATCATCGTCGATGGGGCGACCTTGGTGGACACACCGGCGAACACAGGAGCGGCGGTCTATGTTGGGAAAGAAGAACAGCAACAAATTTTGCTGAAAATGGGGATGGTATTCCAATCCTTTAACCTATTCCCACATATGACCGTCCTAGAAAATATCATGGTCGCACCTCGCATGGTGAAAGGAATGAAAGAGGCAGATATATTACCTATAGCTCAGTCCTTGCTAGAAAAAGTAGGTCTTTGGGATAAACGAGATGTATACCCTAGCACCTTGTCAGGGGGACAAAAACAACGGGCTGCTATTGCTAGAGCATTAGCGATGAAACCAGAAATTATGCTCTTCGATGAACCTACATCAGCCTTGGACCCAGAGTTCACCAGTGAAGTATTACGGACAATCAAAGAACTAGCCGAAGAAGACATGACCATGATCATCGTCACCCATGAAATGGCATTCGCCCGTGAAGTAGCAGACAGAGTCATCTTCATGGCAGACGGCAAAATCCAGGAAGAAGGAACCCCTGAACAGGTTTTCGGGAATCCACAACACTCAAGAACACAAGGGTTCCTAAACTCAATGTTGAGAGTGTAAGGCTCAAACATTATAAACGTACCTAAACTCCATGCTACGAGTTTTGGCATCAAATAATGCAAAGCAAATGCGACATAACGAGGCACAAACCGTATTATATAGTTTGTACTAGATATGTCGTATTTTTGTGCACAAATGCACTTGCCTTACACTTACTTCCTCATAGAATACAGGCAAGTAAATGCGCAATGTCATTTTGTATAGTTCTAGCTAGAATCATACATATACGCGGTAGGAGATAAAGGAGCTATCAACAGGCTGGACATCCATTATATAGTTCGGTTTTATAATTTGTCGGCAGAGGAATAATAAAAGGTCCCTTCCCCCTTGAGGATCCCCCTCGCATAACGATGAGGATACACAATCTTATAAACAGACTTAAAGTAGAGGTGTGCCTTTGACTGATGGAGATATAAGGTCAGGGTATACAAGTAAGTAGGCTAGTTTTGCTATATAAGATAAAGGTTGAGAAGAATGCGGTATGCTCCGCAGCAAACATTACGCAGTGCCGTTTGTGAGGAAGCATGCCGCATTCTGACGGACAAGTAAAAGAAAACATAGCCTACTTACCGGGGATAAAATACCCTCAGTCAAAGGCATACACAAATTGCCAATCAGTACTAAGATTGTGTATAATAAGAGGTATGTATAATCCGATTGTAATGGGAAATGAGGAATGACGATGCGAATTGATGGTCGTAGTTTAAAAGAAATACGCCCTGTGAAAATTACTAGGCATTACACTGCCTATGCAGAGGGATCTGTACTAATTGAATGTGGCAATACAAAAGTCCTTTGTACGGCTAGCGTTGAGGATCGCGTTCCCCGCTTTTTGAAAGGCACTGGTACAGGTTGGGTGACAGCAGAATACTCTTTGTTACCACGAGCTACACACACTCGTGTACCTAGAGAGGCAGCAAAAGGTAAACAGACAGGTCGCACCGTGGAAATCCAACGTTTGATTGGTCGTGCCTTGCGAGCTGTTGTAGACTTAGAGGCTTTAGGCGAAGTATCGATTACGGTAGACTGTGATGTACTACAAGCTGATGGTGGCACTCGCACAGCTTCTATTACAGGTGCTTTTGTAGCTTTAGTAGATGCTATCTATTCTATCTATGATGGGTATGGCAAATTCCCTGTTATGGACTATTTAGCAGCTATTTCTATGGGAATCGGTGAAGATGGTCCTATGCTAGACTTGTGCTATGAAGAAGATAGCACGGCCGTTGTGGATATGAATGTGGTTTGTACCGGTAAAGGCGAATTAGTAGAAGTGCAAGGAACAGGTGAACATGGGACTTTCACAAGAGATGAGTTGAATAGCCTATTAGATTTAGGTGAAGCTGGTACACAACAACTAATGGCGGTACAACGTGAAGCATTAGGTGAAATTGGACATATGGTGGGTCACGAAAATGCACCGAAAGCAGTGGTATTAGCCACACGGAATAAAGGAAAAATTCGGGAATTTACCGCAGCCTTTGAAGAATTAGGCTTTGAAGTGCGTACTATAGATGATGTTGTAGATATTGACGAACCAGAAGAAATTGGCACTACTTTTATGGAAAATGCAGAATTAAAGGCTTTATACTATGCAGAGGCTTGTGGTTTACCTTGTGTGGCAGATGATTCTGGCTTAGAAGTAGATGCCTTAGGCGGTGCACCAGGTGTATATTCTGCGCGCTATGCAGGATTGCATCGCAGTGACGAAGATAATAATCGGCGATTAGTAGCGGAATTGGTGGATGTTACTCCAAGTGATAGAACAGCACGTTATCAATGTGCTCTTGTATGGGCTACACCGGATGGACAATGCGTTCGAGCTACAGGCACTTGTGAAGGACTTATTCAGCTAAGCCCAATGGGAAAAGGTGGATTCGGTTACGATCCATACTTTTACATTCCAAAATTAAAAACGACGATGGCCAATATTTCTATGGAACAAAAACAGGCTATTAGCCATCGAGGTAAGGCGCTACGGGCATTGGTGGAGCAATTGCGACACACTATAATTAAGTAATTAATAAAAAATGAAAAATTTTATATCGAAAGTCTTGAATATATGGATGTAATTCGATATAATAATGGTAGGTATTATAAGGAAGGCAGATATTAAGTTATGGATACATCTGTAAAATCAAATAAAATGAAACTCTATGGGTTTAATAATTTAACAAAAACCTTGAGTTTTAATATTTATGATATTTGTTATACGCGTACAGAAGAAGAAAAACGCCAATATATTGAATACATTGACGAAGTTTACAATGCACAGCGCCTGACTGATATTTTAACAGAGGTTTCACATATTATCGGAGCCAATGTGCTGAATGTGGCAAAGCAAGACTATGATCCACAAGGGGCAAGCGTAACCATTCTGATTTCGGAAGAACCTGTTGATAAAGTAGATAAAGATGATGTGGTAATGCATCTCGATAAATCTCATTTGACGGTTCATACCTACCCTGAAAGTCATCCAGATAATGGAGTAAGTACATTCCGTGCAGATATCGACGTGTCCACATGTGGTCAAATCTCTCCCCTTAACGCATTGAACTATCTCATCGATAGCTTTGATTCCGATATCATCAGCTTAGATTATAGAGTACGTGGCTTCACTCGTGATATTCATGGTAAAAAATTATTCATGGATCATCGTATGAACTCCATTCAAAATTACATTAACTCTAAAACTCGTAATCTATACAATATGATCGATGTGAATGTGTATCAAGAAAATATTTTCCATACCAAAATGATGCTGAAAGAGTACGACATTAATAATTATTTGTTTGGTATTACCGAAGAAGATTTGACCCTAAAAGAGCGCAAACAAATTAACCAACAACTCAAACAAGAGATGGCGGAAATATTCTACGGTAGAAACTTACCATCATTGAAAATCTAGGAGGTTTTCCCATGGACGTAAAACAAGAGGCAATTGAAAAACGCTTGGAACTAAAAGGTTTCTTGCAAACTGGAACAAAATATGAATTAAAAGATGCTCATGACTTAACAGTGGCGTACACTCCAGGTGTAGCTGAGCCATGCCTTCACATCAAAGAAGATGAAGACAAATCCTTCGACTTAACATGTCGTTCTAATATGGTAGCCGTTGTATCCGACGGTACTCGTGTATTGGGTTTAGGTGATATCGGAGCAGCTGCTGCGATTCCAGTTATGGAAGGTAAATCCTTATTGTTCAAACGTTTCGGCAATGTAGATTGCATTCCTTTGGTCATCGATACAAAAGATCCAGACGTGTTAATCAACACTGTGAAATTGGTGCAAAAAAACTTTGCTGGCATTAACTTAGAAGATATTTCTTCTCCTAAATGCTATGAAATCGAAAATCGCTTGAAAAAAGAGTTAGAAATCCCTGTATTCCATGATGATCAACATGGTACAGCGATCGCTTGCTTAGCGGGTGTAAAAGCAGCTCTTCGCTTTGTAAAAAAAGATTTGTCCAAAGTGAAAATCGTTGTAAATGGTGCTGGTGCAGCGGGGGCTAATATCGCTCGTCTATTATACTTAGCAGGCGCTCGTGACATTACATTAATGGTAAGCTCTGGCGTATTGAACAAAGACTACAAGCGTCTTGATTCTTTACAAGCTGAGTTGATCAAAATATTAGGTCAAGAAACAAAAACTGGTAATTTAGCAGAGATTGCTAAAGGTGCTGACGTATTGTTAGGTGTATCTGCAGCAGGTGCTTTCACAAAAGAAATTTTGGAAAGCTTAGCGGATGATGCTATCGTATTTGCTATGGCTAACCCAGTTCCAGAAGTTATGTACGAAGAAGCGAAAGCAGCTGGCGTACGTGTTATGGGTACAGGTCGTAGCGATGCGCCGAACCAAATTAACAACGTTAACGTATTCCCTGGTATCTTCCGTGGTGCCATCGATGTACAAGCACGTGAAATCAATGATGAAATGAAATTAGCAGCCGCTGAGGCGCTAGCAGCTCTTGTAACAGATGAAGAATTAGCAGAAGACTACGTAGTAGCGAATGCATTCGACAAACGTGTTCCATTAGCAGTAGCAAAAGCAGTAGCTGAAACAGCTATCAAAACTGGTGTAGCTCGTAAAACAGAAGTTCCTTACTAAGATAAAGAACTCTTATATAGTATAGAGGTAGGTTGAAGTGTTGACTCAACCTACCTCTATCTTTTTATATGTCTAGGCTGTGAAAATTATCACCTAACAAAAAATTAGAAAACCTAAAAAATATTTAGAAAAAGTGTTGAATTATAGATATGACAGTGCTATAATAAGGGCATACCTAATAAATTGTTAGAAAGCCTAAATAATAGTTAGGAGACAAGTATGAAATTAGAACAATTAAAGGTAATTGCGCATGGTATTGCGACACAATTTGGAGCTTCATGTGAAGTGTTAATTCACGACGTGCAAATAGAAACATTAGAGAGTTCTATTGTGTATATTGAGCACGGGGATATATCTAACCGAAATGTAGGTGATGGCGCCTCGCATGCAGTACTAGATGCGATACGAAATGACGATGGTCAGTGTCAGGGTAAACAAGCTTATCTTACACGAACCAAAGATGGAAGAGTTCTTCGATCGACGACGATGTATATACGTGATGATAATGATAAATTACAGTATTTATTGTGTATCAACTATGATATTACTGATTTCATTACATTGCAAAACTCTTTAGATCGGATTATTACATCCAGTAATCGTGCGTGGGAAACAAAAAGCGAAAAAATTGTTACATCTGTTAGCGATTTATTGAGCGATATGTTATCTCAAGCTGAAAAAGTAGTAGGGCGGCCAGCACATTTAATGAATAAGAATGAGCGCCTGGAAGCAATACGGTATTTATATTGTCAGGGCGCTTTTTTGATTTCAAAAGCATCTGACAAAATTTCAGAGTATTTTAACGTTTCCAAATTTACATTATATAACGACCTAAATCAAGTGAAAGAAGAGGAGGAGTTACATGGAACGGATTCAATGGGTGAAAAATAATATGCCTGGGTCTGAAGACCTAAATACGCATATTATGAGTGTACAAGCAAGTGAAGGTGTGCGTGAATTTCATAAAAGTTTCCCACAATATGAAGAAACACCATTAACTGAATTACCACGCATGGCAGAGCATTTGGGATTGAACAGATTATTCATCAAGGATGAATCTTATCGCTTTGGATTGAATGCTTTCAAAGTATTGGGTGGATCCTATGCGATTGCTAAATTCGTGGCACAAGAATTAGGCAAAGAAGTATCTGAGTTACCATACTCTGTATTAACATCTAAAGAATTACGTGATGAATTTGGTCAAGCTACATTCTTCACAGCTACAGATGGTAATCACGGTCGTGGCGTAGCATGGGCAGCTAATAAATTGGGTCAAAAATCTGTAGTATTCATGCCAAAAGGTTCTACAGAAACTCGTAAACAAAACATTGCAGCAGAAGGTGCAACAGTTACGATTGAAGAAATGAATTACGATGATTGCGTACGCTTAGCTACGGCAGAATCTAAAAAAGTAAACCATGGTGTTGTTATCCAAGATACGGCTTGGGATGGCTATGAAGAAATTCCAGCATGGATCATGCAAGGTTACGGTACAATGGCATTAGAAGCTACAGAGCAGCTTGAAAAAGCAGGCGTAGATGTACCAACACATGTCATCGTACAAGCAGGTGTAGGTTCCTTAGCAGGTGCTGTGACTGGTTATGTAGTAAACCGCTATAAAGATGCTCCTGTGAAACCAAAAATTGTTGTTGTAGAGGCATCCGCAGCAGATTGCTTATACAAAGGTGCTAAAGCAGGCGATGGAGACTTACGCATTGTTGGTGGTGATTTACAAACTATCATGGCAGGCCTTGCTTGCGGTGAACCAAATACAATCTCTTGGGACATCCTAAAAAATCATGTGGATGTATTCGTATCCGCTCCAGACTGGGTAGCATCTCTAGGTATGCGCATGAGTGCAGCTCCTATCAAAGGTGATGCTAGCATTACATCTGGTGAATCTGGTGCCGTACCATTTGGTTTAGTAGCAGCGGCTATGACAATGGATGAATATAAAGATTTACGTGAAGACTTAGGCCTTACAAAAGACTCCAAAGTTCTATGTTTCTCCACAGAAGGGGATACAGATCCAACACGATATCAAGAAATCGTATGGCAAGGAAAATTTTAATATAACTATTTAGTCATATACAGTTAATTTTAACTTTAACGTATACGTATATGTGTGTTTAAGGAGGAAATGGTAATGGATTTACAAGCAGTAAAAAAAGCAGCAGAAGCTTATGGACCAGCGATGACAAAATTTTTAAGAGAAATCGTCGCATTCCCTG
>CAUQZV010000025.1:0-24985 GCA_963522415.1 uncultured Veillonella sp. | reverse complement strand
AAGAATGTTGGCAGCTACTCTTATATGAGTAGCCCCAACATTTATTATAGAGCCGTTTTTTACAGACATATATCCCCCTCTTTTTATACAGTCAGTGCTGAGGTAGGCGTCGCAAGTGGGATTTTTAATGATATAATAGTATATATTTTTTTATGTAATCATGAAGTTTAGGTAGGGAAGGGAATAATATGAAGAATATTGAGAATTTTAAAAGCCCAAAGTATGATGATCCAAGATATGAGATGGTGTTGCCTGATATTTATAAGGTGACTAGGAAGGTAAATGATGATAGATTATCGACAAAGTTTACTCAATCAGCAGATGAAGAGGCAGAGGCTGTGCGAGATATAGAGGGGTGGGAATATATTGAAAAATATAAAGGCTATGCGCTTACATATAATGACAAGTTATATTTTAGAAAGAATAATCATGTAGATGATGTGATTATGGAATATGATACTTCGGAAGTGACAGAGTATGTGACTTCTTTGTCATTTGTGCAAGAATCTGAATTAGGAGAAGGTGAAGATGCTTCAGATATATCGCAGTTTCTATTAGAAGATATTATGGATGAATGGTTCTGTGGGGTGGGGGACTTCTATGATGAATTAAATATAAAAGGATCTAAAAAGTGTTATATAGAATTTGCGTCTTATGATATAGAGATAATAAAAGGGCTACGTACAATAATTGGTAAACGAGTGTATAGTGATGATGATGGATTTTATATTACAGAGGATGAATAGGTATAAACAGTAAACAAATGACTGTAACTTGTGGTAGACACAGGTTGCAGTCATTTATGTTTTTAGCAAAAAGAATAGCACTAGCTATTTCGGTAGCTAGTGCTAAGACTTTTTTATGGGCAATTCCCATATTTGATAAAGAGCCAATTTATTATATGACCGTTCACCAGTTTTGGTAAAGAACTTCTATTTTTTAACGTCTGGGACGTTGGTTGGGTTTGCTTTGAATGGTGTTTTGACCGGTGTTGCTTTGCTTGGTTCTGGAGCCTCGATGTTAGGATGTTCCCATTCGAGTTGCATGATGCGGAACTGGTGTTGGTTGGCAAAGCGTTTGAGTTGCCAGCTGTCACGTTCTAATTCTTTCAGTCGCTCTCCGTGAGAGTTACTGATGTTTTCTAGGTTGGTCAAGCGATAGTGAAAGGTATCGCTATGTTCCATGGTATGCTCCGTATCGATGCGTTCTTTCAGAGCGTCAATTTCTAGTTGCTGTGATATCATCCAATAGGTACTGCTTAGTACGTAGAGGATAATCCAGAATAGGGGCTTCCGTAGGAGTGTGCCTACTTTCAAAAGTAGATTACTCAGCTGTTTTTTCATTGGTGTCGCCAGGAATTAATGGCAAACGCGCCATCACAAAGTCTAACCATAAGCGGGATGCATGAGATAGATAATGTCCTTTTTTCCAAATCACGTGTAAGGTATGCATAATTTCAGGGTTTACTAAAGGACGTACTACCACGCTGGATCCTACTTTCGTATTTTCGTCTTCCGTAGGGCATAGACGGCTAGGTAATAAAGCAATTGCTAAGTGAGCAGCAACGGTTTGTAACATCAAATCACGTTGACTAGTTTCAAACACAATATGAGGTTGGAAACCTACAGATTTACATGATTTTACAATTTCATCATGAAGATTAAAGTCGTCTTTGTGTAAGACAAAAGGTTGATCTGATAACTGATCAAGGGAAATAGCTTCTTCTTGTGCTAATGGATTATCTTTTGGCAAGATAACGCTTAAAGGATCGCTTGTTAAATAGAAAGAATCAAATTCTTTCGCATTAGGTTTAGTACAGATGATGCCCACGTCGATGAGACCTTCTTGGACAGAGATTTCTATTTTTTTAGAACCATGTTCATAAAGTTCTAATTCGATTTGAGGGTAGGTTTGTTTAAACTCACCTAATAATTGCGCAAAGATAGGAGCATCTGTCACTGGTGGTAATCCAATTAATACAGAGCCTTGCTCTAGGCGGAATTCATTTTCGAAATCGATTTTTAAATGCTCAAACATGAACACAACCCGTTTAGCATGGGTTAAAAAGATGGTGCCACCGTCAGTCATTTCAACGGATTTTGCATTACGAATGAATAATACCACACCTAGCTCATCTTCAAGAGCTTTTATAGTACGGCTGATAGCAGATTGTGAAATGTGAAGATTTCTTGCGGCCTTGCTGAAACTTTTTTGATCCGCCACTTCTACGAAGTATTTTAAGTGATGAAAGTCCATAATGCACCTCTTAAATATGGTAATAACAAAAGTCCTCTTTTTTAGTATGCTATTTGAGCAACAATGCATGTATAAATGTAAATTGATAATCGCATAATTAGCAATGCATATAGTCTATATGGTATTGCGAAGTTATCGTTCTCAATGTATAATGAAACCATAAGGCTATATCAATTTGTTACGAAGTAGAGTTGCTACTTCACAAATTTGCAAAGAGGTACTATATAACTAATATATTATTACATTTTTGCAACATATGCAATCTTTTTAGAAATAAATGATTCATATTTCAAAACATTTTGATACTCAAGAGGGGAAGACTTATCCGGCGAGTGCTTGGATACGAGTCTGTATACATCCCCCTATTTTGTATGTAACTACAAGTGTTAATTTTTATTTGCTTTAAGGAGGCTATTTTAACATGCGTAAAATGAAAACTATGGACGGCAACCAAGCTGCAGCTCACGTAGCGTATGGTTTTTCTGAAGTGGCAGCGATTTATCCAATCACTCCATCTTCTCCAATGCCAGAACATGTGGATGAATGGGCAGGACAAGGTCGTAAAAACTTGTTCGGTCATACTGTACAGGTTGTTGAAATGCAATCCGAAGCCGGCGCTGCAGCAGCAGTTCACGGTTCTTTACAAGCGGGTGCATTGACAACTACTTTCACATCTTCTCAAGGTCTATTATTGATGTTACCTAACTTGTACAAAGTGTCTGGTGAATTACTTCCAGGGGTATTCCACGTAGCCGCTCGTGCTATCGCAGCGCAAGCGTTGTCTATCTTTGGTGACCATCAAGACGTTATGGCAGCTCGTGCTGCTGGTTGTGCTATGTTAGCAGAATCCTCTGTACAAGAAGTTATGGATCTTGCTCCAGTTGCGCATTTAACAGCGTTAAAAACTCGCGTTCCTTTCATCAACTTCTTCGACGGTTTCCGTACTTCTCACGAAATCCAAAAAATCGAAGTATTAGAATATGATGAATTAAAACCTTTAGTAGACCAAGACGCTTTAGAAGCATTCCGTCAACGTGCGTTGAACCCAGATGCTCCTGTAACTCGCGGTACTGCTGAAAACCCTGATATCTACTTCCAACATCGTGAAGCTTCTAACCCATTCTACTTAGAAGTTCCAAATGTAGTAGAACATTACATGCATGAAATCAACAAAATCACGGGTCGTAACTACCAATTGTTTAACTACTATGGTGCTGAAGATGCAACTGACGTAATCGTAACAATGGGTTCCTCTGCACAAGTAGCTACTGAAACTGTAGATTACTTGCGTGCACAAGGCCGTAAAGTTGGTTTCGTACAAGTACACTTATTCCGTCCATTCGCGACAGAACGTTTTGTAGCGGCTCTTCCAAAAACTGTAGAACGCGTTGCAGTTCTTGACCGTACAAAAGAACCAGGTGCATTAGCTGAGCCATTATTCTTAGACGTGCAAGCAGCACTTGTTCAACACAATATCAATGCTAAAGTGTTTGGTGGTCGTTATGGTCTTTCTTCTAAAGACGTAATCCCAGCTGACCTTGTAGCAGTATTCGATAACATGTTAGCAGAAGCTGGCAAACGTTTCTTCACATTGGGTATCAATGACGATGTAACTAACTTGTCCTTAAACCGTGCAGAAGGCGTATCTGTTAAAACTGAAGGTTTAACTGGATGTAAATTCTGGGGCTTCGGTTCCGACGGAACTGTAGGTGCTAACAAATCTGCTATCAAAATCATCGGTGACCATACAGATATGTATGCACAAGCATATTTCGACTATGACTCCAAAAAATCTGGTGGTGTGACAATGTCTCACTTACGTTTTGGTAAAAACCCAATTAACAAACCATACTTAGTAACTGAACCAGAATTCATTGCTTGTCATCGTCAATCTTATGTACATGAATATGACCTTCTTCGTGGTATTAAAAAAGGGGGTACATTCTTATTAAACTGTACTTGGTCTCCAGAAGAATTAGCAGAAAAATTACCTGCAAAACTTCGCCGTACAATTGCTGAAAAAGAATTGAACTTCTACATCATCAATGCAGCGAAAATTGCAGCTGAAATTGGTTTGGGTGGCCGTATCAACATGGTTACACAAGCTGCATTCTTCAAATTGACTGAAGATACAATCATTCCTATCGACAAAGCAGTTGAGTACTTAAAAGACTCCATTGAAAAAACATATGGTAAAAAAGGTGCTGACGTAGTTGCGATGAACAACAAAGCTGTTGATGAAGGTGTTGGCGCTCTTGTAAAAGTTGAAGTTCCAGCAGAATGGAAAGATGCAAAAGATTCCGAAGATACTTTCGAAAAATCTTCTTGCACAACTTGCCCAAGCTATGTGGCTAACATTGCTAAACCTGTTAACGCACAAGCTGGTTATGATTTACCAGTATCTGCTTTCACAGGTTATGAAGATGGTACATTACCTTCCGGTACTGCAGCATTCGAAAAACGTGGTGCGGCTTTATTCGTTCCTCACTGGATTAAAGAAAACTGTATCCAATGTAACCAATGTTCCTTCGTTTGTCCACATGCGACTATCCGTCCTGTATTAGCGACAGCAGAAGAAGCAGCAGCAGGTCCAGAAAACTTTGAAACAATCCCAGAAATGATGACTAAAGGCGAATTGCAATTCCGTATTGCAGTATCTCCGTTAGACTGCTTAGGTTGCGGTAACTGTGTAAACATTTGTCCAGCTCCTAAAGGAAAAGCAATCGAAATGCGCCCTATCGATGGCGAATTAGAATTTGCTCCAGCTTGGGATTACGGTGTAGCATTACCAACAAAATCTCACCCAATGAAACAAGAAACTGTTAAAGGTTCCCAATTCAAAACTCCATTGCTTGAGTTCTCCGGCGCTTGCGCAGGTTGTGGTGAAACTCCATATGCTAAATTGATTACTCAATTGTTCGGTGACCGTATGATGATTGCCAATGCAACAGGTTGTTCCTCTATCTGGGGTGCATCTATGCCAGCATCTCCATACACTAAAAACCAACAAGGCCAAGGTCCTGCATGGGCTAACTCCTTATTCGAGGATAATGCTGAGTTCGGTTACGGTATGTTCATCGGTACTGAAAAAATCCGTACACAATTAGCTGAAACTGTAGCTTCCATTGCTGAAACTGCTGATGAAGCAACTAAACAAGTTCTTGACTTATGGCTAGAAAAACGTCTTCAAGGCGAAGGTACTCGTGACCGCGCTAAAGCAGTGATCGATGCTCTTTCCAAAGTAGAACAAACAGAAGCTGTAAAAGAAGTGTTGGCTAAAAAACAATACCTTGTAAAACGTTCCCAATGGATCTTCGGTGGTGACGGTTGGGCATACGATATCGGTTTCGGTGGACTTGACCATGTATTGGCTTCCGGCGAAGACGTTAACGTATTCGTATTCGATACAGAAGTATACTCTAACACTGGCGGTCAAGCATCTAAATCTACTCGCGTAGGTGCGGTTGCTCAATTCGCTGCACAAGGTAAACGTACAAACAAAAAAGACCTTGGCATGATCGCTATGACATATGGCAACATCTATGTGGCTCAAGTTGGTATGGGTGCTGACATGAACCAATTGATGAAAGCATTAGCAGAAGCTGAAGCATATCCAGGTCCATCCCTAATCATCGCTTATGCTCCATGTATCAACCATGGTATCAAAGGTGGTATGGGTAATGCACAAGCTGAAACTAAACAAGCTGTTGCATCCGGTTACTGGGATCTATACCGTTATAACCCAGCTTTGAAAGCACAAGGCAAAAACCCATTTAGTCTTGACTCCAAAGAACCTGATTACGAATTATTCGACTCCTTCTTAGGAAAAGAAGTTCGTTACACATCTTTGGGTAAAGCAGTTCCTGCAATGAGCAAAGAATTGTTGGAAATCAACAAACAATTAGCTAAAGAACGCCGTCAATCCTATGTTCGTTTACAAAAAGGATTTGAAGACGAATTACAACAAGGCTAATCAATAGCTCAATAGCGAATGTAATATGAAAAGGCTCTCCTTTGGGAGGGCCTTTTTTCTGTAGGGTATTGAGTGTAGAATAATTAGTTAGGAATAGGTAGATACACACATAGATTTTTACCCTTATGAGAATCAAGATAATATTAAAAGGGCAGTGCCGTATATAAAGTCCTAATAGTGAATTAACTATTGGGACTTTTGTAATTTAAAAACTAGTAGGTTTGCTATACTATGTTTTAGAGGTGAGATTGCAGTAAAGAAAGGAGAGAGTATGGAAATAGTTGCCGTAGTCGGTGTGTGTGGCAGTTGTTGGTATGGTGTACTATGATGAAGAACAAATTGAAAAACATATTCACATAGATTGGTAAAGTTGATATACTAGGTGTAACAAATACGTAAGAGAGAGTAAGTAAGGGGTTATCATGAATAGAAACATAGAAGAAAATACAAAACATCAGAGCATAATTGATGCTAAACAGAGTGCAGAATGGATAGAGGAAGGTTTTGTAGATGCAACGTTAGAAGGGGCTTTTCAAGATACGATTCAACGATATGGTGGCGCCATTGGGGAACATTTAGTAGGTTTACGAGGAATCGATCATTTACGAAATCAAGAGTGGGTAAGAGGTCTGGAGGATATTGCTAATTCAAAAGTAAATCCTGACTATGCATTTCAAAATATACATCAGCAAGCAGGTTTTTCTGCGGAAGTTAAGTCTGTAGTACGGCAAAATGCAGAGGCACGCATTCAAGGGGATATGACACGTACGATGCGTACAGATGATATGGGTAGTGTGAATGACCCGCTTTATGATTCAGTACGACTTAGTGAAAACGGTACGATTATAGAAGGGTCAGGTACGCAGATTAAGTTTGTAGGGTACTCAGAGAGCGACCCTCTTAATGAGCATAGTGCAGCTAGAGCCTTTCAAAAATTAATGAGCGATAAGTTTGCAAAATATCATGAGCATCAAGTCCTTATTGAGGTACCGAAGGATCAATATGAAGGGATTGTACAAGAAGCAGATAAAAAAATTACTACCTTGCATGAACAAATTAACCATGTCACAGATCCTGAGGTACGACAACACTTAGAAGTACAATTACATCGTGCAGAAGCGATTCGAGAGAATGTAAGGCAAAGCGTTGTAACATCTGATGAGTCAGTGTTTGCTAGAGAATATCCCTATCTATCTACCGCCCAGGATATGGGACGCATAGCGCACAGGGCAGGTATGCAAGCTGCTGAGTTCGGCGCCATCATTGGTGGATCAATAGCTGTGGTGCAACAAACAGTAGCGCTAGTGCAAGGTAAAATCGATGGTAAAGAAGCTACCCTTAATATAGCAAAAGCCACTATTACGAGAGCAGGCCAAAGTTATGTAGTAGGAGCGGGAGGAACCTTAGTAAAAGGGGTTATGGAACAAGCTTCTAGTGTGGGTTTACGCGGGGCATCTATGACGGGTTTACCACAAGCGATGATACAAGTAGGGATTACATCTTCACAAGTATTATATCGTTATTTTACAGGGCAGATTGATGGTAAAGAGTGTGTTCAAGAATTATCTCTGCAAAGTGCGAATATGTTATCTTCTAGTTTATTTGCTAGTATAGGACAAATGGTCATTCCAGTACCTGTCGTTGGCGGTATGTTGGGAGCTATGGCTGGCTATGCTATTTCATCATCTATGTTTGGAATGTTACAACAGGCTTTCCAAGATGAAAAGATAGGGAAACAGCGGCGGTTAGATATGGAAGAAGCTTGTGAGGCTTATGTAGCACAAATGAAACAGTATCGGGAACAATTTGAAACTGCTATAGCTACGTATTTTTCAAATGAAAGAGAAAACTTTCAAAGGGCTTTTAACAGTATGCAAAGTGGTATTACAGTAAATGATACACAGTGGGTTATAGACATGGGAAATCAAATTGTATCTCAGTTTGGAGGAAAGGTAACATTTCGGAATCAAGACGAATTCGATAGACTCATAGCCGGCGAGGCACCTCTTGAGTTGTGACCAAGTTTGTTAGTAGATAGAATAGATAGTGTATAAAGAAAAGGAGAAAGTATATGCCAATACCGTTATTAGTAGCAGGATTAGTGGCACTGGCGGGTACAGTGACAGTCAAAAAAGGCCTGGTGGCTAAAGGAAAATATGATGAAGCAAAAGCTATCAATGAACGGGCACAACGCCGGGTACAAAGGGCTCAAAAGGACATTGATGTAGCCCGTACAAGAGCAGGGGCAGCCATTGATGCATTGGGAGCTTATAAAGTTCAACTATTAGATGGAACCGTAAAAGAATTTTTAGATACGATGGAACAAATTAAACATGTAGAGTTAAAAGATGTTGATGCATTAGATGCATATGAACATAATCAAGAAGGAACTCTCCAGGATTTACGGACAATCCAAATGTTAGCCAATAGTATTGCTCAAGGAGTTAGTAGTGGTGTCGCCTCAGGTGTATTGACTGCTTTTGGCGCTTATAGTGCAGCAGGAGCGTTGGCGACAGCCTCCACAGGGACAGCGATTGGTAGCCTCTCAGGGGTCGCTGCAACGAATGCTACATTAGCCTTCTTTGGAGGCGGGTCTTTGGCTGCAGGGGGATTAGGTGTGGCAGGTGGTATGGCCGTTTTAGGAGGCCTTGTGACAGCTCCTATGCTAGCTGTAGCCAGTTGCGTCATGGATTCGAAAATGAATCGTATGTTGGACGATGCAAAATCGAATCATGCCATATCAGAAGCTTTTGAAGAAGAGATGAAACAAGCTTCTACGGCTTGCCTAGCTATTGCGGAACAAGCCGATATGGTACGAGCATTTTTACAACAATTAGCAACCCTTTTACAGCCATTAGTCGTTACTATGAAAGAAATTATTGAACAGTCAGGCACAGATTATAGATTCTATGGGGCCCATGAAAAAGGCTGTATAGCGCAAAGTGTAATGGTGGTAAAAGCTATCAAAGCTGTATTAGAACGTCGCTTGCTAACGGAAGACGGACGTTTAGATCAAGAGTCTGTGAAGTGTATTCAAAGTATGCAGGAGGATATGTATGATCGTATATAGTACAAAATTAAAAGTCACGGATATCTTACGACCAAATAACTTTATCCGGACCTTGTTAAGATGGCGTCAACATGTAGATTATCAAGCATTTTCAGAGGCTATCACATGGGATGGAATAGATATGAACCCTCTTTGGGAAGAAAATGGACACATCCTAGAAGTCAATTATTTTGAAGAAGAAGGCATTATTGCTGCCTTATTTGAACAAGCGCCAGATCAATATGGATTATGGAAAACAGAAATTGTATTTAATATTAACGAACGAACTGTATGTGTAAGACAGCATAAAGACCTTGATGCATCTATGACTGAAAGAAACAATTATTTTTGGGCTCCCTCCATTGTGAAATACTTGATGAAAGGCGGATATATTGCAGAAGAACATGGTGTACCTATCGGTCCAGATGTCATGGAATGGACAGAATCCATTAAAGAAGACTTATTACAACAGCCAGTCCATAGTGTTTGTAATGTAGTGATTCAAGGCTCTCCAAGGTTTATTGATACCATTCATATAGATAAACTGGCTCTTAGATTGGAAGGTGTGGCACGGATTTTCTTGAAAAAAACCACAGATGAGCCTAATACCGTAACGATTTATCATCATCAGAATAGTGTTCAAGTACCAGATGTGAAGGTATATCACGGAAGTGCTATCTTAGATGAAGATAAGGTGAGTCGACGGATTGTAGATATTGTATGTGATGAAATGAATTTGGTGGAACGTAAACCACTAGATAGCTGGTATGGGGTCCAACGAAAATTGCTAGAAAAGAAAATGAAAAAGTCCCTTCAAGAACGCAGTGAGTCAGAAGAACTAGCAGAAATAGCAGTTCATGAAACAGCTGAGTTAGAGAAGAGACTTCAAGATATGGAGCAATTAGCAAATAAATATTTACAAGAATTAGTGATACTACAACATGAACTTAGCATATTACAGTCTAGAATGAATCATTCTGAGTCAGGCACATCATTATTGTACTATGGTGAAGAAGATGATATCTATCATGATGAGATTAGAACAGCAGTCCTCAAAATATTAGAGGATGTGCGCCAAGAGCATAAACCAACAGATATCCATGCGAGCAATCGAATCTATGATATTTGTGACGACATCATTACACATAATGCGCCGCGAAAAAAAGATGCTTGGGATGTGTATGATTCATTAGACAATCTATTCAGTAATTATCGCCACTTTAGCACCCGTATGCAAAATGAGTTGAAATCCATTGGTGTTACCATAACCAAAGAAGGTGACCATTTCAAAGGGCAGTTGGGAAAACAAGATCGATATACGTTAAGTTTCCCGTGCTCTCCTAGTGATATCAACACAGGCAGACGAGTCGTATCAGATATCAAACTGCGGTGGTTTAAGAAATAGAGGTTCTATTCAGAGTCTAAGTGAGTAACAGTCAATCGATACGCCCCCATACCTAACGAAGTTTTGATACCTATACCGGCGAACTCTCCATAGGCTAATAGTAACATAGCAATAGGAAACAGAGGATGCTGTGTGTTAGGTCGTAATGTATAGTGCCCTTTAAAAGCAGGAATCTGCACACGTTCTATCCGATATGGGCTAAACTTAAGATGGTAGTCACAGACTTTAAATAGACTAGCCAATGTGTCAGCTAAATGATCTCCTTGAATAGGATAGTTAGTACTAAACGCATTCCAACGACGTAATAAGCCTTTAAAAAAGCGACTTGTGTCTGGAAATGGAATGTACTCCCCTTGTGATTTAAAGCTGGCACTAGTGATAAACTCTAGATCGATTGATTTCACCGTACTGATGGGGGCCTCTATGAAGGTTTCATATAGAAAATCATAGGAAGTTTCGTCATAGATGATACGATCTGTAATTTGTAAATATTTCTGTTGTTGTCGTACAAATACTTGCTCTGGCAAATGAAAGAGAGGCTCTAGAATGTTAATGATCGCCTCTTGATTTAATCCGATAACTCGCCAGATAGTTGTCTCCTTTTTCGCATCATAAAATACATATTGACGATAAGGATGCACTGTACTTTCATGCAACTTAGTTGCATAATTGGTATCGATATGTTCCATCATAATGCCGTGTAATACATTAGATAGAAAGGGGTGTATACGAGTTCCATCAGGAAAATTAATGTGTAAATCAAGTATCATCAATGAAGAAAACATAGGAACCTCCTAAAAGATACATTATTCGGAAAACGCAATATAAAGATGAATTGTGCTAATAATGAAATTGATGTATATTTATTATAATAGTATATTGCTTATCTTATCAAGAAAGGAATTCATTATGAATGTAAAGGCAATTTTATTGGATACGCAGTCCATACAGAAATATATCTTTTCTGGGACAAAGCTAAAAACTAATGTAGGTGCTTCTTTTATTGTTGACAAAGTATTTGACTCAATTTTAGTAGGCCAAATTTTACAAAAATCTATCCTGAACCCATTAGGTATTCATACTATAAACTGTAAAGGCTGGAAAGAAGAATGCGGTGCAGAATCGATTGAAGAAGTGGTTAAATCCAATCAATTGCCTACAGATTGCTATGTAGCCTATATCGGTGGTGGCAATGCACTTGTCCTTTTCAAAGAAGAAGTGGCTGGTGAAGGAAATGAAAATTTAAAGCGCATTGTACAAGAATTTACAACGACTTTATTATGCACATACCCTGGATTAAAAGTAGGTGCAGCTATTGGAACTATTCAATTAGATACAGAAAATTACTCGGATAGTATCAAAGCTATGTATCAGCAATTGCAGCAAAATAAACAACGCATACATCCAGTTGTGAACGTACCGATGACAGGTCATACATTGCCATGTGCAGTCAATGGTGAAAGCGCGAATGCAATCGATCAAGAGTCAGAGCGTGGAAAAGGCGATAGTCGCTATGTATCCCATGAAGTACTAGCTAAGAACACCATGGTCAAAGAGGCTAATAAAGTACTGGCAGATCGTTTTTCTGAAGAACTTGGTGAGTATCAGTTCCCGCATGAGTTTTCCAAATTGGGTCGTCAAGAAGGGGATAATTATTTGGCAATTGTTCATATTGATGGCAATAATATGGGGGAACGCTTTAGCCAATGTAAAACATTAGCAGAACGAACTAAATTATCGAGAACAGTGTCAACTGTAACAGAAAATGCTTTCAAAAAAGTGGTGCAATTAGCAGCGGCTATTTCACCAGAAACATATAAAGAAGAAGGAATTGATGTAGGTCGAGGAACTCCGTATTTGCCATTACGTCCTATCATTATCGGTGGTGATGATGTTACCTTTGTATGTCATGCTCGATTGGCGGTGCTATTAGCCCAAACATTTATGAAAGAATTAGAAACATTGAGTGCGAAAGAGCTTGCGAAGTTAAGCAATAGCACAAGCACTGGAGGAATTTTTTCATGCGCAGGTATCGCCATCCTCAATACGTCCTATCCGTTCTTTAGAGGCTATGAACTAGCGGAGCAAATGTGTGCTAAAGCGAAAGAAAAAGCAAGAGAACAAGCATCTAGTTGGTTAGATTTTATCATCCTCCACGGAGAACAAGCACCAACAGTAGAACAAATTCGTGAACAAGAGTATACCTCAATCAAAGGTGGACAATTACACTTTGGACCGTATGTGGTGTCGGATATGAAAGATAAAGAACATGCCTTAGACAATATGTTAAACTTGGCCAATGCATTACAAACATCGATTGATACAGAAGATCTAGGTAGAAATAAAGTAAAAGGATTACGTTATATCTTACAAGGTACAACACATGGAATCCAAGAATATGTAGCACAATTGACACATCGAGACAAATCCTTACCAAGTGTGGAACATTGGAAAGACTATGGCACATATGGTTGGAAAGAAGAATACTTGGAAACGCATACTGTAGCAGAAGCTAAGAAGCATGCCACTCCATATATAGACGCTATTGAAATGATGGAATACCTTCCTAGCAAAAAATTTTGTCAAGAGTTTGTGAATCATCAAAAATAGAAATGTAGTGAGGAACATATGGATATTAAAGTAACAATTCAGTTAAAATCACCATTGCAATTAAGCTCTGGCGCAGCAGATATCAACGTTGATACAGATGTCATCTTGGATGAATGGGGATTGCCGTTCATTCCGGCTAAACGATTCCGAGGAGTGCTCTATGAAAGTGCTCTCGAATTGGTAGAAATGAAAGAAGCACTAGGTGAAACAGAAGGCGCATTAAGTCGAAGTGTATTAGATGAAGTATTTAATCGAGGTGAAGTAGAATCACTTGTTGGCACTAGCTTTGAAGACTTTCATATTAAAGGGTATGAAGACATTCTTAAAGAGTTACGTGGCCTTATTCAAGAGTATGGTGATGTAGTAGGTAGAAATCAGATTCGAGATGCCTTTACATCTGTACGATATCAAACGGCAATTCACGAAGACACTGGAGTCGCTAAAGATGGAAGCCTTCGTAACTTACGAGTAGTAGATAACACTTCATTCGAATTTGTAGGAAACATTCATATTGATGGTGGCAATGACAAGCATGAAACACTGTTGGCAGCAGCCTTACAAAATATGACTGCTATTGGATTTAAACGAAATCGTGGTTTTGGACGTATTAGTTGTACTATGCCGAACCAAGATCGATTGATTAAATCAGTATTAAAATAAGGACTAGGAGATGACTATGAAACAATTACATGTATCCATTACTACACAATCTCCTCTAGTAATTACAGCGGAGAGTAGCTCCCGTGTATTAACTGAAAGCCGAGATTATATATCTGGTACGATTGTACGTGGGATTCTAGCAGATGCATATAGAAAAGCGAGAAACTTAGGCAATACAGCTCATGAAGATAGTAGTTTCAAACAACTATTTTTAGGAGGATTACAGTTCCAAGCGGCATATCCAATGGTGAAAGGACATCGTTCCTACCCATTACCACAATCATTGATGAAGCATAAAGTGGAAGGCGATATTAAAGATATGCTAGCAGCGGATGGTGCAGCAGGATATAAGGTACTAAAAGGCTTAGGTACTGTTCATGAAGGAAAAGTAGACTTAGCCTCCGTACATAAAAAAATATACTTTCACATGAGTCGCAACAGTGTAGAGGAACGCTTTGCCGGTAGAAGCAATGGCGGAGGTATCTATAACTACGAGGCTATTGGCGAAGGACAAACCTTTGAGGCTATTATTACGGGTACAGAAGAAGATTTAATTACCTTAGTACGAGATCTGAAGCTAAAAAATAATACTTTGACAGTACGAGCAGGAAAATCAAAACGCACAAGTTATGGTAAATGTGAAGTAACATTTGGCGATGTGCTGCCTTGTGAAATGATGAATAACAGTGATTGGGTAGAGCAATTGAAACAAGGTAAATTAGCTCTTCGGTTAGAGAGTCCATTTATTTCAGATAGACCTGTTTCTGGATGGCATCGTCTGGAGGAAGAATCTCTAGTAGAAGATTTTGTGGGTGCTTTGAAACGAGTATTACCGGACAAAGAATTGACACTTTCAAAATTATTTACAGGGGCAGAAATAGTGCGCAATTATGTTGGTATATGGCAATTATATCGTCCAGAAGTATTAGCATTAGCAGCTGGATCTGTATGCGTACTAAAATGTAGTACAAACTGGTCAGACGAAGAGATTAATACCCTAACTGAAATCTTGGCGACAGGAATTGGTGGACGTAAGGCAGAAGGATTTGGTCAAATTCGTCCATGGGTATTAGGAAGCACATTGGAACTGCAACCTACAGAAGAAGAACCAGTGCCGGTAGCACCAACGAAAAGTTTATCGAAAGCGACTAAAAAATTAGTGAAGTCTATTTTGAAAACTAAAGATGTAGATGCTATTCGTTCTCGTGCGTATTTAGATGTACAAAATCATACAAAAGAATTGAAAAAAGCTGACAATCATACATTTGCACGATTAGAAAACTATGTGCCTTTATTAGCTGGACAGCGTGGAGGTCTTAGCAAAGAGGATACCGAGGCTCTACATCGTATTTTCGGAGACAATTGGAAAGCGAATGGGCTCTCCGTAGGACATAAAGGGCTAGGAGTATCTCATGATGTGTTAGAGTTATTAGAAGGCAGAAAAGTACCGAAATGGATTGATACAATTTGCAATACACATGATGGATTACGAACATTAGCAGGAAGTTCTATGTCTGCAGAAGATCGTTTTGTAGAGTATTGGACATGGTTTTTCAAATACGCACGTAAACTGTAATATAAGGAGTGTATCTTATGAATGATGCAACAATTAAAGAGACGATTCTCATAGAGGGCACCTTAGAATTGTTATCACCACTACTAGTGGGTGATGGGGAAAAACAAAGTGAACTCATTGATATGTTAGCCTTAAGAAATCGAAATGGAAAAGCTTATATTCCTGGTACGAGTATGGCAGGGGTATTGCGTCATACCTTGGGAAGTTATTTAGACTGTGATGTGGCGTTACAACAAGTATTACGAGATATTTTATTTGGTTCTATTCAGGATGCTGATATAGAGGCGAATCAAAGTGCACTTCGCTTTTTTGATGTTGTCTTAGAGAATGCACAAGTGACGCAACGGGATGGAGTATCACTTATGTATGGATCCCGTATTGCTAAAGATGGTCAACTCTATGATTATGAAGCTATTGACCGTGGAGCTAAAGGGGACTTTATGATGGAGTGCATCCTTCGAGAAGGTCATATTAAGTCTTTACGCAGCTGCCTTGAAAAGAAAGATGGAACTACGTGGGAAGATTCAGCAGTATTAGCATTTCTAGAAAATACAGTACGCTATTTAGTTGACATCTTATTCTCTGGAGTAGCAGTAGGTAAGTTTACCACAAAAGGCTTTGGTAAAATTCAGGTACAAGATTGTAAAGCAACACAGTATAGATTAAAAAGTAATGCTTCTATTAGACATTGGTTATATAGAGAAGCTAGTAGATGCGCAGAGGACGCAACGTATACAGGAAAGTATATCATTCCTAAACAGGAAACATTAGTGATGAAAGTATCTGCTAATATTGATACATCCTTAATCGTTCGTACGCAAGGGAATAACCCTGCTATGGATAGCACTATGTTAACTAGCCAAGGTGACTATGTCATTCCAGGATCTAGCGTGAAAGGTGTTATTCGCCATCATGCTCAATATATCTTAGAAAAAATGGGCCTTTGGGAAGCATGGAATACACCGAATCAAGAAGGTGCAACACGGTTTGATACTTTGTTTGGTGGCATGAAAAAGGTGAACAATGCGGTGACAGGACTAGTAAAAAGTCGTGTATCCGTAGACGAAGTATACATTAAGAAAAGTAAACAGATTGTTGCAAAACCACAAACGCGTAATCGTATAGACCGTTTTACAGGCGGCACAATCGATTCAGCTCTGTTTACGGAAGAACCTATTTGGCAAGTAAATAGCAATGCAGATGGTACAATTTCTATTGAGTTGGAAGTCAAACATTGCACACTAGAAGAAGCGGGCTTGTTTATTATTGTATTCCGAGATTTATGGATGGGTAAACTGACATTTGGTGGTGAAGCTAGCGTTGGTCGTGGCCGAATCTTTGGTCTGCAAGGCAGTATTTCTTACCAACAAGATACATTTACTTTTACAAATGAGACAAAAGGAACTAGCACATCTTATGCCGTTCTTACTCAAGGTGATGTAAATCAGTTGAATCAATACATTAGTAAACTTATGTAGAGGATAGTATTATGAATAGAAATGACATAGATATGAAACAAATTAGCCCTTTGAAACAGCTAACAGTCCAGCAGGGACATGTGACCGTAAAAGATATTGAAGAAGCTTTTTCTGGTGATATTACTCCCTTATGCAACTATTTGAGTGGAACGGGTAAGATTGTTCTTTGGATGCATCATGCAGTTCTTTGGGCCCAATGGGATGGTACAGAGATTCGTTGGAGCGATGCAACGCAATATGATAGAAAAGGAATTGTGGAAGTACGAGTGTTTAATGCCAATGAAGAAGTGTATGCTCAATGTGTAGATGGAAACTTGGTAGGATATCATGTACAAGACGCACCTAGTGATGATGAGGGAATGGAAATTCAGTTTGTAGATAGTATTCACCCTTTATTTGGCGAATTTAGTGAATCTAATGATGGATTTGCGGTATTAGCTGATAAGGGGCGTAAAATGAAACAAGTAGTGCCCACGGATTTACAAAGTAAGCGCTTAGGATTAAAGACTAGAAATTACATAACATCTTCACATATGACAGGACAAGCTGGATATAGCCAATACCGATATGTGGATATTGTAGATATGACAGAGGAGTGAGACAATGGCACCACAAGTAAAAGATAAATTTATAGATAAACGAAATAGTGGTCTAATTGCAACAGCACCGTATAATTTTGTGTCCTTGCCAACAGATATTTGTGTTCCTAAAGGGTGGAAAGGGATTGATGTAGATAACTATAAAAATGGAGAAGCAATCTATGATTCGTATCTAGCTTATGTACGTGATTTTGGTACACATTCTGGATATATTGAAGTAGATATTACCACAAAAACATCTACCTTGGTAGGCGGTTACGGCGAGAATAGCGGTGAAAGTTCTTTCTTTGCCATCCATAATGATGAACCGATGATTCCTGGCAGCTCTCTTCGTGGTATGGTACGAAACTTATTTAAAGTGGTGACAGCAAGTTCGTTCAGACAAGGAGAAGACTTTACTGAAAAATCATTGTACTATCGTGGTGTGGCAAGTTCTAAGCATGCCTCTGAAGCACAGAGTTCTTATATGAATTCTATGCAATTAGGAGATAGAAATACAAAGGCGAAAGACTTGAGAAAACGTGGATTCTTGGTACGTAGTCGAGATGTAGATGGCGTTCACTGGCATATCTATTTATGCGCTTCCTCTACGAAAGAAGATTGTAGAACTACGGATTATCCTACTAAAAAGGTGAACTGGGAAAATTTTGATCGTTCTAAAAAAGTAGATATTGTTATTAAATGCTTGAATGCGAAGGGGCGTAATAGAGGTAGAAATAATAAATATGCTTTCAAATGGAACAAAGCAACAAAATATGTAGTTCCTAATGAAGTGATTGAAGCCTATAAATCTGATGAGCGTAGAAAAGGGCTTGATGTACTAACAGATTGTGCAGCCAAAGGGGCTCTTGCAGCTAAGTATACAGGAATTCCTACGGCTGATTTGGTAGCACCTTGCTTTTTTACACTTAAGAATAATCAGGTTATCCATTTTGGAGCTCCATTGTACTATCGCATTCCCTATACTAATTCTATTGGAGCACATGTTCCAACCACATTGAAAACGGGTCGAGTAGATTTTACGGATTTAGTGTTTGGTTTAAAAGAATACTGGGGTGGCAGACTTTCATTTAGTGATGCTAAATTGAGTGAAGCTTCTTTAAAACAAGGAAACTATTTAGACAAAAAAGTAGTGCCGGTTGCTCTGTTAGGACCTAACCCTACATCATTCCAATTATATTTGGACCAAGAAAAAAGTGACAAACGGTCACATTGGGATAATACGGATGCTACGATTCGTGGTGTAAAACAATATTGGCATCGTAATGAAACAAAAAATGAATCGGATAATAGTGATGTAACCACTAAGTGTAAAAACCGTGTAAAACCAGGGGTGACTTTCACAGGTAAGATTTATTTTAAATCACTGACTACGGAAGAATTAGGAGCTCTTTGTAAAGTGTTGTTTTTGGGGACTGGTTCACATGGTGGCGACCTTGGTACGAGAAACTCCAAACGACAATATAAAATCGGTAAAGGGAAGTCCATTGGCTGGGGTAGCATAAGTATCACATCCAAATTGTTCTTAGAGCGAGAAGATGTGTATACTAGTCATGCTATGTGGTCTAGTGATGGGATTGTGCCTATGCATAAAGACTGGCCAATAGAGGGAAATACGAACTCTGTAGATGCATTAATAGAAAGCTTTGATTACTATGCAGAGAAGTCCATGGGACCGCATTATACTAGTTTGAAAAAGTCGATGAACGAACTATATATTATGATGGACCCAAATGCGTTAGGATCTGATAAAAATGCAAAAACGGAAATGATGCGTATTGGCAACAAACAGGATACACGTTTTGTAGACCGTACATCATTATTACCAGTTGAAAAATTTAAAAAAGTATCCTTAAAAGGAAATCTATAGATATCTTTACATAGTATGTCACAGATGAAAACAGCGTCAGCTCACATGAGCTGGCGCTTTTCTATTGGGACTTTTGTAAATTTGATTCTATCGAAATTGGTACAATACAAGAGATAGAAAGGAGAGTTTGCAATGACACAGTATCTAACCTTAGCAATTTATGATGTGGCAGATGATAAAAGGCGAAGTAAACTAGTTAGGATTATGGAGTATTATGGCATGCGTGTACAAGAATCCGCCTTTGAAGCTATGTTGGCACCATCCCAGTGTAATCGGATGATTGAGCGGGCCTTAGCATGTTTAGATTTGGAGGTGGATTCCTTTCGGGTGTATGTCATTCGTAATGAAAAAGATGTGAAATCTTATGGCCTTGGCGATGTGAAGCGGGATGATTGCTACGTGATATAAAAGTCCGAAAAAAGTAAAATTAACTATCGGGACTTTTGTAAAATGGAAATATCCCTATGGTATATACTAAGTGTATGAAGTAGATGTAAAATAAGTCATAAGGAGGGAGGTAGACTATCATAAGAAGGTACATCTTATAAATTCTATCGTAAGAATATATAGAAATGATGATATATGTAAATGCTATCATAAGAATGTATAGAAATGACGATATATGTAAATGCTATCATAAGAATGTATAGAAATGACGATATAAGGGTGTACAAATTGTATTGTAAATTAGGGATTAACTACATGATATTAAGTATGTAGTAGCCGTAGTAGGTTGAGAGAAAGGAGAGCCTATGTGGACATGGTTGAAAGAATTAATATTTGGTAAGAAATCTTCAGTAAGAACAATGCCGAAACAAGGTGGAAGAATATCAAAACAAGATGGAGAACTATCTAAGGTAAATAAGAAGGTAGAACCGGTAAAAGAAGTCAAAGTAGAGAAAGAGCTAGCTCGTAAAGAATTGCCTCTTATAGAAGAAGTTAAAATGATCTTCGGAGATTATGGTAAGCTTTTTACATGTGGCAAGGAAAAAGATGCACAAGGAAATGATCTTCACTATATTGTGTCAGACTATGTAGATGATGAGGGTATGAAAGAACTCCTTATTAAGGAAATACCGAACTATCCCCATATGGTGCTTGTGAGTTTTAGACTAGTTATGGAGCCTGGGACTTTCAATATATCAGATTTAATTACTATAAAAAGAGCTGTGGAGCAACAAGTGCCTAATGGAAATCTCACGTATTATAACTTAGAACATAGTATGAATTTTGTGTTAGTTCTGAATAGAGATAGTATTACCGATGACGATGAATTTGCTGAAATGGTTATGAAGACGATTTGGGGATTGGAAGTGCTTCTTACTAACGTAATGCCTCACATTCGGTTACAGTATGGTAGATTCTAGGAAATGTGTGTAAGGAGAATAGAATGGAACGAAAAAGCTTAATGGATGAATGCATGGAATCGTTTAAACAAGAGGGATTTTCTTTCACAAGGTTTGGAAGATTAGAAGAGAAAAAGGGAATGATCTTTGATTTGCCTTTTGAAGATGAAAATTCGATGTTAATATATGCGTATGAAATCAATGAAGACACTATGGGGGTGAGTGTATATGATGTGATTCCCTACCGATTTGTGGATAAAGCAATAAGGGAGAAAATCATAAATACTGTTAATACTAAGTTGAATGATGAAGTTTTGTTTTATGACGAAAGAGTATGTCGATTTTTTGCACCTTTTGCAGTCAATCGAGAACTAGCGTCTAGTTCTAAGATAGGAGTTATGGTAAGGCAAATGGCTTGCCAATTAGGTACGCATATTTTACTGTGTTTTAAATAGAGACGAGGAAAAACTATGAAGTTATATGATGGGTTGAGAAAGTTTGTGGAGAGTAGTTCACACGCTAATGCACAAAGCACAAAACCAGTAGAACAACCTTTGATTCATGAATTTGAAGCTGCATTGAGAGAGAATGGATATATCCTTCATAAAACGATTGATGATGAAGGAAACACCAATCTAGCCTACATGATATTCAATGAAGGAACACGAACAGGTGTGATGATGGTGGAAGTAGATGATGATTCAGTGCTTGCCTATGTAAGATATCCATTAGACTTAAATGGGATCCCAAAGGATTTAACAGATCAAATCGTGAGAGAAATCCAGGAACAGGTGATTACAGATATGGGGCATGTTATATATGTACCAGAAAGTGAATCAATTAATTATTTACATGAATTTTGCCGAATACACTTTTATCCTTATGAAGATTTAGGGGCGCAACTTATATCCCTTTTTGAACAAGAAGTGGAGTTAGCCTTAAATGCATTTAAAGAAGTAGCTAAGAAGTATGGGCCATGATACATAGTATAAGGATATTGAGCAGTATGCGTTACTATACGCCTTACTTTAAATAGATAAGATGTAAAATGCTAACAAGAAAATAGGAGGAATCATGGGACTATTTGATGGAAAAGAAAGAATAGCAAGAATAATTAGACAAGGGAAGAGCTTGGAGAGATGGTATAGCAATTCAAGCACACCAGTAATGCAAGTTGTAGAAAAGGCATTATTACGTGATGGCAAAGATGTTTCTAGTAAGAAAGATGAACATGGAAATCAAGTTTTAGAATACCGTATGTTTCATAAAAATGACCAATTAACAGTTATTATAATGGAAGATGCATGCTTAGGACTAACGATTCATACTATATATCCAGTAGACACTGAGCATTTATCACGTAATGAGATAGATGCTATTTTGCAAGATGCGAATAATTATTGTAAGACCGGAGTTGTTATGCACAACGAAGGTCCAGATATCTTTAGCTATGTGCTTCTATATAACACTAATGAATTTGTACCAGAAGGTATTAGTATAGATGTGTTACTACACACGGCAAGTGAAGAAACTGACTATGTATTAGAATATTTAGATCGCCTTAAAGAGCAATTTAATTTATATACATTTGAGGAGATTATGGAAAGCTATAATTAAGCATAGGCTAATAAAAAAGAAGAGCACGGCTCTTCCAACATAAACAGTATGTCATATTGTTTATAAAGGAAGAGACCGTGCTTTTTTGTCGTTGTATATTTATTGTTAACAAATCATTTATTTCATAACAAGATAATGTGATTTTGCTGCCCTACATTGATCGGACACAAGCATTACGGTGCCCTTTGTACGTATAGATATGTGTACTTAGAGGAAAGGATAAAGTAATTTTGCTTGTCCCCGCAATGGTGGACGTAAATGGAACGGTGTACCATTTACACATAGATATGTGTAAATGGGGAAAGGATATCATAATTTCGTTGACCCTAAAATGAGGAAGTAATTCTAAAGGTTCATGGAGGTAAATAAGATGAACAAGATCAACAAGTTTCAGTCCCCGCAATGGTCGGACATAAATGATGCGGTGCATCATTTATGCATAGGATGAGATACCCTGCTGTATAATGCACAGATATGTGGACACTGGGGAGTCAACATATGTAATTTTACATATCCCCGCAATGGAGAATTAATTCTAAAGACACAGATAAACGAAGTTATAGATTACTCGTTAAGTTTCAGTCCCCGCAATGGTGGACGTAAATGGTACGGTGTACCATTTACGCATAGATATGTGTACCATGGGGAAAAGGCTAATGTTATTCTGTATGGCCCCGCAATGGGGAAGTAATTCTAAAGGTTATGCGGAGGGCGAGGAAGAAGGCTTATATTGGTGTTTCAGTCCCCGCAATGGGGAAGTAATTCTAAAGTCTCTAATAAGATCTGCCATAATTTCACCTCATAGTTTCAGTCCCCGCAATGGGGAAGTAATTCTAAAGAAAAGCTCTTAAATTGAGAAGCCGTTTAGGCATGTTTCAGTCCCCGCAATGGGGAAGTAATTCTAAAGGTTAAATTTTGTTCTCGACGAGCCAGTTTGAGGAGTTTCAGTCCCCGCAATGGGGAAGTAATTCTAAAGAATGGCGAAGCGAAAAGATTGGCTGATGCAGCGAGTTTCAGTCCCCGCAATGGGGAAGTAATTCTAAAGAGGATTTATTGGAATGAATGCTCAGTATACTGATGTTTCAGTCCCCGCAATGGGGAAGTAATTCTAAAGCACGCATGCGCCAACTCTTGAAACTCAACAAAATGTTTCAGTCCCCGCAATGGGGAAGTAATTCTAAAGTCGTAATTAATGGTCTCGATCTAATGCTTGCATGTTTCAGTCCCCGCAATGGGGAAGTAATTCTAAAATGACGTTAAACTATTTAATTAATTAATGCGGGATGTTTCAGTCCCCGCAATGGGGAAGTAATTCTAAAATGTAACTTGTATTTCTGATAAAGGAAATGTATTATGTTTCAGTCCCCGCAATGGGGAAGTAATTCTAAAGTTGACTGGTGTTACTTTACACAATGCTGTCAAATTTGTTTCAGTCCCCGCAATGGGGAAGTAATTCTAAACAAATTCAAAGCCATCGAAAAGCATTTAAAAGAAGTTTCAGTCCCCGCAATGGGGAAGTAATTCTAAAGGCACTGATGGAGCATTGAAGCCAGTAAAGATCAAGTTTCAGTCCCCGCAATGGGGAAGTAATTCTAAAGCAAATTAACCACAAGTGGTAAATGTTATTTTGGTGTTTCAGTCCCCGCAATGGGGAAGTAATTCTAAATATACTATTACAGTTTATTTCGCTGGAATCCCAGTTTCAGTCCCCGCAATGGGGAAGTAATTCTAAAGGCATCATCGCTCCAACGATGGAGGAATCAGCAAATGTTTCAGTCCCCGCAATGGGGAAGTAATTCTAAAGTCTAATGGAGGAATTAATTATGTGGTATAGAACAGTGTTTCAGTCCCCGCAATGGGGAAGTAATTCTAAAGTACACATAACCAACTGATCTTAACTGGCGTCACTGTTTCAGTCCCCGCAATGGGGAAGTAATTCTAAAGTAAAGGTGCTACATCAGTTATTACAGAAGCAGGTTTCAGTCCCCGCAATGGGGAAGTAATTCTAAATTGTTGATAAAAATCAATCATTTCTTTATCAAGTGGTTTCAGTCCCCGCAATGGGGAAGTAATTCTAAATGTGGCTGATAGAATTGAGAAGCTACAAGATCTTGGGTTTCAGTCCCCGCAATGGGGAAGTAATTCTAAAGCAGCTCAATGGTGGCGTCTAGAATGAATCACTGGGTTTCAGTCCCCGCAATGGGGAAGTAATTCTAAAGTTTAGGAATAGACTCCTGAATGCCTTTTACTGTGTTTCAGTCCCCGCAATGGGGAAGTAATTCTAAAGAAAACAGACGAGCAATTGCATCATTTGTTCGCGCGTTTCAGTCCCCGCAATGGGGAAGTAATTCTAAAGTTTTCGGATATCCATCTGCCATATCAAGATGTCGTGTTTCAGTCCCCGCAATGGGGAAGTAATTCTAAAGGAATTGGTGAAATTTATTTGCGTTATCTTAGGAAAGTTTCAGTCCCCGCAATGGGGAAGTAATTCGGCTCTCTGTCAAATGTTGGGGTATTCACCCTACGAGTCTTCTTTGGCACCAATC
>CAUQZV010000024.1:0-26376 GCA_963522415.1 uncultured Veillonella sp. | reverse complement strand
AAACAGAGTTAACAGGAAATATTGCGACAGCGAAAACAGAAGCTATCACAGAAGCAGGAACAAAAGCTGAGGAAAAAATTAATGCAGCAAAAACAGAGTTAACAGGAAATATTGCGACAGCGAAAACAGAAGCTATCACAGAAGCCGGAACAAAAGCTGAAGAAAAAATTAATGCAGCAAAAACAGAGTTAACAGGAAATATTGCAACAGCGAAAGCAGAAGCAATCGCTGATGCAGATGGTAAATTAGCAACAGCGAAACAAGCTTTAGAAGCAAAAGATACAGAATTAACTAGCAAAGTTAATGACCTAGAAGCTAAATATAACTCTGCCACTGATGTTAAAGCTGCTAATGATCGTTTTGAGAAACTTGAAGCTGCAGATAGAGCACATGATAAATCTATTTCTGGTCTCAATAAAAGTATCTCAGATATAAATGAAGATATTAAAGATAATGCTGATGCTATTGATGCCAATACAGCTGCTATCGATAAAAACACTACTGCAGTCGATGAAGCCAATAAAAAATTAGCAGATCATGAGAAAGTAATTAACGATAATACAACAGCTATTAATGACAATGTAGATAGTATTAATACAAATGCTGAAAGTATTGCTAAAAACACAGGCTACATTAAGGGCATAGTAGAAAAAAATATAGAATTAGGCGAAGCTGTAAATAAAAATACTGATAAACTTCAAGCAGTAGGTGAAGCTTTAAAAGCAACAACTGAAGCGATTGGCGATTTAGACAAAAAAATCGATGAGGATACTAAAAAAGCTAAAGACGATGCAGTTACAGAAGCTGGTACAAAAGCAGATGAAAAAATCACTGCGGCAAAAACAGAATTAACAGGAAAAATCACAGAAGCTAAAGATGCAGCAGATGCAGCAGATGGTAAAGCAGTAAATGCTCAAGCAGCAGCAACTGCAGCGGATGCTAAAGCAGCAAAGGCTCAAGAAGCAGCAGCTACAGCAGCTCAAGCCGCTACTGACAAATCTGCAACAGCAAAAACTGAGGCAGTAGCAGAAGCTGGTACAAAAGCTGAAGAAAAAATTAATGCAGCTAAAACAGAGTTAACAGGCAAAATCGATACAGCAAAAAATGAAGCTATTGCAACAGCTGGTCAAAATGCAGAAACAAAAATTGCAGCAGCTAAACAAGCACTAGAAACACAATTCAAAGGCTTAGACAATACCACTGTTAAGCTAGAAAAATATGATAAAGACATCGCGGCTCTTCAAGAAACTGAAAAAGCTCATGATGCACGTATTACAGCGGTAGAAAAAGATGTGAAAGTAGTAGGTGCCAATGCAGCAGCCTTAGCAGCGTTGAAACCGCTACAATATAACCCAGGTCAAACAACACAAATCATGGCAGGTGTGGGTACATATCGTGGACAAAATGCAGTGGCATTAGGTGCTGCTCATTATACTAGCGAAAACTTGATGTACCATGCTGGGGTAAGCTTCGGTAATGGTAGTGGCACAATGGCTAATGCTGGTATAACAATCGGCTTTGGCAGTGGTGAAAGTGCAAAAGCTGAGTCTCCTAAAGTAGCTCAATTACAAAGTGCAGTAGATCGTTTAACAGCTGAAAACGAACAAGTAAAAGCAGCATTGTATGATCTTTATGCAAAACTACAAGCAAAATAATTAGAACTTAGAGTATATACGAATAGGGAAACTTTTGTATAAGAACTAAGTTTATAAGTAGAAATACATGCTAGGTATATTTCACGGGATATTCTAGCATGTATTTTTGTTCTACATATCTAGGCTTATAGGACAAAATGGGTTGATTTTAATAGGAATGAGCCTAGTTAAATGCTGGATTATAAGACAAAATAGTTTACTATGACTAGTGATGAAGTTCTCCCTCTTACGTGATCTATTGCAGTGGCTAACAAATATTTTATTTTGCCAATGACATATTTTGTCATTCCTCTTCGATATACTAAAAACATCAATAGTTTTATAGTATGTTTAATTGACAGAAAGAGGTATGAACATGAATTGGAAAAACAAATGGAAGGACGGATGGAACGAGATAGGAAACATGAGTTTGCGAGAACTATTTACTTTCACGAAGAAGGAAAAGTGGGCCGGTGCTATATGTATAATCGCCTTTGTAGTCGGTATGATATTTAGTATGCGAGGCGTCGAAACGATCACAGCGTCTCCGGGCTGGATTGTAGGGTATGTTCATAGAGGGGGGACCGTCCCTGATTATGTGAGCTATACACCACAAAAGACTTTTGAGGACAAAGGAGATGTACAGGTGGTGACCGGACATCATTTGCGAATGCGCCATCTTATATGGTACTTTTGGTGGGTAGAAGAAAATAATGACTTTACCATTACCTTTGATAAACGCGTGCCTAAGGCAGAGTACTATGATCATCGCACCGAGCAGATCTATACACTATCCTTTGATACGAACGAAGGTACTGATTCTGAGGTGAATGAGAAGTTGAATATTATCAACGATGCATCGGAGGAGTTTTTCAAAAAACCTTTCATCAAAGTGGACCGCATTCAACGTATGCGAGAGAACTATTTGTTCATACCGCAATCGGAGGTATCTTTGACTACACCAGTAAAAGGTCCTTTGTTTGTACGAGGTTCTGTTAAGAAAAGTGTGTAATGGTCGCCGCTAATTTTGAAATCCGATTAGCTGTTGTAGGTGAGGTATACAGGGGTACACTCATTTTAATGACAAATCAGCTGTTGTAGGGTGTATAATTGTACTACAGTCAAATAGTAATCTCTCAGGCTAGTATGTAGTCTATACTATAGTATGCATGTGGTATAATTGTAATAAGTGAGTATGATGTAGCAAGTTTTTTAGTACTTCCTAGTTATACGGGATAGGGGTTATAGAAAGGTTGCGTTAGGAATAGTAACATGTAGATTGCTAGATATGTGCTTATATAGACCTAAGCTAACAACGTGGAATCACTTGCTATATAGAGCATAGATAGCAGTAGATACATTGCGAATGATGAGGAGTCATATGAAATATACTAAGGAGCCTTTACAATTAGACAATCCTTTGGAGTTTTGGCTAAACTTCGAGGGCGAGGAACGAGTCTTTTGGGTGGACCGTCAAAGTGATCGTGTAGTGGTAGGTGCTAAACGATTGGCGGTGGTACAAGACGACAGTGATCGGAAACAATATGCGTACGTATTTTATGGGGGCACCTTCTTTCCGATGGTGAAAGACGAAAAATGGCATAACATGGGCCATGAAATGGTGGCTTTCACCCATTACTATATCGTAGAAAATGGGGAGTCCTTTTACCTGCATGCAGGGGAGAGCGTGGATATACAACGCCATAAGATTGAGCGCGTAGACCATACGTTCACAGAAACCAGTGATGATAAACAAGATTGGGATACCTTGATGGATGCGATTTTGACAAATATTCACGCAGGGCGCATGACGAAGGTGGTTTCTTCTCGTGAGGTAGAGTTTACTAGCCCTACAACGTTTGATGTGGTGAGCATATTAGACCGTTTGGTGGAGAACAACCCGAATTGCTTTATTTTTGGCTATGAGAAAGAGGGACGTACCTTCGTGGGGGCATCTCCTGAAATTCTCGTGCGCCATCGGGGCGATGAAATTTTGAGCTATGCTTTGGCAGGAACGGCACCGAAGTTTGGTCCTAAGGCATGGACGAAAGAACGATTCCTAAATGACCATAAAAATCGGGTGGAGCACAATATTGTGCGAGATCGCATTGTGCATACGATGCGACAAGTGACGGAGGATGTGACCGTAGGAGAGACAGGGATTATGGAGCTTTCACGGTTATACCATTTGCGGACCATCATCACCGCTAAGGATAGCACGAAATCCCTCATTGAATGGGGGCAATTATTGCACCCTACACCAGCTCTAGGGGGCGAGCCGCGAGAAATGGCAATGGATTTACTGGCGAAGTATGAAGCCCATGAGCGTGGCATGTATGCGGCGCCTTTTGGATTTATGAAAGATATGGGAGACGGCATTCTAGTAGTTGCCATTCGGTCTGCCCTTATCATGGGTAACCGACTCTATGCCTATGCAGGATGCGGTATTGTGAGGGAATCCAATAGCGATGAAGAGTACGAAGAAACCATCAACAAAATGGGCACCATATTGGATGCATTGTAGAGTGAAAAGGAATGTTGAGTAATCAGCATTCCTTTTTTGTGTTATGCTCTCATGACTATGTACGCTAGTTAATTATGAACGAGATGGTGGCGTCTAGGTGTTAGATAGATGCCCAGTGCAACTCATATGGATACGTACAGAATCTAAAAACAATGGTATAATACATAGTAGATAATCACTATTAGATATAGTACAATACCACAGGTTGGTATGGGAGATACGATATGAATGAATATATAGCAAGTTTGGTGGATGAGTTATACCAATTAGGGGTGCGCCATGCGGTGTTCAGTCCTGGTTCACGGTCTACTACATTAGCCATGCTCTTTCAAAGCCATGGAGGCTTTCACACGTATATGAATATTGATGAGCGATCTGCTGGGTTTATGGCGTTGGGCATTGCCAAAGCACAAGGCGAACCAGCCGTATTGGTATGTACATCGGGGTCTGCGTTGACTCATTATGGGCCTGCTGTGGTGGAAGCGAAGTACAGCGGTATGCCTATGATTATTTTGTCTGCGGACCGTCCGTACACCTTGCAACAGGTGGGGGCACCGCAGACCATTGACCAACAGAAATATTTTGGCACTGCTGTGAACTATTATGAGGAATTGTCTGTGCCTAGTGAAAGTCACTATTACACATACCCTCGTCAAGTGGCGCGTCGTGCCTATTTGAAAACGAATGACCATAAACTAGGACCTGTACACATCAACGTGCCTTTGTTTGAACCCTTGGTGCCCAATCGAGAAGAAGAGTATTTTACACAGGGGCGCAGTGTGAAAGCATTCCGACTCGTGAAACATAAAAAAATCGCATCGTTGGCATCATTGCTAAATGGAAAGCGAGTACTCATCTTGGGAGGTCCTAGCGTGACGAACCCCAAAGCAGTAGTAGATTTTGCAGATCGAATTGGCGCTGTTGTGATCGGCGATCCCTTGTCTAATTTGCGCCAATACGAAAAAGTGATTAGTACCTACGATGCATTCTTGGTTCATCATGAACGATGGGACGACTTGCGACCAGATGTGGTTATACAGTTGGGGCAAATTCCAGTTTCGAAGCGGATTCAACAATGGATGGCGACCTTGACAGATATTGATTATATTGTCGTTAGCCCTACTGCAGATGTGGTGAATCCTAGTTTGACTACCACAATCCATGTGATGGAGGATATCGATGTATTTTTAGAGGAAATGCCTCTAGGTGTATCTGCTTACCATACTATAGCTAATACAGAGTATGTCAGAGTGTGGCAACAAATCGAATCCAACAGCCGTGAACAATTAGACAAAGTTCAAGAGGAACCGAATCTATTTGAAGGTCGTACGATTCACATGTTACAACAAATGATGCCCGATGAGGGGCAACTTTTAGTGGCGAACAGCATGTCTATTCGTGATATGGACTATTTCTGGTCCACTGGACGATCGCAAGCCATGGTGTACGGCAATCGTGGCACCAATGGTATCGATGGGACTGTGTCTACGGCGTTAGGGCTTAGCACGAATGGGAAACCTACCGTCATGGTTACAGGGGATTTAAGTTTCTTTCACGATTTGAATGGTCTAGCTATTGGAAAGACACATGGTATGAACTTGACCATTATCTTACATAACAATGATGGAGGCGGTATTTTCCAATATTTGCCACAAAAAGGAACGGATGATTTCGATTACCTCTTTAATACGCCACAGGGCATTGATTACAGTGGGTTAGCCACCATGTATGGCTTAAATTATGTGAAAGTCACCACGAATGCAGAGTTAGAACGGGCGATGCAACAGTATATCGGTACAGAGGGCATTCATATTATTGAAGTGCCTACGTCCAAAGAGGGTAGTCGTGAACTGCATAAGGTGTATCGGGTGCAATAATATGAAATCAATGATTCAAGATATACGAACCTTAGATATACAACGCATGCAGATCAATATAGGGGACTACCACTATGGTGTGTCCATAGTAGGCGTGGGAAAGCCCTTAGTTTGTTTCCATGGATTTTCCGAATCCGGGTCTACCTGGGATGGCATTGAGGTCAGTGGGTATCGACTGATACGTATCGATAGTATGGGTCATGGTAGGTCGGCACGACCTATGGAATTAAGGTCGTATACACTACCACAGATGCTGAGCGATTTGCATAAGGTTATCTACACCGTAGCCGGTGAAAGATATGCTCTCATGGGGTATTCCATGGGGGCGAGGATGGCTTTATTATATGCATTAGAGTATCCAGAGGAAGTGACGCACCTAGTCTTGGAAAGTGGCTCTGTAGGGATAGAAGATAGAGTAGCACGACAAGACCGCTATGTAGCCGATCAAGCGCTGGCTGAACGGATTCGAGCACATGATATTATGTGGTTTAGCGAGACGTGGGCTAAGCTAGAGATTTTCAAGACACAACAATGTTTACCTACAAAGGTGCAACAGCAGATTCAAGGGCGGCGCTTGCTCAATAGCCCCCATGCATTGGCTTTCACATTGGAAGGAAGTGGACAGGGGAGTATGCCTTACGTAGGCCATCGTTTGTCGGAGCTAACCATGCCCGTTTGTTATGTTAGTGGGGAGTTAGATGCGAAATATACGGCCATTGGTACTAGGTATTTTGGTGATGCCCATCGCATTGTACTGCAGGTGGGTCATAATGTGCATGTGGAAAGACCAGAAGCGTATCGGCAGATACTGGAACGCTTTTTCTATACCTGTAGGTATTAGGGGATGTGTTGGTCATACAATGGCGTCTACTATGTCATGCAGTCATAGATAGTCTATGTTATGAAGCTAACTAGGTATATACAGTTCTAGTGATATGATAGAAATGAGAGGTGTCCTATGATTACAAATATCGCCCTATACCATGTGCAATTACCGATGAAGTTTACTTTCAAAACAGCAAAGGGCGAAGTAGGCGTCAGGGATACTCTCATTGTTCGTTTGGAAGATGAATCGGGCTATGTAGGCTATGGGGAATGCGTGGCCTTCGTAGACCCTTTTTATACAAAGGAAACGGTGGTGTCTAGTTGGGATACCTTATGTACGAGGTATTTGCCGAATCTTGTGGGGCAAGAAATAACAACGATATTACCACAACAATGGCTGCTGGAAGGCATGCCTATGACTGTGGCATCCGTGGAAAATGCCTTACTCCATCTACAATGCAATCGCTTAGGTGTCAATACAGTGGAATACGTGCTACAGCAACCCTTATTACCGACCGTACCTACGGGCATTGTCATTGGTGAGGTTCCTTTGGATACCTTGGTAGATGTTGTATCTGGTTATGTATCACAAGGGTGTGAGCGTATTAAACTGAAAGTATCCCCCAAGGATGGTTATGAACGAGTACAGCGAGTGCGTTCAGCCTATCCAGAACTTATGTTAGCGGTGGATGCGAATCAAAGTTACATCTATGAAGATGTAGATAAGGTGCGAGCTTTGAATGGGTTTCATTTGGTATGTATAGAAGAACCCTTTCAAATACAGAGTTTAAAAGACTATCATCAATTTAAAACAACTCAAGAGTGGGACATTACGACACCGATATGCTTAGATGAATCGATTTTGGGATATAACGATTTGGTCTACGCCCATACTCACGGTTTGCTGGATGTACTGAATGTCAAAGTGGGGCGTTTAGGTGGTCTTCGAGAAACGGCTAAGGTTATTCAGTATTGTCGTGACCATGGCATCCAGTACTGGATTGGATCCATGGTAGAATCCAGTATTTCTAAATGGATGCATATACAATTAGCTGCCTTGGGAGATGCCTATATGCCGGGAGATTTATCGGATTCTTTACGATATTTTGAAAGAGATTTGACGCAACCACCTATTATTAGTACAATAAAAAACTGCAGTACAGAGAGAATTTTACAGTTTGTGGAGGTGCCTAATGGTGCTGGATTGGGCGTAGATGTTGATATAGAGGCATTAGAGGTCTATTGCATACATAAGAAATTATGGCACCTATAACTGATTTATATACTTGTATAGGTTGTGGATGTGGTATGATACAATATGCAAGTAGTTTATGAAACTATATGATATATACAGATATGATGCATTTCAAGTAGAGGTGGAAAGTATCGTTCTTATACATAGGTAAGTAGGAGGTTTGTATGAAAGAGTACATAGAGTTATTAAAACGGGAGGTCAAGCCCGCCTTTGGGTGTACAGAGCCTATTGCGTTAGCCTTTACAGCGGCGAAAGCAGCAGAATTATTGGGCGTTCGACCGGATCACATTCATGGTCGGTTAAGTGGCAATATTATTAAGAATGCAAAAAGTGTGACCATTCCTAATTCAGAAGGTCGTACGGGCATTTATTATAGTCTTATTTTAGGCACCTTAGTAGGGACCGCGGTGAAAGAATTAGAAGTGTTGGAAGATCTTACCCATGAACAAGTGGTAGAAGCAGACCGTCTATTTGAAGCGGATTATTGTGATATTGAACTAGCAGAAGGAGTAGAGAACTTATTCATTGAGGTGACGGCTACTGCGGGAGAACATACGTCTAAGGTCATCGTTCAGAATACGCATACGACTATTTTTTATGCAGAAAAAGATGGAGAAGTAGTGATTGCTTTATCACCAGAAGAAGTGGCTAAACACTCTATGGAATTATGCTTTGACTCTTGCTATGAATTTGCTAGTACGGTAGATGCGAAAGAATTGGAAGACATTTTAGGACCACAATTAGATTTAAATATGGCTATTGCTGAAGAAGGTATGAAAAACAATTATGGTTCCAACATTGGTAAATTGATTATTTGCAATTCTTCTTCTATTGCTGATAAAGCAAGGGCCTATGCAGCAGCTGGATCTGATGCTCGTATGGATGGTTGTTCTATGCCGGTTATGATTAACTGTGGGAGTGGAAATCAAGGGATTACATTATCAGTGCCTATCATGATGTACGCAAAGGAATATGGTATTGACCGGGCCCATACATTGCGATCCTTAGCATTGGCGAATGTATTAGCATTGTATATTAAACAGCACATAGGTCGGTTGAGTGCATACTGTGGTGTGGTAAGTGCAGCCTCTGCTACTGCAGCAGGAGTAGCTTTTTTAATGAGTGAGTCCAAAGAAGTAGTTTGGGAAACATTATCAAATGCATTGGCAGGTACATCCGGTGTGGTTTGCGATGGGGCAAAAGCATCGTGTGCTATGAAAATTGGTATGTCCCTTGGTAATTCTTTATTAGCCTATGCACAAGCAAAGACGGATAATAGCTTTAAAGCAGGCCAAGGTATTGTAAAAGAAGATATTGATCATACTGTGCGAACGGTAGCAACCATTGCTCGTGAAGGGATGAAGCAAACCGATGTTGTTATCCTAGAAACGATGTTAGAAAAATAATCTATGCATTATTTATATAGAGAATGAGAATAATTCTATATTGATTTTTTTTGTAATCTGGTGTATGATAAGAACATAGATTGAATTAGATAGTCACATGGTTATTACTATGTGCTATGTATGGGTTGTTGCGTTAAAGGAGATATTACAATGGCAATCATCGGTAAACAATTACCAGCTTTTGAATTAGATGCATTCCGTAAACCAGAAATCATCAAAGTAAGCAATAAAGATATCGAAGGTAAATGGAGCGTGTTTGTATTCTATCCAGCAGACTTCACATTTGTGTGTCCAACAGAATTGGCAGACTTACAAGATCAATACGCAGAATTGAAAGATTTGGGCGTAGAAGTATTCTCCGTATCTGTTGACTCTGCATTCGTTCACAAAGCGTGGTCCGATGCATCCCCAACAATCAATAAAATTGAATACACTATGTTATCCGATATTAAACATGAATTAGCTGACTTCTTTGAAACATTCTCTGAAGAGTCTGGACAAGCCTATCGCGGTTCTTTCGTGGTAGACCCAGAAGGCATTGTTCGTGCCGCAGAAATCTGCGACATGGGTGTAGGTCGTTCTGCTGCTGAATTAGTACGTAAAGTACAAGCTTGTCAATTTGTTGCAAAACATGGCGAAGTATGTCCAGCAAAATGGACTCCAGGTGAAAAAACATTGAACCCAGCAGATCTTGGCCTAGTAGGCAAAATCTAATGTAAATAAACAGCTCCTGTAGTAGTTGTGGTTGAAGAATCCTCTCCCTCTCTCGAATCTTCAGCAATACATGATGTACTACTTGAGTATGTTGACTATATTTGTAAACTTTCCTAAGAACACATCTTAGATCCTTTACTTCCCATAAAAACGGCAAAGCATAGCTTTGCCGTTTTTATCTTTCTGAAAATATATAGTAGTATTACTAAAAAGCATCCTTTCTTCATTTAAAGTATTAGATTTAGTTTAAAAATTTGTATATAATAAGGAGGTAAGGTTACAAGTAGAATACATATAGGAGAATGAGAATGTTAGAAGTTACGTACGAACGTTTGGCGGCAATTTTTAAAGCCCTTAGTGATGAAACGAGATTGCACATTGTGGACATGTTATCTTGTAATGAACTATGTGCTTGTGATATTTTGGCTAGCTTTGAGTTATCTCAATCTACTCTTAGTTATCACATGAAAATTTTAATTGATGCAGGTATTGTGAATTCTGTGCGTAGCGGTTTGTGGACACGCTACTCTATTAATGAAGAAGCATTTGATGAATTTGTTAAATTCTTACCTGAATTATATAAAACAAAAGATGAGTGCATTTGTGCACAAATCAAATACTGCCGTATTGAGGATGCTCCACAAGCGATGGTAGAATAATATGAAACGTTGGATTATGCATGTAGACATGGACGCTTTCTTTGCGTCTGTAGAACAACATGATCGTCCAGAACTACAAGGTCACCCAGTTATCGTGGGTGGCCTTTCTTCACGTGGTGTGGTTGCTACGTGCAGTTATGAAGCGCGGAAATTTGGTGTACGTTCTGCCATGCCTATTGGGAAGGCTAGAAAATTATGTCCAGATGGTATCTATCTATTGCCACGGATGGAACGATATCATGAAATTTCTGATCAAATTCATGAGGTATTACATCGGTTTAGTCCCTATTTAGAGCCCATTTCGTTAGATGAGGCTTTTTTAGATATTTCAGGATTAGGAAAACTCTATGAGTCTCCTATGGCGGTAGGCCGTGCTGTGAAAGAACAAATTAAGGATCTAACGGGCTTGGTCGCATCTGTGGGAATTGGGCCAAATAAGTTTTTAGCAAAATTAGCATCGGATTTACGAAAGCCAGATGGTTTATATATTATTCCCCATGGGCAAGAAGTAGCTCATATTAAACATTTACCGGTACGCAGATTGTGGGGTGTAGGGGCCCATATGGAACAAGCGTTACAACGAGGCGGCTTTCATCGGATTCAAGATATTGCGCAGTTAGATTCGTATCATGAGTTAGAACCCTATTGCGGCCACCAAAGCGAACGTGTGTATTTGCTGTCTAAAGGCATCGATAATCGTCCTATTGAGTGGAATCGTGAATTGCAATCTGTAGGCAATGAACTGACCTATGAAAGGGACTTAGTGGATCCCGAGGAAATCGACAACGAATGGCGATATTTTGCCCACCATGTAGCTAAGCGTTTGCGCCAGAAAGGGCTTAAAGGGCATACTATAGCCATCAAAGTACGGTTGCCAGATTTTATCACCAAAACAAGGCAAAAACGATTATCCTATCAGACAGATAGAGAAGATGTATTGTATGAGACGGCCTGTGTATTATATAATAAACTTAATGTACAGGGACCGTTCCGGTTATTGGGGATTACGGTCAGTGGCTTTCACCAGGAGGTGGAGCAAGAGTCGCTCTTTCAGAGTGAAGAAACAGAGCCAGATCGGTTAGCACAAGTGCTAGATACTTTGGAAGAACGATTTGGAGAAGATATTGTTACCACGGGAGCTCTGTGGAAACGAAAATGGAAGGATGACACGAGATCGTCCTAGGAGGATAGTATGCAACAATATATATTGGACCAGGAACAGATTGAAACATTGTTACAAGGTTTGCAGACAGCGTATGGTCATTGCAAGGAAGTGCAACAGCAATATGTGGCGAATTTAGAGGCGCACCATATGGAGTCCCCTGAAATGGCTATGGAAGTGGTAGAAGACTTAGAAAACTTTGCTCATATGTTGGCTCTATTGGGAAAACAATGGGAAGAACTACGTGGGCTCCAACGTATGGTAACGGAGCACTATCTGTATGATATGATATCTTCCATAGAAGAGACACCAATCGTAGAAGCTGTGGCGGATGAAGGTGTGGAAGGCTATGATGTAGGGGTTGCATTAGGGGTGGACTTTGTGATGGCTGACCGTTGGCAGGGGGAAGAGTCCGTCGAAGAAGTTGTGGAAACAGTTGAACTGAAGCCAGTGTCTAGTTCGTTTATGGATTTATTTAGCAGTGCTAGTGAAACGAAACGTATCAATGAGTATGACTATGATGACTGGGAGTTGGCAGAAGAGGACCGTGCGGAGTCTAGTCAAGAGGAGACCGTGATAGACTTAACAAAACAAACTAGTACAGAGTCTAATTTGTATGATGCCTTCGAGATGGAAACATCCAAAAAGAAACATAAAAAACGTTGTAAACATTGCACGGAAGACTCTCCTATCCCAGAAGAACGAGACAAATGTTGTATTGTGAAACAAGAAAAAAAGAAACAGAAAGAAAAAAGTAAAGATACGTCGAAATATAAAAAAGAAGCTCCCTCTGTAGACAAGTGGGCGAAAAAGTTGTCTAAATGGGAACGCTATGCAGAAGAGCATGGGGATGCATGGACAGAAAAAGTCTTGCAAAAGGTAGCCAAAAAGGCGAAGAAAAAAGCGGAAAAGCGAGGCATGAAAGCGGTCTTTAAGAAGCACAAGTTAGATCGATTGGCTAAGTTGTTGAAGGAGGACTAAGGTATGGATATCATCAGTATTTTAGGTTTTATATTATTAGGGATTGCTGTAGCGACGTTAGGCACCATCATCGGTGCTGGAGGCGGTATTATCTTTGTGCCTGTATTTTTATATTTCTTTCCAGAGTGGACGCCAGCTATGGTGGTAGGTACATCCTTATTTACTGTAACCTGTAATGCCATTTCGGGTACGATTGCCTATGTAAAACAGAAGAAAATTTTCTATAGTGCAGCAATTTTGTTCAGTATTGCTACCTTCCCAGGGTCCATCATTGGCGCCCATGTGGCAGACTATTTTGATGCTAGTGGATTCCGATTCTGGTTTGGCTCCTTCTTGCTCATCATGTCTGGCTTTATTGGCTACAAAAATATGCGAAAAGGGGAGCGAAAAGAAGAATCCTTGCAGTTAGAAGAATTGACCTATAATAAAGTGGTAGGTGTTATCATTAGCGTAGTGGTAGGGTTCTTATCCAGTCTATTTGGTATCGGCGGTGGATTGATTCACGTGCCAGCCCTCATTTACATCATGGGATTCCCTACGCATATGGCCACAGCTACTAGTCATTTTATCTTGGCTACCTCCACATCGGTAGGGACATTGACGCACTTCTTGAGCGGACATATCCATTTTGAAGTGGCGATCCCTTGCGGTATTGGTGCTTTACTAGGTGGTCAATTAGGAGCCTATATTGCAAAACGCTTGCGTGCAAAAACAATTTTGATTGGGTTATCTATTGGGGTTGGTATCTTAGCCTTGCGTTTGATTTACACATCCCACGTATTATTCTAAAAAATAGAGAATAGATTCATTGGAGAGGATACTATGGGAAAGGGAAAGAAACGAAAACAACACCAACCACAGCTACAACAGACGATTACAACAGCCCGTTTGACCACGATGATTAAATGGATGTTGTTTATTAATCATTTAGCCTTGTGCTGGTTCTTTAATGGTCGAGCTGATATGGGTTTACTAGCTGCTAATATGCTAGGTGGCTTAGCCCTTTGCGGGATTTACTGGATGCGTTTTAAGAAGGAAATGTTTACTGATGAAGATGTAGAACGTGGCATGCGCTACGTATTATCCTATATTCTGATGACGATGACAGCTTTCTTTTATACCTTGGCGATGTATCGTTCGGGGGAGTTAACGGATACTATGTATCTGATTATTACAGGAGCTAGTTTCTTTGTGTGGTTCTGTTTGTACAGTGCAATGCAGGGATTTATCAAGAAAAGTGAATAATATATACTATAAGTTCTCATTACGTTATAGGTAATGGGAACTTTTTATATTCAAATATTTCGATAAACTATATGAAAAAGTATTGCATTTTACAATATACTATGCTAAGATATACACATAATAAATAATAGTTATTAATTACTAACTATAATTATTATAAATTTTAAACTAAAGAAAAGGAGATGTAATTATGAAAAACTTACAAGCAGTCAATCAGTATATTGCGAACTTAGCAATTTGGAACATTAAGCTTCACAATTTTCATTTTAACGTAGTAGGTCCTCAATTTGTACCGGCCCACAAATATTTAGAAGAAGTCTATGATGTGGCATTCGATTATTATGATGCGGTGGCAGAACATGTGAAAATGCAAGGCGAAGAACCTGTAGTGCATGTAGCAAAATATTTAGAAATTGCATCTTTAAAAGAAGAGCCAGGTAACAAATTCTCCGTAGAAGAAGTTTATAAATTTTTAGTAGGAGACTTTGAATTGTTGAATAAAGAAGCTCGCGCTATTCGTGAATCTGCTGATGAAGAAGGCAACTTTGGATTAGTAGCTATCATGGAAGATCATATTGCTTACTATGAAAAACAATTGTGGTTCTTACGTGCTACTTTAGGCTAACTCCTCCTGACAGTAACATCGAACCAATCACATAACACTCCCTTATATGTGATAACATCCTGAATATGACTAACACTATATAACTATACAACTAACTATACAAGAGGACCCCTGTTTTGTGCAGGGGTTCTTTTAATATATAAGCTATACCTTTGAAAGGTGATAATAATGATGTATTGTAAAACTTCATTGCCAAGTGATACAATACAAGTAATGCAAGAGAGATTGAGAAAGGGGCGATAGAGGATGAATCGATTTTTACGACGAGGGCAATTACAAACCATAGAATCACAGAAGGATACATCCGTGGTAGAAGATATGGATACGCTGGTGAATGAAGTGAGTTCGGATGAGTTTTTGGACATGGTGCAACAAGAGGGGACGTCAAAGGATTTGAACCGAGCTATGGATATGGTAGAGATGGAAGAGTCAGAAGAAAATCGTGTACCTGTGGATCCTTATGAAGCAATGACGATTCGTGATTATAGTCACTCGGATGTATTGCTAGAGGGCTCTGATGAAGGTTATGATGTTTCTAGTGCAAACGAAACAGAACAGGACCGATTTTTCCATAACAACTACAATGATATTATGGAAGATGAGTTAGAATATGATCAACAAGAGGCTGATAGTTCTTATGCTCACGATTCTGGAGATAGTTTTGACTTCGATTTTGACGTTGACTTTGACTTGTTTGATGACTTTGATGATGACTAGTAAGGAATGAATAATGATGAAGCCCATACAGACAAGGACATCAGTATGTCCCTATGATTGCCCAGATGCCTGTGGATTGGTCTTGACCATTGAGGGAGACCAGTTGCAACAGGTACAAGGTATGAAAACGCACAGTTTCACACGAGGAACACTATGCCAAAAAATGCAACAGTATGAACGAACCGTTCACCATCCTGAACGATTAACAACGCCTTTACGCCGTACGGGGTCTAAGGAAAAAGGGCAGTTCAAGCCTATCACGTGGGATGAAGCGTTGCAAGAAATCGCAGAGCAATTTCAATATTGTATCAATACTTATGGTTCTGAAAGTATTATGCCCTATTCCTATGCAGGGACCATGGGAATCTTACAAAAGAGTGCAGGTGATCCATTGTTTGCCATACTTGGTGCGACCCGCCAAGATAAGGGGATTTGTTCCCCTGCCAAACGGTATGGTTGGGCTAGTCTTATGGGGAATACCCTAGGGAATCGTCCACAAGATATACAACACAGTGATTGTGTGGTGTTGTGGAGCCTCAATGCTGTGGCTACGGATGTACATGTTCTACATGATGTGACCATAGCTCGCCAGCGAGGTGCCAAGCTTTGGGTGATTGACACGTACTATACGGAGACAACGAAATTAGCAGATGAAGTGATTATCATACGACCAGGTACAGATGGAGCCTTTGCGTTGGGGGTGGCCCATGTGCTCGTGGAAGAAGGATTGGTGCATGAGGAGTTTATTCATCAGTATGTACAAGGCTATGAAGGATTCCGTGATTCTGTTATTTCTCAATATCCACCATCGAAAGTGGCTCGAATCACAGGCGTACCAGAGGGCCGGATTGTCCAGTTTGCTCGTGCTTATGGAGAGGCGGCAGCACCATTTATTCGCTTAGGCAGTGGACTATCTCGCTATGGAAATGGAGCAAATACGGTGCGATGTGTAGTAGCACTACCTGCCTTGGTGGGAGCCTACCTACACAAAGGTGGTGGTTTGTTATCAAGTGCCTCGGGTAGCCAATTTGTTGGCGGTAAGCGTGTCAGCTGGGAGCGCTTTCAGGCAAAAGAAACACGGTTGAACCCTATGATTCATTTGGGTCCGATGTTAACAGAGGCGGACAACCCACCGATTAAGGCCCTCTATGTATATTCCAGTAATCCTGCGGTGACCTCGCCGGACCAAATGGTGGTGCGTAAAGGATTGGCACGAGAGGACCTGTTCACGGTGGTACACGAACGATTTATGACGGATACGGCAAAATATGCGGATATTGTACTGCCTGCAACGACGTCCGTAGAGCATAATGATATCTATAATTCTTATGGGCATTACACCATTGGTTGTGGTTATCAAGCTATACCTCCTGTAGGTGAAAGTCGCTCTAATTGGGACACCATTTGTAGTATTGCCAGAGCTATGGGCATCGATGACCCTGTGTTTGCTATGTCAGAATTGGAGATGATTGAAGATATTGTGAGACATGCTCCGATTCCAAGAGAAGTGCAAGATAGAATCTTGGCAGGTGATTTGGTGGAAATGGACCTATCCGGCACGTATAAGCTAGAGTATGGTACACCATCGGGTAAGATTGAATTATATAACCCATTAGAGGGTGAGCCATATCCTGTATATCGTGAGGCTCATGGAGATACAGCGGAGTTCTTCCTCATCAATGGGGCTGATCCACGTATACTAGACTCGTCCTTTTGTGAACTACAAGCGGATGTGCCACAGATGGTTGCTCGTATGCATCCGGATGATGCCCAGCGCAAGGGCGTATGGCGCAGTGAGTTTGTGCGCTTGTATAATGAGCGAGGTTCCTTGCGGATTACCTTAGTCATTGATGATGCGGTGCCAAAGGGGACTATTGTGAGTAGTGGTGTCTGGTGGCAAGCGCAGTCCCATGATTCAGAATATACAATGAATGTATTAACTGCCTCACGACCTACCGATTATGGTTGGGGTAGTACATTTTACGATGTAAAAGTGGATGTAGAACCATGCGATTAAAAGGATGGGTTATAGTTAATCAATGTAATTTATCTATCAATCATAGCTCGCCTGTATATGCATAATCAGTATAGATAAAGCCATTTCCGACGAGGGAAATGGCTTTTTATTTCGTCTATAATTAGATATAATAAGACAATGAGCATAAAAATTGTTTTTATACAGTGTATATTTGTTATTATCAGATGTATTTGAAAGGAGATATTATGTCAGATCATACTCAACTATCGGGGCGAGCCTATATTGCTATCGGCCTGATGCTGTTCGCTTTATTCTTTGGGGCAGGTAATTTAATCTTCCCTGCGACCTTAGGTCAACATGCAGGTATTAATGTGTGGTGGGCCATCTTAGGGTTTATCGTAACTGGTGTAGGTTTGCCATTGTTAGGGGTTATGGCCATGGGATACTCCGGTAGCCGCAACGTACAAAGTTTGGCAAGTCGTGTGCATCCAGTATTTGGGACCTTATTTACATTGGCATTATATTTATCCATTGGACCTGCCTTTGCTATTCCTCGTACGGGGACTGTATCCTATGAAATTGCAGTAAAACCATTCTTAGGTGGAGCGGCCTCAGATACAGCACAAACATTATTTCTCATAGTATTCTTTGTATTAACCTTGTGGCTATCTATTAATCCGCAAAAATTGGTTAATCGTATTGGTAAAGTGTTAACACCAGCCTTACTTCTGACAATTGTAGTACTAATTGTTAAATCTTTAATTACACCTTTAGGTAGCTATGGCACTCCAACAGAGGCATATGCCACTAGCGGTACGGCATTCCTACAAGGCTTTTTAGATGGATATAACACATTAGATGCCTTAGCATCCTTCGTGTTTGGTATTTTGGTTATCGAATTTGTCACACTTTCAGGGGCACAAACACGTGATGAAATTACACGTGCTACACTGAAAGCTGGCTTAATTGCCGTAGGCTGTTTGGGTATAGTATATATCTTTATTGCTAGCTTAGGAGCTACCAGCGTAGAGCAGTTAGGTATTTTAGAAACAGGGGCACCTGTATTGGCAGAATCTGCTCGTTTGTTATTCGGTGATTTAGGAGCCATGATTTTGGCGGTTATTGTACTGTTGGCATGCTTAACAACAAGTATTGGTCTTGTTACTTCTTGTGCGCAGTATTTTAGCACACAATTCGGTGGTCTATCTTATAAAGCTTATGCAGTATTGTTCGTATTAATCTCTATTGGCGTAGGCATGTTTGGATTGAAAACTATCATTACTGCAGCAATTCCTGTGTTGATGTTCCTCTATCCATTATCCATCGCATTGATTGTATTGGCTTTCTTACATCCGTTGTTCAACGGTCGCCAATGCGTATATGCTTGGACAGTAGGGGCAACCTTCATCACAGCTCTTGTATCTGGACTAGAAACAGCGCAAGTAGATTTAGGTAGCCTAGGACAATTTTTTGCTACACAAGTACCAATGCATGGCATCGGTATGGACTGGATTCTATTCGGCGGTGTAGGGTTCGTGATTGGATTGATCCATCGGGCATTGGTGAAAGCTAACTAAAAGATTATTTTATATATGTTGGGACTACTCATATACGAGTGGTTCCAACATTTTTTGTAATTAAATAAGGGTTATAAGGTTATAGGACAAAATGAATTGGTTTTAATAGCAATGAGCCGAGTTAAATACTAGGCTCATTGAATTTTAAAGTTGCAAAATTACAGATTTAGAGGGAAAACAAAAAGCTACACCATAGATAATTAGAGGGAAAACAAAAAGCTACACCATAGATAATATCTACGTGTAGCTTTTATGTATATAACCTTATAGGCCTTCTTATTCCAAATCATCGAAATCAAATGCTGCTGCTTTTGTATAGTTTGTAACTTTTGCTTCAAAGAAGTCAGTTTTCGTGCTATTCAAGTTGGAGAAACTTTCAATCCAAGCCATAGGATTTTCCTTGATGTCTGGATATAACGGTTGCAAGCCAATGGAATCAGCACGTTGGTTTGCTAAGTATTTGATATAGCGCTCGATCAATGTGTTGTTGATGCCAAGAATTTTGTCATCTGTAATGTATTGACCCCAAGCAATTTCATTTTCTGTACCTTCACGAAGCATTTGTGTTAATTCAGCTTCTAGTTCAGGAGTGAACAGTTCAGGGCGTTCGATGCGAAGCTCACGGATAATGTTTTGGAACAATACTAAGTGAGTCACTTCGTCACGATTGATGTATTTAAAGATTGTGGAAGTTGCGGTCATTTTACCTTGGCGTGCCAATGTGTAGAAGAAGCTAAATCCGGAGTAGAAATAGATACCTTCTAAAATATAGTTTGCCATGATCGTGCGAATCAAGTTGTGTTCTGATGGTTCATCGCTAAAACGTTGGTAAATGTCAGCGATGAAGCGGTTACGAGCCAATAAATGCTCATCAGTACGCCACTCATCATAAATGCGGTCACGAGTAATTGGATTCGTTACCGTATCCAAAATATAAGAATAGGATTGGGCGTGAATTTCCTCTTGGAAGGCTTGGATATTAAGCAAAGAAGCTACCTCAGAAGCTGTAATATAACGGCTCAAGTTTGGCAAGTTCTCGCTTTGGATGGAATCCAAGAAATTTAAGAAAGAAATAATCTTGTCAAAGGCACGGCGCTCGCTATCCGTTAAATATGGGAATTGCTTAATATCTTCGTTCAAAGAAATTTCTTCAGGAATCCAGAAGTTGTTGAGCATCGTGCGATACAATGTGTTCGCCCAATCGTACTTAATACGATTCCATTCCCGTAAATTCGTCGTATTACCGCCCACCATACTTTGCGTGCCACGGTCACCATGTTCATTAAAAATCAGTTTCTTTTCCATGAAAGTAACTCCTACCTTATCTATAATAACAATATATTTATAAATTATTATGAAAGCCTGGATAGAATACATGCTTTCATAGGTATATAGTTATAAACTACCTTTTATTATACTAAAAATGCATACTAAAAAGATAGGGGGAGAGATGATTAATAGGTAGAGTGTTGTGAGCTTTAATGCAGCAGTGTATAATGATATTAGATAAAAGTTAAAAACAATAGTGTATTAGTATTTAGTAGCGGTATTAGAAAAATAAAGCCATTAATGAAATGAAAAAGGATAGGTATATAAGTATGGGGAATATAGGTCGTGTGTCTAAAAATACACATGCGGTACCAAAAGAAAATAAACCGGATACATTAGTATCCTTAGCTAGTTTATCGAAGGAAGAATTAGATAAGGAATTGCAAAAAGGAATAGATTCATTAAAGAATGATAAAACCTATAGTATAGATGAAGTAGATGCATTTTTTATGAAGAAATATGGTATATAAAAAGCACAGGGACGCGAGCCCTGTGCTTTTGTATACTTTATATTAGAATGTTGGGGCTATTCATTTAGTACAGTCTTATATCATCATTTCTGTACATTCTTATGATAGCATTTATACATTTATAAACTGTTTTCCAACAAAAAATCAATCACATGTTTATGAACAATTCCATCCTGGCTAAAGTCAACGGTATCCATGGAGAGAACAAATTTAGGATAATTATCTTGTACATGAGCATACACACCAAACTCACGTTGTCGTGTGGTTTCTGTTTCCATAAGATAGGAGACTTGATAGTATATTCGTTCCTTATCTTTAGTGGCGATAAAATCGATTTCCATATCTTTTACTTTACCGATTTGTACGGTATATCCTCTAGATATCAGCTCAATATACACAATATTTTCCAGGGCTCTTTCAATATCTTTCGTATTAGAATACCCTTTGGCAGCCCGAAATCCATGATCCGTAAGGTAATATTTTTCATCAATTTTAAGATTCTTTTTGCCGACAGTATCAAACCTAGATACCTTCTTGAGGATGAAAGCTTGCTGACAATAGTCTAAATAATTCAGTATAGTATCAATGGAAACATCTCGATGTTCGCTCTTTAAATACTTTTTAATACTAGTTGATGAAATGGGGGACCCTATATTTTGTATAGTAAATGATAGAATTCGATTGAAAATATCTACATCTCGAATTTTATTGTGCGTCAACACGTCTTTGATTAAAACTGTATGATACACATCATTCAAATATTTATAACTACTATTTTCTTCTAAGTTAAAGTATTTTAAGGTAGGCATACCACCTAATTGGATGAACTTAGTGAATAGCTCTTCCTTACTAAGCTGTTTTTCTTGGAATACTTCTACAAACTCATCAAATGTAAATGGCTGTATTTCAAATTCTACATATCTGCCAGCAAGAAGTGTAGCAAGTTCGCCAGAGATTAAGGTGGAGTTGGAACCAGTAATATAGATGTCGCAATCTTTATCAACACGTAGACCGTTTACAACTTTTTCCCAATCTTCCACTAACTGTATCTCGTCAAAGAAATAGTAAAGCTTTCCATCTAAGTGTTTTGTTGTTTCTATGAGATATTTTGCCAATAATGTGGCATTGTTTATCTCTAAAAATTCTAAGGATTCAAAGTTAATATAAACTTTGCGTTCATTAGGCACTTCTTGTAAGATAGTATCTTTAATTATCGTTAATAAAGTAGACTTCCCAACACGACGCATACCTGTGAGAATTTTAATGATTGGCTTATCAATGAATGGTTCTATTTGGGTTAAGTACTTAGGACGTTTAATATATTCCATAGCTAATACCTCACTTTCATTGATTCTATTATACTCGAAACAATTAAAGATTCCAACAATAATTTCGAATATAGTCGAAAGTATTGCAGATTGTGCATATCAATTCTATTATACTCGAAAGTGTAAAAGGGTATTAGTATAGTCTCGATCATAAATAAAATGCATATCAATCGTACTATATATAATACCTTTGAAATATCAACATATCGCAAATATTTGTGATATAATAGAGATAAAGAAGAGTCATCAACGTGAGTTGGGCTCATCTCTTCCTACTATGGGAGGAGGTGGTACTATGACGAAATATGAAAAAATCAGTTTGATCATTTCTATTTTATCATTAGTAGTTAACATTATTGCTTTATATAAATAATGAAAACGCCTAACGTAAAGAGGTATCTCACCACCTCAACACGTTAGGCTGTTTCATTTCCTTATTTCAGAGATGAGCCTAACGCCACGACACGTTGAAGACTCTTCTTGTTTCTAAGTCAAGTATACCATAGTTACTTACAGAATACAAATCCGCCTCTCCCCGAAGTAACGACGTCGTTCCGCCTATATCTTTGGCGGGGGAGTTGTATTATTTAGAACATATAAAAATAGCACTACATGCTCCGGAACAAACCTACCGTAGGATCAGTTTGTGGAGGAGCGTGTGGTGCTCTTTCCCTATTCAAATATAAACCCCGCCAAAGATTAGGAGGAACAACTAGTGCATTCATCCATTTCTAAGGATTGGTTACGGATATAGTAAATTGTCTTAATGCCTTGTTTATACGCTTCCACATATAAATCAAGAATTTCTTTTGCTTTCATTTGTGGCGTAATGTACAAGTTGAAAGACTGTGCTTGGTCGATATGGCGTTGGCGGATACCGCAAGCCTTGATAGACCATTGTTGATCAATCGTGTGGGCCTCTTTGTAGAACCACATTGTTTCATTACTCAAATCAGGTGCTGTTTTTGGTGTAAAGCTACCTTTTTTCTCTTCAATGAAGAATTTTTTGAAGATAGGATCGATACCAGCTGTGGTATTAGCAATGTTGGATGTACTACCTGTTGGAGCGATAGCCATTAAGTAACCGTTACGGATACCGTATTTTGCCACATCTGCTCGCAGTTGTTGCCATCTTTCAGAGGTGTAACCACGGCGCTCAAAATATTCTCCAGTTTCCCATTGAGAACCTTTGAAAGCAGGATACGCCCCTTTTTCTTTTGCTAATTCCATGGATGCCTTGATAGCAGCGTAGGCGATATTTTCAAATAACGTATCAGCGATCTCCAAGTGAGCGTCGCTTTCCCATTGTACTTTATGTTTCACCAAATAGTGGTGGTAACCGCTAGTGCCAAGGCCGATAGCACGGTATTTTTCACTAGTTACACGTGTTTCAGGCACCGGGAATTGGTTGATAGTAATAACATTGTCCAACATACGAACTTGTAAGGCGATATTTTCTTCCAATTCTTCGTCAGAGGTTTGACCCAGGTTAATGGAGTTCAAATTACACGTTACCATGTCTCCCGCTTTCGTACGAGTCACGATGGAACCATCGTCTTGGATAATTTCTTCATCTAAATCAGTGAAACCAACGTTTTGTGCGATTTCATGACACAAGTTGGACGCGTAAATCATGCCCGCATGCTTATTAGGGTTCGCACGGTTCGTCGTATCTCGGAAGAAGATGAACGGTGTACCTGTTTCTACAGCGGAACGCATGATTTTTTTCATCATGTCCAAAGCGCTGACTTCGATGCCGTGTAGATCTGGGCTAGATTCACAAGCTAAATATTTTTCTGTGAACGCTTTATTCGTATCGTCATCGTAATAGTCTTCTAATTGGAAGCCCATCACACGAGATACTTCATGTGGATCGAATAAGGTGAAGTGCTCACGGTTGATAACACGTTCCATGAAAATATCTGGTACAGATAGAGCAGGGAAAATGTCGTGTGCCTTACGGCGATCGTCACCATTGTTCGTGCGAAGTTCAACAAATTCGTAGAAATCTTTGTGCCACACGTCAAGTGTTACCGTAGCGCCACCTTTACGTTTACCTAACTGGTCTACCGCAACGGCAGTATCGTTGTATAAACGAATCCAAGGGATGACACCGCCAGAAGAATTTTTATAGCCACGGATGTCGGAGTTCAAGGCACGTACTTTACCAAGATAAATACCAAGAGCGCCACCATGTTTAGACACACGGGAGAATTTCGCATTCACATCGTAAATGGACCATAGATTATCTTCTACACCCGAGATAAAGCAAGAGCTTAGTTGATGGAATGGTGTACCTGCATTTGCCAATGTTGGTGTAGCTGTAGTCATTTTTAATTCGCTCATCAAATCATAGAACTTTTTAGCGTAGTAGACTTTTTTGTCCCCTTCGATGACCGCTAAATGCATAGCGATGGACATGAAACGTTCTTGAGGAAGTTCAAAAATTTCTTTATTGAAGCCTTTCACTAAATAGCGGTCTGCTAATAGTTTAATACCTTCATAGTTAAACAAGTAGTCACGTTTTGGTTTGATATAGTCGCCAAGTTCTTCTAACTCAGCTTCTGTATATTGTGTTAAGAAAAAGTCTGCATAACGGCCAGCAGCGACTAAGGTTTTTACTAAATCAGTGAAGTTGCCATACCCAAAAGCTTTGTATTTACGGTTAATAGCAGCTTCTTTGTATAAATCGAATAAGTATAGACGAGCAGCCACGAATTGCCAATCTTGGTTCATGCGGTTTACCATGTTGCCAAAACCATCGTCTACTTTCTGGATGACTTTCTCGATGGCAGTTTGAACAAGAGTTTGTTGAATTTGTTTCGTAGTCATGCCGTCCACGAACTGCAATTTACAGTCCATTTCAAGCTCGATAGGGTCACAAGAGTCTAAGCCTAAACAAGCAAAGGCAACCATTTTCTTCGTTTTTTCTACCGACAATGGCTCATAATGGCCATCTCGTTTCTTGATCATAATGCTCATGAAAGTTCTCCCTTTTCTAAAAGTGTAGGATACTTGTATCCATTGTTAAGATTATCCACATATATTGAATATATGTGAAAGCATATCCGTTTAACATATGTATTAGGCCTTGACCATAAAAGGACTCCCATTTACGAATCGCAAATGAGAGTGCATAGATATGTTTTCACACGGACTCAATATCAATATGTTGTATAGAGATAAAGTGCTTTGGCACAACATCTTCTAAAATTATACTATACTAGTCGTTTTTTCACAACGCCCTCAGCATGTCAAAAATGCATACCATAATGAGGAAAAGATACTTTACAAAAGAGTGATGTTAGAAATGCGTTGATTTGAAAGCTGTGGAGAGAAATGATTAACTTAACGCTTGTAGAAATTGAATTAGGGGAATGAGTATAACAGATGTAATGATAGGTTATGTTATACAGCGGGCAATCTATGAGAAAGAAGATAAAACTCTAATAGTAAAATAGAACAGATAATACTATAGACGATGGAAAATTCCGTCTTTTTTTGTGTTTTGAGCATCTTCCATTTGATACTTTCAGAAAAACAAAATAGAGAAAAATAGATATGACTTGTATATGAGGTGTGATAAAAATCAATATCTTGTATTATAAATTTAAGTCATATCATTAATGCTAAAAAAGTATAATAGAATATGAAAATAATTAATGAGAAAAAATATCATATAGAGAAAAATAAGCATTTTAAAAGTATTTAATCAATATACTTGTGAAATAAAATTTAATAATGACAAAAATTTATGTAACCTAAAAAATTGTGTAATAACAAGATAGTTGGGGCAAAAGATAAAAGTACACTGCATAAGTATAAATTGAATGAGAATCACCTTGAAAATAATATGTTGTTATATACTCAGTTCAAAGCTGTGAAAAACGTTATCAAAACCGCTTAATCCCTTGTAAAAAGAGGGTTTTTAAGGGCTGCTGTGACAATTGTAACACTTTGGAATACCGTATATAATAAGGCTATAGATTGATGCATATATCAGTCATATATGCAGTAAACATAGTTCCTTATTTTAAGAACAGTATGTAAGAGGTATAGTTCAAAATAAG
>CAUQZV010000023.1:0-26385 GCA_963522415.1 uncultured Veillonella sp. | reverse complement strand
ATCAACGAATGCCTATGTATCACCAACGTCGACTGGCACCGCCACCACCAGAGGAACCGCCACCAAATCCTCCGAATCCGCCACCACCGGAACGACCGGAGCCACCGCCCCCTCGTCCTGACGCTAGGATCCACAACAAGGATTGCGTAATGGCGCCGCCAAACAAAGTGAAATCAAGGATTAGCAACAGCAATATACCTCCGCCAATCAATAGCATTTCAAAAGGGCTTAGCTCCACTACATCCTTATCTGTATATGTTTGACTACCATCAATGGTGACCCCATATTCTTTAGCCGTTTCACCAACTAATACAGCATAGGTATTGACTACTCCTGTTCCTATATGACCTTGTTTAAAGTGAGGGATTGTATAGTCATCCAAGATTTGACCTGCTTTCGCATCATTAATAGCACCTTCTAGACCATAGCCAACCTCGATGCGCATTTGCTTATCTTTCAGTGCCACCAAGAACAACACGCCATTGTTGGCGTCCTTCTCTCCCACGCCCCAAGAACGAAACACACGATTCGCATAGTCTGTAACATCCTCTCCCTCTAATGTGGGAACCAGTAAGACGGCTATTTGCGCTTTCGTTTTCTTTTGCAGTTCCAAGCCCATGCGATTCATAGAATGGATTTCTTCCTTTGTCAGGGTCTGCGTTTGATCTAAGACATATCCATTCTTAGGGGGATTGGGCACCTCTAAAGCGAAAACAGATAGGCTCGTCAGACACATCCATATGGTCACCAATGCACAGCTGATGCAAGCAGACCATACGTATTTTTTCATCAACTTGCCTCCTTTCTCATCTCCATGCATTCCTCATCCCATTGAGTGAAAAAAATAATCATACTCCAATCACAATGGCATCCATTTTTTCTTATAATATACCAATGCACTAAATCCTAATATACGTTAGAAATGACTACATGCATCATAGCATTCCTAATGTTGAAACTTTCTATTCTATTTCATAGCAACATTAGAATTGTACTTTCGGTGCACTTTGCGCTCCTTGGTCAGCTTCAAAATATGGTTTTACTTGAAAGCCCATAGGACTAGCAATTAAGGATGTAGGCAAGGTTCGAATCTTCATGTTATAGGCTTGTACACTGCCATTATAATCTTTACGTGCCACCGCAATACGATTTTCAGTGCCCGCTAATTCATCTTGCAAAGCTCTGAAATTTGCATCTGCTTTTAAGTTAGGATAGTTTTCTACCACGACTAATAAACGGCTCAAAGCGCTACTCAACTCTTGATTGGCTTTTGCTGTTTCTTCTACTGTCTTGGCACCGCCTAATTTAGCACGTGCATCTGCTACCGCTTGGATGGTTTCTTTTTCATGGCTCGCATAGCCTTTCACCGTATTTACTAAGTTGGGAATTAAATCAGATCGGCGTTGTAATTGTGTTTGCACTTGTGCCCATTGCCCATTCACTTGTTCTTCCGTTTGTACTAATCCATTGTAGGAACTGAATATCCAAATTAAAAGAATACCTACAATACCTAAACCAATTAACCATGACTTTTTCATAAGTCCTCCTTTACAACTTGTACTCCTAATGTATGTACCTGCATCACCATAAGTTATTTAATTGATGTATCCCTATAAGAGATATCGCTATTTTATGTCTATCCTTATGTGTATACTTAGGTTCATACCGAGTGTCTACAAAATTACATTTCTATTAATTCTACACCTATCAAGAATATCCTATCACAAACTTTCACAGATATAATTTAATAATAGGAGTACTTATATTATACATTGTTTTAGACTTCTTTTATAGCAACTATATTTTTTCATTCCATTAGGCTATAATGAAAGCATGTTGAAAGTCCCAGTGATTCAGAAGGATGAGTCACTACTCTATATAGGAGGTATTATGAAAACTAAGTTAACAGAATTATTAGGTATTCAGTATCCTATCATTCAAGGTGCTATGGCTTGGACATCTGAGCACACCTTAGCAGCTGCCGTTGCCAACGCAGGAGCTACTGGCGTTATCGCTACCGGCGGTCGTGACACAGAATGGGTTCACCAAGAAATCCGTCAATGTAAATCTTTAACAGATAAACCATTTGGTGTAAACTTAATGTTAATGGCACCAAACTTAGATGATATCTTAGCTGTTATCGTAGAAGAAAAACCAGCTTTCGTTACCTTAGGGGCTGGCAATCCAGTTCCTTTCATTGAACCATTACATGCAGCAGGCATCAAAGTCATCCCTGTAGTACCAAATGTAAAATTAGCTAAACGGGTATCAGCAGCTGGAGCAGATGCCATCATCATTGAAGGCCAAGAGGCTGGCGGTCACATCGGTACACAAACAACAATGGCTCTACTTGAAAACGTAGTACCAGAAGTAGATATTCCTGTCGTTATCGCCGGTGGTATCGTTGACGGACGTGGTTTAGCTGCTGGTTTGACTATGGGCGCCTCTGGTGTGCAAATGGGATCTCGTTTCATTTTAGCAGAAGAATGTAAAATGCATCAAAATTGTAAAGATGCCATCATCAATGCTACTGACACTGATTCTACTGTAACAGGTCTTACTTTCAACCATGGTGTACGTGGTCTAAAAAGTGAATTTACCGCTCGTTATTTAGAGGCAGAATATAGCTGCGCTCCAAAAAGCGATTTGACAGCTATGTCCATTGGCACTAATAAAAAAGCTGCCGTAGACGGCGACATTGTGAACGGCGTTGTTCAAGTTGGTCAAGGTCTGAACCGCTTAACACAAGTAGAACCAGCGAAAACTATCGTAGAATCCGTTGTAGCTGAGGCTAAAGAGGCAATAAAAAAAGCGCAACAATTTATCTAAACCAAATATATCTACAAATTTATAAATTAATCAGTAAACGAATATAGTTCATTAGATATCATTAGATATCATAAGTTCCAATATATTTCTATATCATTCCTGTTTTTTTATGCTAATAGGTACAAATTATTTCTTGAACCAATATTCTGTTATTACTGAAGATACGTTACATATATCGTAGTTATTTACAGCTACATCTAGGAGGTTACTATGCTACCATTTAAAGGAAAGTATCCAAAGTTAGATCCAAAAAGTCACGCTATGCCAGGTGCTGAGCTTGCTGGCGATGTAGAATTAAAAGAATATGCCTCTGTATGGCAAAATGTATCTGCTCGTGGAGATGTTAACAAAATCGTTGTTGGTCGCTACTCCAATGTACAAGATAATTCCGTACTTCACGTAGACGATGACCACGCTTGTATCCTTGGTGACTTTGTAACCATTGGTCACAGCGCCATCATCCACGCCTCTACCCTAGAGGACCACGTATTGGTCGGCATGGGAGCCATCGTTCTTAGCCGTTGTCACATCGGTCGTGGCTCCATCATCGGCGCAGGCGCTCTCGTCCTAGAAGGCACAGAAATCCCGCCCTACTCTCTTGTGGTAGGTAGCCCTGCCAAAGTCATCCGTACAGATGAAACAATGATTGAAAAAATCCACAACCAAGCTGTAAAATACAAAACACTGTGGACAAAAGAATATGGATTCTTGCCAGATGCCGATGGCGAAGTATGGGATCCTAGCCAAACTATCGTATAAAACAACACAATGATTTTTTATAAAAAGAGCTGTATAGTATTCCCCATACAGCTCTTTTAGTTCACTCTTTATCTCGTAATCGTGCATACCTATTGTCTTATAGCAGAAAATAAGTTACTCGACGTATCCTTATCTTTTCTAAAAAATCTATTATAATCATTTGACTCTCATATATATTTAATGTGAATATCAGCCAATATAAAACGGATATTTGACATTACAGTTCAAATATCCGCTATTTTATAATATTAATTTAACTAGCTCATGTTATTCCATATACAACACTACATCCTCCTGCTTCAAGGACGCATGTATATCAATAATCCGCTGATTGCTACTGCCTCTAAAGGCTAATCCTGGATCTCGTAACTCATCTACGAATTTCCCATCTACTAAGATATGGCACCGCTCTAGTAATTGTCGCTTATTAGGGCACGCCAATATTTCTTCATAGGTATATCCCGAATAGACCCAAATTGGTTTTTGCGGCGCTACTGTTAACACTCTATCCACTAAGGGCACTAATTCGTCAATATTTTGGAACGGTTCTCCTCCCAGCAAGGTCAATCCACTGCATGCAGGAGCCATGACATAGGAGAGCAATCGTTCTGTATCCGATTCAGTCCATTCTTTGCCAGCGGAAAAATCTTGGTATTCTTCGTTAAAGCAATTGTAGCAGCCATGGGTACACCCAGTGACAAACAAGGATGTACGAATGCCCTCACCATTGGCAATATCATATTGTCTAAGCTGTCCATACCGCATAGTACAACCTTCTTTCATCAGTGTATTAAATATGCATTACACGATCTTTTATCTCCTTCGTACGGCCTTCGTTCCAGAAGTTTTCTCCTAAATATCCGCAAGTTCTACGAATAACCGTTAAGGTATCACGATTCGTATTGTGACACCGCGGGCATTCCCATTGCACCTGATCATTAACGATAATCTCACCATCAAAGCCACATTCATGACAATAGTCAGATTTTGTGTTAAATTCTGCATAGGAGATCGTATCGTAAATATATTGCATCATGGTCAACAAAGCAGGAATATTGTTATTCATATTAGGGATTTCCGCATAGGAAATACATCCTCCTGTGGATAATTTTTGGAACTCCGATTCGAAAGCAAATTTATCGAATACATTGATTTCTTCTCGTACGTTCACATGGTAGCTATTGGTATAGTATCCTTTATCAGTAATATCTGGAATTTCCCCAAACCGTGCTCTATCAATGGATGAAAAACGATTTGTAAGACTTTCAGCTGGCGTACCATAGAGGGCAAACCCGATGTTATGTTTACTGCGCCATGTTTCCGTAGCATTATGCAAACGTTCCATCACTTTTTTAGCAAACTCATGTCCATTTTCCGATGTATTGGAATCTCCCACAATTAGTTTGGTCGCCTCATATAAACCGATATAGCCCAAGGAAATCGTTGCATACCCACCTTCTAGTAAGGGACGAATTGGAGCCCCCTTAGGCAAGCGAGCAATGGCTCCATATTGCCAATGAATGGGCGATACATCACTGGTCACATCTTTCAATAAATCATAGCGGAATAACAAGGCTTTTTCCGCTAATTCTAACCGTTTTTCAAGAATTTCAAAAAACACATCTTCCTTACCTTGTGCTAAAATTCCAATTTGCGGTAAATTTAAGCTCACTACGCCCATATTAAAGCGACCATTGAATACATACTCGCCCTTGTCATTTTTCCAAGGAGACAAGAAGGAGCGACATCCCATAGGAGCAAATACATTGCCCTCATAGATTTCTTTCATTTTTTTCGCAGAAATATAGTCTGGGTACATGCGTTTCGCTGTACATTGTGCTGCCAATTCTGTTAAATAGTAGTATTCGCTAGTAGGACGTACATTGTGTTCATCTAGTACATAAATCAACTTAGGGAAAGCTGGTGTAATGTACACATCAGCTTCATTTTTGATGCCTTGGATACGTTGTTTTAAAATTTCTTCATCAATTAACGCAGCTTCTTTTGCTAGTTCACTATTCGGATCGAAGTGCATAAACAATGTTACAAAAGGCGCCTGTCCATTCGTAGTCATTAAGGTGTTAATTTGATACTGTATAGTTTGTATGCCGTCTTTTACCTCTTTTTTCGTGCGATTCCAAGCAATTTCTTCTGCTTTTTTCACATCTGGAGTCATGCCATACACTTCGACTTGTTCTTGCAATGTTAACTCCAAATATTTATCATAAGATTTCCGCACATAAGGAGCCAATATACGGTCGATGCCGTTAATGCTTTGCCCTCCATATTGACCAGACGCCACCTGCGCAATGATCTGCGTTGTCACCGTACATGCTACCTGAAAGGATTTAGGCGTATCAATGCGTTTCCCATTGATAACGGTACCGTTCGTCAACATATCTTCTAAATTCACTAAACAGCAATTAAACATAGGTTGAATAATATAGTCCATATCATGGAAATGAATGGCACCACTGTCATGAGCTTGTACAATATCCGTAGGAATCAACTTTCTACGAGCAATGTCCTTGCTCACTTCCCCTGCAATCAAATCACGCTGTGTAGACACAATGGACGCATCTTTATTGGAATTTTCATCTAGGACTGCTACATTAGACCGATTGAGCAATCCAAAGACATCTTTATCCGTCGTATTTTCCACCCGTTTGAAAGCTTGTACTGCTTTATAATTTTCATAGGCACGAGCTGTAGCTGGATTATTATTTTCTAAGAGTTTATAATACACTTGATCTTCAATGGCATAGATGGTAATATTACGTCCCATTTTTTCAGCATACGCTTCGATTTCATTGGCGATTTGCAATGCCAATCCTGGTGTATACACCCCCGTACTACTATGCATAGCCTTTTCGATAGCTACAATGATCTTTTCTTTATCAAAGGCAGCCTCTTTGCCATCCCGTTTTATTACCTGTATCATAGTATAACCTCCTATTGACTCATGTCCCCTATGCCAGTATTAGCATGATGGACATTCGATTCAGTATGAACTATACGCAATATATAACAGATACACTGACTGTCTTTACATTGCATAATTAAATCAAAATGTAGACATATAAAAAGAGCAGTCTCTGCTCCTGTCTATGGTTTGTCTACACTTGTAGCTTATTCTTACTTAACCTTTAGTGCCTAGGCATTTGATAAGTTCTAGAACAATTATTTCAAGAACCTACTCATGTGTCTAATCACCTAATATTGTGTTAGATGTTTCACTAGAAACTACCCTACACGGGTATCATTGACTTTAGTTTACAACATCTTGTAGCTAATTTCAATCTAAAACACTATATCATGTATATCAATTAGATATAGTAAACTTATAAAAAATCATAGAACTATATAATTTTGAAGAATTACCACATATTATGATTCACTAAGTTGCATGGAAAAAAGACTTTCAGCGAATGACTAATTGATATAGAAGATACGTTGACATTCCTATTATTTTTAAATTCATTTCACACTGTACAGCAATAGATAACATGACACCGAACACAAAAAAGCGACTACATCCAACAGGATCTAGTCGCTTTTCATAACCTACATATTATAATTTAATTTTTGTAGCAATCCATGCGGATAGAATTGCTTTTACAATATCACCAATGATAAATGGATAGAACAAAATTCCCAAGGCTTTTTGTAATCCATCAGCAGTAAATGGTATATTTGCAACAGACATGAAATACGGCACTGCCGCTACATAGGTAATGGCAATACTCACTACCGTAGCTACTACAGCATATCTAAGAAAACTTTTTTCTGTTCCCTTTAAACAACTAACTGCCGTATAAGCGATAGGCCAAATCAAAATAAATCCGCCTGTAGGGCCCAGTATTTTCCCCATCCCACCAGTAAATCCAGTAAATACAGGTAATCCAACTGCTCCTAACAATACATAGACTAATAATGTCAAAAATGCTTGTTTTGGTGGCAAAAGTAAACCAATCAAACAAAGTGCAATAGTAATTAAAGAAATCATTCCTACCCCCATTGGGTTTGGAATCGATAACTGCGCCATTACACAAGCTAGTGCCACTAATAATGCCATTTTTGTCAAATCTCTAGTCTTTAACATTCGCTAACTCCTCTTCATAAATCCATTTACAACGGGCACGTCCACCATGAGTACCGACTAAGTCACACTCACCAATTTGCGTATGCTTTTCCGAATGGATAATAAGTTTTTCTACAGAAATAACATCTCCACCATAAAACGGTGCAGAAAATGTAATATCTAGTTGAAGTAACATTGCTTCATCTAATACATGATGTGCCATATGTGATAAAACCATTAGTTCTGGTACTACAGGAATTTCTTCTCGATAGATAGGATTATCATCCTGAATAGCATCAGCAAATTCGAGAATGGATTCCGGTGTAAATACAAACTTTGTTCTTGTTTTATCTTTCAATTCACCTGGCCAAACCTTTGGCATTTCCCCCAATGAAATTTCATCATGGTGATTCTCTACGGAATCAAACCGTTCTAACATCGTGGACACCAAAGTGCCTTTCGAATTACAAACAGTCACTATATGTTCTTGCTTTCTTGGGGTATAGTTAATTTGTAACTGTGATGATCTTGTGGTTCGTTTGAATTGTACATTACGTACAATCACGGTATTAGGAATTTCCCTTACACTTGTCAAGCCCTTACATAGTGTATGCATAGTGCCTCCTCCCCATAGCATGGGTTATACTGGATCTTACAAGCTTACATGATTCTTACATTCTGTTACACCTTTATTATAATTAATCAAACTGTAGATAGTCAACCTATTTTTCAAATTAATTGTTTACATATAGTGATTGCCTACTCATATGTATCACACAATAAAATCAAAAGGACTGTAATGCAGAGTTTACACTCTTACACTACAGTCCTCACATAATGCAAACTGGTACAACTGACAGGGTACTTTCAAATTAGAAAGAATACCCCACACCTGCATGTAATCCTTTTACATCAGTTTTATTTTGGTTCATATTATATTGATCGTATTGGTAATATACATTCAAATCAATATCTGGTCGTAAGCCATAGGAAGCCCCTACTTGGTACGTCCCTTTAATATCATTACCAAAACCTACTTTAGCAAAGCCTTCAATTTTTTCAGCTAACTGCGTATGACCAATCACACCTGCTTGATATCCAAACCCATTTTGTTTAGGTCCCATATCTACGTATGTACCAGCACCATACACATTGATATTAGGGTGTACTGCATAGGCACCTGCTAATTGATGATCTTTAATATCTGTTCCTGTACGATGTACTTTATTAAAAGAATATTGTGCAGCTAAATTATTGGATACACCTTGTTGCACAGATACACCAAAACCATCTTTACGTTTTGTATCTTGTGCTGTTTTTTTAGATAGAGAATATTCAGCTGTTACTTTTGTTTGACCTGCATCAATAGTTGTTACAGGAACAGCAGCTGCAAATGCAGAAGCACCAAAGGCAGCTAATACTGCTGTGGCTACTATGATTTTTTTCATAATATCCTCCTTATATGAGAATCTTATCGTTTCATAAATGCTGGTACTTCTGGAGAATTACCTGTAGCACCAAACGGACTTTTACGAGCAAATCCATTGGAAGAACCTTGGTCGCCAAAACCAGTAGCAACAACTGTAATGTATACTTTATCACCAACATTTTCATCGATAACAGAACCAAAGATAATATTTGCTTCTGGATCCGCTGCTTCAGAAATAATTTCTGCTGCTTCATTGATTTCAAATAAGCTTAATTCTTCGCTACCAGTAATGTTTAACAAGATGCCTTTTGCACCGTCAATGGAAGTTTCCAGTAGTGGGCTATTGATTGCTTGTTTCGCAGCATCTACAGCGCGGTTTTCACCTTCCCCAACGCCGATACCCATCAATGCTTCACCTTGGTTCGTCATGATAGTTTTTACATCGGCAAAGTCAAGGTTGATTAAACCTGGTTTTGTAATTAAGTCAGAAATACCTTTGATACCTTGACGCAATACTTCATCAGCTGTTAAGAAAGCATCTTTCAAGGAAGTTTTACGATCAATAATACCCAACAAACGATCATTTGGAATTGTGATGATAGTATCCACTTTACCAGTTAATGCTTCAATACCACGTTCTGCTTGCTCTTTACGTTTTTTACCTTCAAAGCCAAATGGTTTTGTTACAACACCAACAGTCAATGCGCCAGCTTCACGAGCACATTCTGCTACTACAGGAGCTGCACCAGTACCAGTACCACCGCCCATACCAGCAGTCACGAATACCATATCAGCACCTTGCAATGCTTTTAAAATGTCTTCACGACTTTCTTCCGCTGCCTCACGACCTACTTCTGGGTTTGCACCAGCACCTAAACCTTTGGTCGCTTTTTCACCGATTTGGATACGAACAGGTACGTTCGTGCCATCTAAGGCTTGTGTTTCCGTATTAGCTACTAAGAAATCTACATTTTCCAAATCACTGCCAATCATGCGAGCTACAGCATTTCCGCCGCCGCCACCAACACCAATAACTTTAATTTTTGCAAACTCTGACATCGAATGCTCCTCCTCTTTACTAGAGATATATTTCACATATTATTACAATGACATTATACTCCTAGTTTATCTTATCATTTATAATTTGCTTTTATTTTACAATATATTTTATTTTTTTTCAATGAAAGCCATAGATTGACTTCAATTTTTCTATTTATACAACTTTTATTGAGTTTTAATAAATGGAGATTTAATATTAACATCAATAAACTCGGCAGATACATTTCGTTGTGTAATATCCACTAACATGTCTGTGGTTATTTTAGCCTTTTCTTCTAAATTATTACGATCACCAATATGAATTGGCAATCCTTCTACCGTATAGGCAATCATTTTATCAGCATCACCTACATTGATTTCGCCAATTTGTTTTCGTCTATCTTCTGTGAAAGCCTCCATATACGCAATGGCTCCACGGATTCCCTCAGCTTCGATAGTATCACCTAATAATGCATTCCCCAACCGCACTCCAGAAATAATGGGTACCGTTGTGTCAGGAATAGTGGCACTACTAGCAATGACCATACCCTGTCGATCCAAGGAAACAAAACCAAATTGAGAGGGAACTACAACCATAGCTTTCCGCTCTTTCACATCCACCTGTAAGTAAAGAGGCAACGCATAAGACACATGCGCCGTATCCACACGTATATCCTTTTGTAAACGCTCTTCTAAAGCGCCCGTTCTAACCCGTAAAATATTAACAGGATACCCTAAATCACCTATATGTACCACATCTTCTGATGTTAACTGACTAGTTCCTGTCACCTGAATTTGACCAATTGGCAGCGGTAATGTAAAAAGACCGATTAAGATGCAGGCACCTACGACTACCTTCCAAACCGTTGGCTTTGATTGTTTACGTGATTTTGACTTTCGTCTACGCCGTACACGTTTAGGTCCTTCTGGTGTATCTATGATCACAACTTCCCAGCCATCTTCTTCTATGGGATGCCTTGGTCTTTCATTCATTGGTTGTTCCTCAAATGGAGGAACATACTGCTCCTCTTGCTTTTGAAACCCATTTACCTTCATAGCGACTCCTAAAATTTATGTAATCCAGCTGAATGAAGAATTTGTTCACACAATTCAGGAAATTCAATCCCCATAGCATTGGCTGCTTTAGGTACCAAAGATGTAGCCGTCATACCCGGTACTGTATTATATTCCAGTACAAACATGTCATCTGTGCTGTTCATCATAATATCTACACGGATTACGCCAGCACATTGCATCTGTTGATATACAGATTCTCCAATGCGTTGCATAGCAGCTGCTTGTTCATCTGTAATTGGTGCTGGCACTAAATAATCAGTAGCACCTGTCGTATATTTAGATGCATAATCATATTCACCAGAGTGTGGGCGTATTTCAATCACTGGTAAGGCTTTACCATCTAAGACAGATACAGTAAATTCTCTACCATCTACAAATTCTTCTACTACGATGACATGATCAATATCTAATACTCGTTTCACTTCAGCATCAATAGTGGCTTCATCCTTAATAATCGCCACACCAATACTAGATCCTTGACTAGCTGCTTTAACCACAAATGGCACTTTAAAGTTAGCATGAATATCTTTTAAAATCGTATCCACAGATTGTAATTGGCTATCATAGGATTTTGAACTAGCTGTAGGAATCTGAGCCCCTAAAAATACATGTTTGCTCATTTTTTTATTCATTCCTACCGCATGCGCCATTACGCCAGATCCTGTGTAGGGAATACCTGCCATTTCAAGGGCCCCTTGTAAGGCACCATCTTCCCCATATTTGCCATGAATCGCATTAAATACAACATCACAGTTTAAATCTTGTAAATCTTGTACTACTGTACTCGGATTACATTCTAATGTTGTAGCTGCATACCCTTTACTTTGTAATGCTTCCGCAATAGCGGCAGCCGTTCTTCTTGATACATCAGCTTCTTTTGATGGTCCTCCCATGAGGACAATAATACGTTTATCCTTCACTTTATTTTTCCTCCAATAAAGCTAAAAGTTTAGGTCCAAATTGATTAATATTACCTGCCCCCATAGTGATGACTAAATCATTAGGTTGAATGAACTCTAATACAGTTTCTGGCAGTGTATTCACATCCGCCACATAATGAACCTCTTTACCTGTTAATTCTTTAATCATCAATGGAATGGACATACCATCGATACCTGCCTCAGGTTTTTCACCAGCACTATAAATATCTGTAATAAACACTAGATCAGCTTCTTTGAAAGCCGTGCCAAATTCACGTAACAACAATTTTGTACGACTATACCGATGTGGTTGGAATAAAATCACTACACGATGATTTTCCAAGGATTTTGCCGCTTTAATAGTGGCCGCAATTTCTGTAGGATGATGTGCATAATCATCTACAACCCACACATCTTTTACATGACCTTTCGTTTCAAAGCGACGTTTCGCGCCGATAAATTTACGCAAAGCTTGAGCAACTACTTCAAAAGAGATTCCTTCTCCTAAGGCTACTACAAGTGCTCCTAGTGCATTCAACGCATTGTGTTGACCTGGTACAGCTAGTCGCAACGTACCTAACACAGTATCTTTATGGATTACTTCGAAGGTAGTAATCCCTTGTTCAATACGTAAGTTGTCTATACGATAATCGTTGCCTGCTCCTAAACCATACGTAATACATTGACGTTTAATATCTGGCATAATTCGTCGAATCGATGGATTATCACCACATACCACAGCTATCCCATCGTCTGGCAACTTCATAGAAAACTCTGTGAAAGCTCGCAATAAGTTTTCCACCGTTCGATAATGGTCCATGTGGTCATTTTCAATATTCGTGATTACAATACGCTTAGGATTTAAGTGCAAGAAAGAACCATCACTTTCATCAGCTTCAGCAATACTATATTTACCTTTACCTACATGACTACTACCATTTAAATAATCCACTTCTCCACCGATGATGATAGTTGGATCTTGATTTGCTTCCATGAAAATTTGTCCAATCATAGACGTAGTTGTAGTCTTGCCATGTGCACCAGCAACGGCAATACCATAGGTTTCATCTAACACTGCTTTCACCACGTCGGAACGGTGTAAAATTGGAATATTTCGTTCTCTAGCTCCTACAATTTCTGGGTTATCATCATGGATCGCAGTAGAGCGAATAACCACATCTACTCCTTCTACATGAGCAGCATCATGACCCATAAAAATAGTAGCCCCTGCATTTCTAAACTTTTCTGTAATAGCAGATTCTTGGATATCGGAACCAGAGACAATAAATCCTTTTTCAATCAAAACATGCGCAATGGCACGCATACCAGAACCAGCAATTCCGATTAAATGTATACGTTTATAGGTATCTAACATAGAGATACTCCCTCCTATAATTTTTTAATAGATATAGCCAACTTAGCAATTTCTATAGCTGCCTGAGGCTTTCCTAATTGTAATGTAGCTTGTGCCATACGTTCGCGACATCCCCGATCCTCTAACATTACATCGACCGCTTGTAGTAATCTTGTACCCTCTAATTCTTTATCCACTATCATCGTAGAAGCACCAGCCTCTACAAAAGCTTTCGCATTAAAGGTTTGATGATCAGCAGCGGCATACGGATAAGGAATTAAAATAGATGGTATGCCACGTACAGCCAATTCTGCCAGCCCTATGGCTCCCGATCGGAAAATAGCCATATCTGATGCAGCCATGGCCATATCCATATTGTCTAAATAAGGAACAATCTGTGATGTAGGGCTATATACATCACCTTCTTCGATACCTAAGCTTTCACAAACACGACTATATTCATCGGCACCTGTAGCATGGATAATTTTAATATCTTCTCGCCCTTTATAGTGTTCATGAACGGCTTGCATCGCTGTATTAATGCTCCGTGCACCACGAGATCCTCCAGCTACCAAGATAGCTGTTTGATTATCTTGTAAACCAAAGTACGCTCTAGCCTCTTCCCGATTTGCAGTCACTACACTAGGACGTACAGGATTCCCTGTATACACTACTTGCTTTGCATTGGGAAAATGTGGAGTCGCTTCTTCATACCCTACTGCCACTACATCCACAAATCGACTTAATATTTTGTTGGTAATGCCTGGTACTACATTTTGTTCTTGAATCAATGTAGGAATTCCTCGCAAGGCAGCAGCTAATAATAGAGGGCCACATACATAGCCACCAGTACCTATGACAATATCTGGTTTAAAATCAGATATTAATTGATTGGCTTTCCACAAGGAGGACAGTGTTTTACCTGCGGTTACTAAAGTATCTAAGGACAATTTACGCTGTAATCCTTGTACAGGTAATGTAGTAAATGGAATCCCTTCTTTCGGAACAATCCGCGACTCAAGACCTCTTTCAGTTCCTACATAAAGAAAGTTGGCATCTACCATTGTTTCTAATGTTTTATAAATCGTGAGGGCTGGATAAATATGACCTCCAGTTCCACCACCTGAAATCATGATATTCATGTATCTCCCCTTACAATCGTTCTACTAATCTTCTAAAATGATTGCCTCTATCTTCAAATCGTGCATACCAGTCAAAACTTGCACAGGCTGGAGATAATAATACTACATCCCCTTCTTCAGCAATACGAGCACTTAAGGATACAGCTTCTTCCATAGATTCACAACGATGAATATGAGGTACGCCCACTTTTACTGCAGCCTCAGCAAAGCGCTGTGCTGCTTCACCAATAAGAATTAGCTCTTTTACATTAGTTTTCACTAACTCCATCATTTCTTCCAGATCTGTCATTTTATCTTTACCACCTGCAATCAACACAAGAGGTGAGCTAAAGGATTCTAAGGCTTTAATGGTAGAATCTGTATTCGTCGCCTTAGAATCATTATAATACGTAACTCCATTTAGAGTACGAATCCTTTCTAAACGATGTGCCACACCATGGAATTTTGCAATAGCCCGATAGATATCTTCTACATTTACACCCAACGCATACGTTAAAGCAATAACACTCAGAATATTTTCAATATTATGAGATCCTGGAATATGGATATCTTTTGTCGTAATCACTGGTACGGCATTTCCATACATCACTGCATAGCATGTATTATTTTCAAAATACGCCCCATCTGTGACAGGTCTCTCTTGACTAATTCCTAATACGTGTCCTTTTACTCGTTTTGCCATATCCGCCACAATAGGAGAATCAAAATTTAATACTGTCCAATCTCCTAATTCTTGATTACGGAAAATATTTTCTTTTGCCTCTTGGTATCGTTCCATCGTTTTATGGCGTAACAAATGGTCTGGTGTCACATTGAGCAAGATAGCCCCTTTCGTACGGAACTTATCAATGCTCTCCAATTGGTAGGATGAAAGTTCAGCCACTAACACACCTGTTTCAGGTACTGCCAAGGCTTGTTCACTAAGAGAGTAGCCAATATTCCCCCCTACATAAACGTCCCATTTCGCTTCTTTCAATACTTCTGCTAATAAAGAAGTCGTTGTAGTTTTACCATTCGTACCTGTAACACCTAAAATAGGGGCTTTTGAGACTTCATAGGCAATTTCTACTTCTCCTACTACAGGAATATTTCTTTTTTTCGCTTCTTGAATAATAGGTATCTCTAAAGAAATACCGGGTGATACAACTACTCTTGTAGCCGTATCAAGCAGCACAAAATCTTGTTGCCCTGTAATCACTTCGATATGACTCTCTGCTAAACGCTGTCTTTCAGCAGGATCAAAATCAATTTGCTTATAATCATTAAGCGTCACTGTAGCGCCTAATTTAGCCAATGTATGGGCTACACCAACACCACTAAGCCCAGCACCTAATACTAATACGTGAGAACCTGAATAATCCATTATAACCACCTAACCCTATATGCAAGAATAACGGCCCTATTTGTAGAGCCGTAATCTATATTATTTCATGCTAATAAGTGCAATGCCTAATAACGCCATTACCAAAGAAACAGCCCAGAATACATATACCACTTTTCGCTCACTCCAGCCGCCTAATTCAAAGTGATGGTGAATTGGGCTCATACGGAAAATACGAACACCTCGAATTTTAAAAGATGCTACCTGCAAAATAACAGATAAGGCTTCTACTACAAATACAAAGCCTATCACAATTAATAAAAGTTCTGTTTTTGTAGCGATAGCCATTCCCGCAAAAGCACCACCTAATGCTAATGAACCTGTATCTCCCATAAATACTTTCGCTGGATTCGCATTGAAATATAAGAATCCTAAACAAACTGCACTCACGACAATACCAAAGAAGGTAACACTTAAGGAGCCTACTAATAATCCTACCACTGCGAAGGCAGCCCCTGCAATAGCAGAAATACCAGTTGCCAATCCATCTAAGCCATCAGTTAAGTTAACAGCATTCGTTGTTCCTAAAATAATGATAAATGCCAATACATAATACGCATAACCAAGATCTACAGTGATATCTACTAGTGGAATCCACAAAGTAGTTGGCAAGGCTGCATAAGCGATAGAAATATAACAGAAGATAATCGCCAACGCCGCTTGACCTAGTAATTTTTGTTTTGCTGTTAATCCTAAATTACGGCGTTTCACAGCTTTAATAAAATCATCACTAAATCCTAATACACCATGCCCTAATGTTAGAAATAATAGCATCCACAAAGTTACAGAATAAGGTGGCACTATGCAAACTGCAACGACTAAAGCTAACATCATAAATAATCCACCCATTGTTGGTGTACCTGCTTTAGCTAAATGCGCCTGAGGCCCATCTTCACGAATCGACTGTTGCGCTTTCAAACGCTGCAATAGAGGAATCCCTATTTTACCGAATACTAATGTACTTACTAGGGCTAAGCCAAAGGCTAATGCATAGTCCATATTCATGTCACATGTCTCCTTACTTATTCATGTCGTTCTTTAAAATCTTCTATAATACGTTCCATTTTAAGACCACGAGATCCTTTCACTAGAATCACATCGCCATCTCGTTTTACATCATAATAGGCATTGGCAATATCAAGATGACTTTTCCCTACATACACATAAGGAACACCCACTTGTTTAGCTATAGAAGCAGTTGTTTTCATCATATCACCAAAAGTAAATACCATATCATAGTGCTCTTCTCCAAGAAGTTTACCAATCTCTTCATGAGCTAGTTTAGAATGATCTCCCAATTCTAACATATCTCCTAGCATAGCTATTTTACGAGCTCCTTGTAATTGACTCATAGCACGAATGGACTCTACCATACTATTGGGATTTGCATTGTACGCATCATTTAATACTGTGAAAGTTGGAAATGCTACAATTTCTTGACGCATTGGAATCCCAGGAAACCCTTTAAAAGCCTCCACAATTTCTGCTTTTGGCACACCTAAAATAGTGCCCACTGCAATCGCTGATAACGCATCATACACATTGTGGATCCCAATCATAGGCAAAAATACATTCCAATCACCTGATGTATCATGAACAACGAAGTTAATCCCCTTCGATGTATATTCCAATCTAGTGCCTTGAACATGAGAGCCCTTAAGCATACCATAGGTCATAACTTTTGCATCCGTTACCTGTCCCATAGGCAATACAAAAGGATCATCATGATTCAATACAGCTGCCCCTGTATTCGGCAGCGCTTCTATCAATTCTTGTTTCGCTTTTCCAATATTTTCTTGAGACCCTAACAGTTCAATATGGCTAGTACCTACATTAGTAATAACCCCTATTGTAGGCTCTGCAATCTCCGTTAGTTCAGCAATTTGACCAAGGCCACGCATCCCCATTTCAAGAACACATACATCATGGTCTTCCGTCAATTGCAACAACATCTTAGGAACACCGATTTCGTTATTATAATTTTTCTCTGTTTTTAGCACTGTAAATGCTTTTTCCAATACAGCGCTAATCATTTCTTTTGTTGTTGTTTTCCCGGAAGAACCAGTTATTCCAATAATAGGGATTGGAAAGCGTCTACGATGATATGTTGCCAATTGTTGATAAGCCCGTAACGTATCTTCTACTTCAATACAAACTAAGCCATCAATGGTTTTACCACGTTTCACCACAGCACCTGTAGCACCGCGTTCTTTGGCAACTGTTAAGAAGTCGTGACCATCAAATGTCATCCCTTCCAATGCCACAAACAAACCATTTTCTCCAATCGTTCTTGTATCTGTCGATACATCAGCAAAGGTACAAGCAGTTGTTTCTCTACAAGATCCTTGTGTTGCCTCTAGCACTTCTTGCACTGTAAAATGTGCCATATTATCTCTCCTTCAAGGCTTCTCTTGCCACTTCACGATCATCAAAGTGGATTGTTTCATCTTTTAAAATTTGATAATCTTCATGACCTTTACCTGCAATGATAACTACATCTCCTGTGGTTGCCTCTTTGATTGCCTTATGAATCGCTTCACGACGGTCTACAATAACTTCATAGGTAACACCATCATGTAAACCTTCTTTTACACCTAGCTCTACATCGTTCACGATTTGTACAGGATCTTCTGTTCGAGGGTTATCGGATGTCACAAATACACGATCTCCAAATTGTGATGCAATACGTCCCATGATAGGGCGCTTCGTAGCATCTCTATCTCCACCACAGCCAAAAACCACTAAGATACGATTTTCTACAATTTTCTTCGCTGTTTGTAGAATATTTTCTAATCCATCTGGTGTATGAGCATAATCCACAACGACCGCAAAATCTTGTCCTTCTTCAATGAGCTCAAATCGACCTGGTACAGCCGTAAAAGTAGATAATGCTTTCACAATCTGTTCCATTGTCAACCCTTCATACAAAGCAGCTCCTACGGCCGCCAAGGTATTATACACATTGAACATACCTGCAATCTTCGTAGAAATTGGATAGTTTTTGCCATTATAGGATAGAGTAAATTGGGAAGATTTGGCAGTAATCGCTAAATCAGAGGCATTCATTGTGCCTTTTCCTTCTGTACTGTATGTAATCATAGGTGCCGTGGTCACATCTACAATCGCTTGACCATAGGCATCATCTACATTGATAACAGCGCCCTTACCTTCTTTCACTTGATAGGAAGCACTCACTTGTTTAAATAACTTCGCTTTTGCCGCTAAATAATTATCGAATGTTTTGTGAAAATCTAAGTGATCCTGCGTTAAATTAGTAAACACAGCCGTATCATATTCTACACCTGCTGTACGTCCTAATGCTAAGGCATGAGAGGAAACTTCCATAATACAATGTGTGACACCAGCATCTACCATTTGTTGTAAAATTTGCTGCAAATCTGCTACATCTGGTGTGGTGTTATGAATTGGATAGGATTGGTCATCAATCAAAATATGTACGGTCCCTATAATCCCCACTGTGTAACCTTGGGAGCGCAACATATGACCAATAATATGAGTCGTGGTAGTTTTACCATTCGTTCCTGTTACACCAATCATACGCATTTTCGATGCTGGATAATCATAGAAAAAAGGAACAGCATCTTGTAGTGCTTGTCTTGTATCTTTAACGTACAGTACAGCTACATGGCCCGGCACCGACACTGGTTTGGACGCAATAATCGCCACAGCACCGTCTTCCACAGCTTTCTCTACAAAATTATGAGCATCCACTGTAGCACCCACTAAACAAATAAACAAGCTACCTTCTTGTACTGTTCTAGAGTCAGCCGTAATATGGCTAACAACAGATGTCAAAGGACCTTCTACCTTCGTAGGAGATACAACCTTTACAATTTCTTCCACACGTTTCATATTAATTCCTCCAATCATAGAGAAAGCAGCCCAAAAGGACTGCCTTCATCATTCTCTAATATCCTTTTTCATCGTCACATTACGTTCTTCCACTGTATTTTTGCTAGTGTAAACGAAGTTATCTGGTAATACCATGCCAAGTTTTTGTTGCGCTATTTTTTGAATGCGCGTAGGAGATCTTAATTCTGCTAAGCCTAAATTATATTCATAGTTAGTACGATTTTCTAATACAATTTGTTCCTGCAAGTTGACTGTTTCTTTACGTGCATTTTCTGTTACACCCGTTAAGAGCAAGCAAGTCATCCCTAAGACCATCGCCAGCAATACAGTTAACAAACACTGACGCATATCTGGGGTTAAATCCCAAATAAACGCTTGTGTTTTCACTTTCTTTCTTCTGACGGGCTCTACATAAGGTGCTGATTGCTCCCAGTACGCAGCCTTTCGTACTAACATAATGATTCCTCCTAACTATAATTTCACGGCTACCCTCAACTTGGCACTACGGGACCGTGGATTCTCTTCTACTTCTTCTTTACTTGGCTCTATAGCCTTATTTTTTGCTTTTACTGTAGGTACATGATGACACACACAGACTGGTAAATTAGGTGGGCACGTACATCCCTGTGCTAACTCTTTAAAAGTTTGCTTTGTAATTCTATCCTCTAAGGAATGGAATGTAATCACTGCAATTCTTCCACCTGGTTGTAACATGGATACAGCATCTATAAATGCATCATGTAAAATTTGAAGCTCCTGATTCACTTCTATACGAAGTGCTTGGAACGTTCGTTTTGCTGGATGTGGTCCATCTTGTCTAGCTTTTGCAGGTATGGCACATTTGATGATATCTACCAACTGAAAGGTTGTCACTATAGGCGCTTTTTCTCTAGCTTCTAGGATGAATTGAACAATCCGTTTGGCCCATCGCTCTTCACCATAATCCCAGATAATACGATATAAGTCCTCACTAGAATAGGTATTCACGATAGTTTCTGCAGTTAAAGTTCCCGTTTGATTCATACGCATATCTAACGGACCATCTTGCATATAGGAAAAGCCTCGATCTGCTGTATCCAGTTGATGACTCGATACACCTAAGTCAAAAACGAATCCATCGACTTCAAAAACACCTGCCTCGTGTAATGCTTGTTTTAAGTTAGAAAAATTAGTTTTAATGACTTTCACTTGGCAAGCTAAATCAGATAATCGCTGAGATGCTGCCTCTAATGCTGCTACGTCTTGATCTAAACCAATCATCATACCTTCTGGAGATAACCGTTCACCGATAGCATGGGAGTGTCCCCCACCACCTAATGTACAGTCCACATAGGTTCCATTTGGTTTAATCGCCAATCCGTCTAGCGTTTCATTGAGTAACACACTCACATGATGAAAGTTCATAATTCCTCACTTAAAATCCAATATCATCCAAATCAAGTTCTTCTGCCATGGCCTCAATATTTCCGTAAATTTCGTTGTTATAAGCTTCCCAACGAGTTTTACTCCAAATCTCAATATGTTCACCATTACCAACTACAACCACGTCTTTCTTCAACTCACCGTGGGCGCGCAGATTACTTGGTATCAGCACACGACCTTGTTTATCAAACTCAAGATCTGCTGCACCACCTACGAAAAATCGCACCAAACTACGTTGGTTCGCTTTATTGGAACTTTTAGAACTTAATTTTTTTGCTAGTTCTTCAAATTTTTCTTGGGTATAAATAGCTAAGGTATTATCAAAATATCGTGTCACAACACAAGTTTCTCCTAGTTGTTCACGCATTTTGGCGGGAATGATCATGCGCCCTTTACTATCAATTGTATGTGAAAATTCACCTTTAAACATAGCAAGGACACCTCCTTTTCTCTCACCCATTCGCCCTATTTACCACTATATGGTAAATTTTACCACAATTCCCCACTTTTCACAACAAAATAACCACCCAATTTATAGATATTTATACATTTTTTTCCTACAATCCGTTAATAGCGAACAAATTTATAAATATTTATGTATATGTTCGTGTGTAAGCAATAATATCGAACATTTTTGACTAAATAATAGAGTGGGAAAACGTGGAGGATTTTTTCCATTTTTCTTCAATTTTAATATTTATTAACTATAGAATAGGCTATTTTATCCTATATTTACGTAAATACAATGGTAATCAAAGAATTTTCATAATATGACAAGGCATATCAATCCCCTAAGACAGAAAAAAGACAGGTGAACCTAGATTCACCTGTCTTTTCCTAACAGTTATATATCATATTCTATTGTCTCTATTTTGTCGTATTATAATTGCCCTACACGTTTCATAGCATCATAAATTCGTTGTGCCAATCTAGTAATTTGTCTTTTAGGAATGGAACATACAGCAATGCGAACACCACCAGCTACAGGAATTAAAAATACATTTTCTTTTTTCAATTCATCTGCCAAGGCCTTTGGATTATCGCTTGGAATTGTTGCAAAGAAACCACCCATGTATGGCAACATTGGTAAGCCAATCGCTTTTCCTTCACATTCCAAGATACCTGCCCGTTCTTCTACGAGACGAGAGTAGCAATTACGTTCCTCTTCATAACGTTTTAATTTTTCAGGATCAAGCACGATATTAGCAACCGTACGCATAGCAGGTCGATTAATGTTAGACCAAGTACCACGAGATGTCATTTGGTTAATATCAAAAAACTCCTGTGCCACTTCTTTATCAGAAGTAATCCCTAACATACAACCAACACGTTGACCATACATGGTAAATCCTTTTGAAATACTATAGCATACGACTATTAAAATATCTTTTGACAAATGCTCAAACTTTTTAAAGAATCGACGTACATCTTCTTTAGGTCCAGAGAAATCAATATACGCAGCATCCACACCAATAATGACTTTATTTTTACCCGTATTTACTATGCATTTCACTAGGTCCAGTACCTTATCCCAATCGCTATCACACAAAGAAAAACCTGTTGGATTATTACCTGGTGTATTAAAAATAACCAACACATTTTCTTGCTTCTCTGCAATTTCCAACATCAAAGATTGTAAAGCTTCAAAATTGAAAACATAGTTCTCATCAAATAAAGGATATGTAATTAATTCTCGTCCATTATCTTGGCATATTTGCTTATATGCCCCCCAATACCAATCAGCGGTGATTACCTTATCACCTAGTTCTGTATAATTGTGAACTAAGTGATGAATACCACCTGTACCACCCGCTGTGGCTATCCCTTCAATATAGGCATCAGGTCTAGATTGTCCAAAGCATTCTTGTTTACATGCTTCTACAAATTCTTTTAACCCTTCAATCGGTGCGTATGCAACATATTCATTACGAGGTAAATTACGAAACTCATCTTCTACCACTTTCAAGAAAACGATATCACCATTTTCATCCAAGATAGATCCGACAGTCCCAATTAATACATTTTCTTTGCCATATTGTTTCGCCGCCTCTTGGGCCTGTGAATTTGTTGCAAAGATAAGATCATTCGCTTTTTTCCCTCGCGCTTGTTTTGCTGCCATACTCATAATAAACACCTTCCTATATTATTCATATATTTTATACTTGATACTATTAGTTTACAAGAAAATTGATTCTCCTACAAGATGATGAGCTCATGTATACACAATAGTATTTATCTAGCAAAAGTTTTTAATATTTTGAAAGTTCAACATTAGATAATATACCTTATATCATAAGATTGCCACTTACTCATACTATTAGGTATTTAATAAAAGTTACACTGTCTTACATTATCATTTTTTGCACATAAATTTCTATGTGCAGTATTTCTCTATGCTAAAAGAATGCATTCAACACAGGTAAGTAAAAAGCAGATACATAACCAACTTGGATTATATATCTGCCTTCTATATTTATATACTTTTCTAGTAAGGAGTACGTTGTTACACCTCTAGTTTAACTATCTTCTGCATTTTACCTCAAGGAAATTCTGCAGAAGTCCATCTAATTATTCTACTTTACCGCCTAAGTATGCTTCCATCACTCTAGGGTCGTGACGTATTTCTTCGGCTGGTCCTGAAAGAACAATTTTACCTGTTTCGAGTACATATGCATAGTCAGCAATTTTCAAAGCTTGTCGTACATTTTGCTCTACTAATAGTACAGTGGTTCCTTCGGCACTAATTTCTTTGATAACTTCAAAAATTTCATTCACTACCAACGGCGCCAAACCCATAGATGGTTCATCTAGTAACAACAGTTTAGGACGAGCCATTAAAGCACGGCCAATAGCAAGCATCTGCTGTTGTCCACCAGATAAAGTACCACCTAATTGGTAACTACGTTCATCAAGAATAGGAAATCGTTTGAACACTTTTTTAATATCATCGTTGATTTCAGCATCCTTACGAATATAGGCTCCCATTTCTAGATTTTCATAAACACTCATATCTTGTAATATTTGGCGACCTTCTGGAACAAGAGAAATACCAGATTTCACAATGTCATGAGTTTTCATATATGTAATATCTTTACCTTCAAAGGTAATGCGACCTTCTGTTGGTTTTACTAAACCCATAATAGAACGCATGGTTGTCGATTTACCGGCACCATTGGCACCAATCAAAGATACAATAGAACCTTGAGGAACTTCTAAGTTAATAGATTTTAAGGCTGTTATATGACCATAACCAGCTACTACATTTTCAATTTTTAACATATTATTCCTCCTTTCCTAAGTACGCTTCAATTACATCTGGATTGTTTTGAATTTCTTGTGGTGTTCCTTCTGCAATCTTTTTACCGAAGTTTAACACTGCTAAACGGTCACAAATATTCATCATCAATGCCATATCATGTTCAATCACTACAACAGTGATACCTAAATCACGGATTTTACCGATTAATTGGCGCAACACTTCTGTTTCACTGTCGTTCATACCTGCTGCAGGTTCATCTAACAAAATAACTTGTGGATGCGTTGCTAAGGCACGAGCAATCTCCAAGCGACGTTGCTTACCATATGGTAAAGACGTTGCTACTTCTTCTGCATCTTCTTCTAAGCCAACCAATTTTAAAAACTCATAGGCAATACCACGGCAACGCTCTTCTTCAATGCGTTGACGTTTTGTACGGAAGAAGCTAGACAATACACCAGAACCTGTACGACAATGCATACCTGTCAATACGGTTTCTAACGCCGTCATATTACCGAACAAACGGATATTTTGGAATGTTCTAGCAATCCCCATTTCCACAGTACGATGTGGTTTAATACCTACTACATTCATACCATCGAAGACAATATTACCAGTGCTGACAGGGAATACGCCAGTAATCAAGTTGAATAACGTGGTTTTACCAGCACCATTGGGTCCGATGACACCAAAGACTTCCCCTTGATTCACTTGAAAGGTAACCCCTGTCAAGGCAGCCACACCGCCAAAGCTTTTACTTACATCATCTAATTGTAATAGCATGGGTTACCTCCTATTCTTGACCAGACTTACTCTGTGCTTTATAAGCTTCAAAGCGTTCTGTTAATACTTGTGTTTCTGGAATGTATGGTTTCTTTTTTACACCTATTTTACGATAGATTTTGTCCATTAATTCTTCTGTCAAAATACCATCCGGGCGAACAGCCATCAAGATGACTAACAGTGCACCGTAAATAATATCGCGATAGTCTGCTAGGAAACGCAATACTTCTGGTAATAATGTCAAAATGAAAGAGCCTAGTACAGAACCCCATACTACATTGGACCCACCAAAGACTGGGAACAATAAAATTTGCACTACTTTGTGATAGCTAAAATCTGTAGGGTTAATAAAGTTTGTAATGTGTGCATACAAACCACCGCCAATGCCCGCAATGAAAGCACCAATCACAAAGGCTAACATTTTGTAATACACCACATTGATACCCATCAACTCTGCTGCATGGTCATCAGCTTTAATGGCTTGGAATGCACGACCTACACGACTATTATGGATGCGTAAACAGAACAAAATAATCACCATTAAAATAACCAACAAAATGATGATGGTCAACAAGTTACCCCATGTTAATGCGTCGATATCTAACAAACCGTCCATATCGAATTCATACACATAGTTCGTCAATTCTTGAGCAATCGCTGGAATCCCTGAAAGACCCAAGGCACCATGTGTCACTTCTAAGTTCAAAAAGATAACACGTACTACTTCACCAAAGCCCAAGGTAGCAATGGCAAGGTATAAACCTTTCAAGCGTGTAGTTGGTAAACCAATCACAATAGCTACTAAGGCCGCCACGACACCACCAATGAAGATAGCAATCGGAATCGGTAACTCAGCTTTCAGAGTGAGCAAAGCACCCACGTAGGCACCCACGCTCATAAAACCAGCCGCACCCAATGTCAACTGCCCTGTAGAAAGGGTGAAGAAAATGGAAATACCCATAATAGCATTGATGATGAAGAACATCACAATTTGTAGATAATATGGATTTAAAATTTCACTCATGGTCGTCCCCCCTTATC
>CAUQZV010000022.1:0-26400 GCA_963522415.1 uncultured Veillonella sp. | reverse complement strand
CGTGCTAAGAACTCTTTATATGAGTAGCCCCCACATTTGACAAAGAGCCTAAAAAGGGGCGCCACAAAGGCTACTACTCGTAACGGCGTTGCTCAGGGGTAAGGGGATGTGGAAGAGCACGGTATACTCCTCATAAACGGTATTTCATAATGTATCGACTCTTGTAATGCTATGTACTCTGTGGCGGCTATAAGAAAATATGGCAAAGGGAAACGAGCAACACATTCCTTCACAAACGGTATTTCATAATGTTTGTTCAGGAACATGTTGCTCGTTTCTGGCATTTTTATAATTCAGCTAGTAAGGGTCGCCACAAGGCTGCTACACTTAACTGCATTCCTTAGGGAGTTAGAGTGTATGCGATAGTTTGATGTACTCTCTGATGCGTTCGCAGGAGTTGTGGAAGGCGTCTTGTTCGCTTGGGGTTAGGTGTAATGTTAGGATTTCTTCTATACCGTTTTTACCGATGATGGCAGGGACGGAGGCAAAGACATTGTGTTCGCCGTATTCGCCTTCTAGTTTGCAGGATAGAGGTAATACTTTTTGTTCATCGTGGAAGTAAGCTCGAATGATTTCTGTAACGGATGCAGCGATGCCAAACTCGGTGGAGCCTTTTCCAATGAGGACTAGGTAGCCACCGTATTTCATTTGTTCTACTACGGTATTTTCATCAAAGGTTGGGAAACGGTGAGGAAGTTCTTGTTGGAGTTCTTTCAAAGGCTTGCCAGATACGGTGACGTGAGACCAAGGGACCATAGCACTACCACCATGTTCGCCCATAGCGTAGCAGGATAAGGAGCGGCGATGTACGTGGATTTGCTCAGCTACCAATCGTTGCAATCGAGCAGAGTCTAAGGATGTGCCAGAAGAGATGATTTTGTGTTTAGGGTAGTTTAGATATTCTTGTACATAGGCAGCTACCACATCAGCAGGATTGGAAATGCTAACAATAAAACCGTTGAATCCAGAGGCTTTCACACGAGGTAAAAATTCGCGTAATACTTCTATGGTGGAGCCTAGTGTATCGAGTCGATCTTGTTCTGGGGATGGGAGAGGACCTGCAGAAATGACGAGAATATCGCAGTCTCCGATGTCTTCCGGTTCGCAAGGGATAGCTTCTACACGATGTGGTAAGTAACTTACAGCATCATTAATATCGGTGGCTTGGGCAATAGCTTTATCTTTGTCGATGTCCACCATGTATAATTGGTCAACTTCACCTTGTGTAGCTAGGGAAAATGCCACGTGGGAGCCCACATGACCAGTGCCGATAATGGCAACTTTTCGTAGTTCTATAGACATAGTTGTCCTCCTATTTTGAACGTTGAAAGTAAGTTATTAAAATACAATATGTATAAGGATAAAGCTTTTCAGGGATTACGTCAACATGTCACTTGCTAATCTATGCAGCCTGTGGCGTTCGTAACTAAATATGATAAAGGGAAGACCGTAGCATCCCCCTTCTCAAACTATACAGTGGTTATGTTTGTTTAGGGGTATGCTACGGTCTTCTTGGAGTGGCGTTATTTGGGTAGTGAGGAACGCCACAAGGCTGCTACGCTTAACTGCGTTCCTCAGGGAGTAGTTTGTGGTGTTTGTTCAGAGCACACCGTGCTCTTCTTGTTTTTTTGATTCAGTCAGTAAATCTCGTCGCAAGGCTGCTACGCTTAACTACGTTCCTTGGGGAGTTGGATTGGTTTTGAGTTTTTTTGTAGTACTTCCAGAGAAACCTGTAAGTTAAAATAAAGTTTTCTAAAATGCATAGTCTTTGTTCGTAACTGGTATGATATATGAGTGGCTGTTTATATATAAAACCTATGGATTGTATAGTATAATGAATGCATGACAAATTTAGAACTTGAAGAATTAGCGATACAATTAAATATTCCTGCAGTGGGGGTGGCGTCTTGGCCATTGCCGGCGGAGGCGTCGTTACATTTGGATACGCCCTATCCTTGTCCGTTTACGAATGGAAGTATTGAAGAACGATTGCAGGGGTCCACGACTATTGTTTCACCGAAGTCCGCTATAGTCTGTTTGTTTCCTTATTACATGCCTAGGGAAGGAGTGACGAATTTAGCTAGGTACTGTTGGGGTGATGATTATCATGTTGTGGTACGACACTATTTGGAACGACTGGTGGATATTTTGCGTGAGCGCTATCCTGACGAAATATACGAGATTCATTGTGATACGTCACCTTTAGCGGATCGGTATATGGCATACTTGGCAGGCTTAGGGTTTTATGGGTGGAACCAAACGTTTATCAACCCTACGTGGGGATCCTATACGGTGATTGGAACCATCATGACGACTTTAGCATTACCTCCTTCTTCGCCATTGAATCAGACCTGTTTACAATGTGGTGCTTGTTTGCGTGCTTGTCTTGGTAAGGCCTTACAAGGAGATCATTTAGATTATCGAACTTGTAAAAGTTATCTCACTCAGTGTAAGGGGGATCTTTCAGAGGAAGAAGAACGAATTATTGGTAAAACACCTCTCATTTTTGGGTGTGATGTATGCCAAGAGGTGTGCCCTCACAATCAGGGGATACCTATGACGCCTATACCAGAGTTTCAACAGGTTACATCCTACATTGAGATGGAGGAATTAGAAGGAATGACGAATAAAGAGTTTAAAGCGAAGTACGGTCACAAAGCCTGGGCTTGGAGAGGAAAGAAAGTGTTGCTTCGCAATGCGGAGATTGTTAGAAAGGAAAAGAATGAAGGAAAGTAAGTCTGTTTCACTATGTTTGATTATATTCTTAGGATTGCTCACAGCGGTAACGCCATTGGCGACGGATATGTATTTGCCAGCCTTGCCGATTATGCCTGGAGAACTGGATACATCGGCATCGAATATTCAAATGACCATCGGCATTATGACTATCGGTATTGCATTGGGACAACTCTTTGCAGGACCTATTAGTGATGTGCTGGGGCGGAAAAAACCGCTCATTGTGGGGAATCTACTTTGCGTAGTAGCCACCATTATTTGTGCCTATGCACCGAATATTGAAGTGCTCTTGTTGGGGCGATTTTTGCAAGGCGTGATGGGTTCCTTTGGGGTAGTTATCTCTAAGGCTATCGCTCGTGACCATGCATCGGGACCGGTTCTGATTAAGTTGTTGGCATCATTGATGATGGTCAATGGTTTGGCGCCAGTCATTGCTCCTCTTGTTGGAGGACAAATTTTGGCATACGAAACGTGGCGATCCATTTTCGTCGTTTTAGCAGGTTTTGCGATTCTTCTTCTCGTGGGGTCCCTTCTATTCCGTGAAAGTTTACCGAAAGAACAGCGAGTGGCAGGGGGTATTCAGGAAGCTATTAAGAATTACAAAATATTATTGAAAGACAAGTCTTTCTTAGGGCAATGTGGCATTCAATGCTTTGCCTTTGGCTCCTTTTTCTGTTACATTAGTGGATCATCCTTTGTGTATCAAAATATCTTTGGGCTAGATGCACAACAATTTAGTTACATATTTGGTATTAATAGCTGCGGTATTATTCTATTTAGTATGATTAGCTCTCGTTTGAGTAATGTCATTAAGGATTACCAATTATTACAAGGTAGTTTAATTGTGCTATTCTTGGGATCTGCTTTGTTCTTAAGCACTATGGTACTGAATATGCCATTCTTAGTGGTGACCACAATTTTATTCTTTACTGTAGGGACGGTGTCTCTATTCGGGGCAGCTAGCTTTTCTATGGCTATGGCCAATTACGGTCACCTAGCAGGTAGTGCATCTGCCTTATTAGGCTTTTTCTCCATGATGTCTGCGGGTATTGTGTCACCTATCGTGGGGATCGGAGGGTCTCATACGGCAATTCCTATGGGAATTACTATGGTGGTTTGCTCGTTAACGGCGTTGCTCTGTTATTATCGGTTTGCGCGTCCTGGTATATAGGTATACTTTAATAGTAGTGAAATTCTAAGTGAATATAGTGTATAGTCAACTTTTGGCATCGTATTGTATCCTAAAATCATGCGTGTATCTGAAGGAGTGCCATTGTATAGTACATACAATGGTGTATAGATGAAAGATGATAACGATATAGTAGTGGTATTCTATTGTACATAGAATAGTATATAGATGAAAGGGCGTGCTAGTAGATGACTCAATGATTCGAGTTACTTTTATAATAGATACAGCAAAATAGACTTTCATAGGTGTAGATAGAAAAAATTAGTCCTATTTCATTGACATAAACAGTGCTTGTCATGTATAATAATTGAGTCATAGTTTGGGTACGCCCAACTATTGCAAGCCGCATGAAGAGGTCAATAATATTTGGCTTCGGCTAGATAACCGCATTCAGCGAGTACGAATACAAGGAGGTGTCATAATGTACGCAATTATTAAAACTGGTGGTAAACAATATCGCGTTTCCGAAGGCGATGTAATCACTATTGAAAAATTGGATGTAGCAGCTGAAGGAACTGTTTCTTTTGACGAAGTTGTAACTGTAGTTAAAGACGGTGACGTTAAAGTTGGTACACCACTTGTGGACGGTGCAAAAGTTACTGGTACAGTACTTGAACATGGTAAAGCGAAAAAGATCTTGGTTTTCAAATACAAAGCGAAATCCAACTATCGTCGTCGTCAAGGCCATCGCCAACCATTCACTAAAGTTCGCATCGAAAAAATCGAGGCGTAAGTATCATGACTCACATTGATGTGAAACGGAATCGATTAGGGCAAATCATAGAATGTCATTTTCGTGGACATGCCGAGGCAGGTCCTTACGGAGAAGATATTGTATGTGCCGCTATATCCATGCTTTCACAGACATCGATCTTAGGTCTTCATGAGGTGGCTAAGCAATCCATGGAGTACCAAATAGAAGACGGTGAGTTACATATCCTACTTTCAGAACCCGTTACTGAAAGAGGACAAACTATATTAGAAACGATGCTTCTTGGTATCAAGAATGTGGCGGATCAATATAGTGATTTTGTTAGAGTGAGTGAACAATAGGAGGTGAACTACATGTTATTCAATATCCAATTACAACTATTCGCATCTAAAAAAGGTGCTTCCAGTACAAAAAATGGTCGTGATTCCGAGTCCAAACGTCTTGGAGTTAAATGCCATGACGGTTCTACTGTAAAAAGTGGTAACATCCTAGTTCGTCAACGTGGTACACATTTCCATCCAGGCACTAACGTAGGTATCGGCAAAGATGATACTTTGTTTGCATTGGTTCCTGGCCGTGTAGCATTTGAACGTGCTGGTCGTTATAACCGTAAAGTTTCTGTATACCCTGTAGAAGCTTAATCATAACACATATGAAAGGTCACTAGATAGTAATATCTGGTGATCTTTTTTTGTTTGTTTAGTATAGGATTTTGCTGTTATTGCAATAGGACAATAAGATTTTGTAAAAGTGATGTTATATCGGATATACAGTTTAAGGTTGTAGGTTGTAAAAAGACATGACGGCTTCAGAGTGAACAAATGAATAGATGTATATTTCTGTTTATGCATAGATAGTATTAGTATTTGCTTTCATAATACACACTAATTTTGTATACATTGACTATTAAGTAGAGTATAATAAAAGAGTGCCTATATCTAATAAAATCGGTATAGTATATGGATTAGTTTGCAGCCTATATAGTATAGGCTTTGATAGATCTACTAAGTCAGTAGAAAGGAAGTTCATTATGTATGATGTACTCTCTTCCAAGGCGGAAGAATTTATTAATCACGAAGAGATTCTAGCCACTTTACAATATGCAGAAGAAAATAAGGAAAACCGTCCTTTATTGGATGCCATATTAGAAAAGGCAAAAACTCGTGTAGGATTAAACCACCGTGAGGCGATGGTACTGTTAGAATGTCCCTTGCCAGAATATAAGGAAAAATTATTTGCTTTAGCAAAAGAAATTAAACAAGCGATTTATGGCAATCGCATTGTATTATTTGCTCCGTTATATTTATCAAACTATTGCATCAATGGTTGTGTTTATTGCCCATACCATGCAAAAAATAAGACTATCACTCGAAAAAAATTAAATCAAGAGCAAGTCCGTGAAGAAGTAATGGCGCTAGAAGCCATGGGGCATAAACGGATTGTTATCGAATCTGGCGAACATCCATTGGAAAATCCATTAGAATATATTTTGGAATGTATCGAAACAATTTACTCTATTAAAAAAGATAATGGAGAAATTCGTCGTGTCAATGTCAATATTGCGGCTTGTGAAGTAGAAGATTATCGCAAATTACATGAGGCAGGTATTGGTACATACACATTGTTCCAAGAAACATATAATAAAGAAAACTATGAAGCCCTTCATCCAACGGGACCTAAGAGCGATTATGCATACCATACAACGGCCATGGACCGTGCTATGGAAGCAGGTATTGATGACGTGGGCATTGGCGTGCTCTATGGATTGGAACACTACAAATATGATTTCGTAGGCTTGTTGATGCATGCGGAACATTTAGAAGCAAAGTTTGGGGTAGGTCCGCATACCATCAGTGTACCTCGTATTTGCCCTGCTGATGATATCGATGTAGATGATTTCAGTAATGCTGTACCAGACGATATTTTTGAAAAAATCGTCGCATTGATTCGTGTGTCTGCTCCATATGCAGGTATGATTATGTCTACCCGTGAAAGTCAATCTATGCGTGAGCGTGGGTTAGCCTTGGGTATTTCTCAAATTTCTGGAGGATCTCGTACATCCGTTGGTGGCTATGTAGAGGAAGAGCCAGAAGAAGAAAACTCCGCTCAATTTGATACGAGTGACCGCCGTTCCCTAGATGAAATCGTGGAATGGTTATTGCAATTAGGTTATGTACCTAGTTTCTGTACGGCTTGTTACCGTGAAGGTCGTACTGGTGACCGGTTCATGGCACTTGCCAAGAGTGGACAGATTTCCAACTGTTGCCAACCGAATGCGTTGATGACGTTGAAAGAATATTTACTAGACTATGCAGATGAGGAAACAAAAGCTGTTGGTGCGGCTGTTATCGATGTGCAATTAGACTCTATTAAAAATGATCTAGTGAAAGAAAAATCGAAAGCCTATATTGCGCAAATGGAAGAGGGAGAACGTGACTTCCGATTCTAGTCAAAACTTAGTGCATAGGGTATAATATTTAATATATAGTGTTTATATATTGAAGTTATAAACAGAAGATTGTGGGAGGACAGAATGGAACAAAAAGAGATGGTTGTTGTCGTTGACTTTGGTGGTCAATATAACCAACTAATCGCGCGTCGTGTACGTGAAAATAATGTATATTGCGAGGTATATCCGTACAATAAGGCATTAGAAAAAATTAAAGAATTACAACCAAAAGGTATCATCTTTACAGGTGGTCCTGCTAGCGTATACGAAGAGAATGCTCCCAAAATGGAAGCAGAAGTGTTTGAACTTGGCATTCCAGTGTTGGGCATGTGTTATGGTATGCAATTCATGGCGCATACATTGGGCGGTCATGTAACGTCTGCGGAAACACGTGAATTTGGTAAAACACCAACTCAAGTAGACGTGTCCTCACCGCTATTTAAAGGGCTTTCAGAGGAAGAAATCGTATGGATGAGCCATGTAGATTATGTGGCAAAAGTGCCTGAAGGTTTCAAAATCGTGGCACATACAAAAGATTGCCCTGTGGCAGCGATGCAAAATGAAGAGCGCTGTTTGTACGCTATGCAATACCATGCAGAAGTGTTGCACACAGAACACGGCAAAGAAATGTTGCACAACTTCTTGTATGAAGTATGTGGATGCACAGGTCAATGGACGATGGCAAACTATGCAAAAACAGCTATCGAAGAAATCCGTAATACTGTAGGTGATGGTAAAGTGTTATTGGCGTTGTCTGGTGGAGTAGATAGCTCCGTAGCAGCAGCGTTAATCTCCAAAGCTGTAGGGGATCAATTAACTTGTATCTTCGTTGACCATGGTTTGATGCGTAAAAACGAAGGTGACGAAGTAGAAGCGGCGTTCAAAGATTCTGGTATGCACTTCATTCGTGTGGATGCAGAAGAACGTTTCTTAACAAAATTAGCAGGACTTGAAGATCCAGAAGCGAAACGTAAAGCTATTGGTGAAGAATTTATTCGTGTATTCGAAGATGAAGGACGTAAAATTGGTTCCGTTGATTACTTAGCACAAGGTACCATTTATCCAGACGTAATCGAATCTGGCACTGGTGAAGCAGAAGTGATTAAATCTCATCACAATGTAGGTGGATTACCTGCAGTAGTGGATTTCAAAGGTTTAATCGAACCACTTCGCAACTTGTTCAAAGACGAAGTTCGTCAATTAGGTGCTGAACTTGGTTTGGCAGATTACCTAGTATGGCGTCAACCATTCCCAGGACCAGGTCTTGCGATTCGTGTCATGGGTGAAGTGACAAAAGATAAACTGGACGTATTGCGTGATGCGGATTACATTTTCCGTGATGAAATCGCAAAAGCTGGTTTAGATCGTTCTATTAACCAATACTTTGCGGTGTTAACAAGCACACGCACAGTAGGTGTTATGGGTGACTTCCGTACCTATGATTACACATTGGCATTGCGTGGTGTCACAACCACAGACTTCATGACAGCTGATTGGGCGCGTATCCCTTACGATGTATTGGATACTATCTCTCGTCGTATCGTGAACGAAGTAAATCACATTAATCGTATCGTGTACGATATTACAAGTAAACCACCAGCAACCATTGAGTGGGAATAAGCTGGAAATAATTAGGAAGGCTTTGAAATTAGCGTTTCAAAGCCTTAATTAGAATAATTGCTAACATTTTGCAAACAATCAAAATTACTACCTGTACTTTCCACTCTAATTATCTGTCTACTTTCTAGCAGCTATGGGGATATTTGAAAACTAAACTATATTAATTTAATTATTTTGCAACTACATTATTTAAATTATTATAACTGTCTTTATCTGCTCTAAGAGTTTTACTGACTTGATATTATTACATTTTATAGATAATCGGAGAAAAGACTAATGCCAAATCCAATTAATACAATACGAAGTAGAAATAAAAAACTAATAGTTCATAAGGTTGATATCTCTCATATTAGATTAGTTGAACTTTCTAAATTAGCGGACCAGGCGAAACCTTTCTACGATTGGATTGAGAGAAAAACAAAAAATGTTATGAAGAACTCGAGACCATTCGAAGATAATATCATGAATATGACTAAGGAACAAATCGCTCAAGTAATTAAGGACTGTTATAATGATAACTCTGGGAAGGCACCTATGCTCTTTGATGGGGCTGGTAGAAATTATACACATAATAAAGCTTGCTTTTATTTTCTTTCTTGGATTATTCGCGATGCTCCTCAACAGAGGTTATCTCCTCTAATTTCCAGAATGACTAAACAAAATGAACATTTGGAAAAAATTAATGCAGGAATTGACTCTCTAGCTGCTCTATATATCGAGTATAGAAACAACGCAAAGAACTTTAAATGGGAGTCTATTCGTGAAGTTGTTATTGATAGACTTGAGGGTTCAAGAAGAAGTATCAGTGGCCATTTATTAGAAGCAAATATCCGTGCTTCAATAGCTACTGCATTCCAAAATTACTATGAAATTAATATGGATTATGGAATTTATGATAATATAGTCATCAATAATAAACAAATTTCTATTGGTTCAGATACTATTGATGTTTCTGCTATCTTAACTAAAGATAAAATTACTAAGCATCTTTATATTCCCGTTAAATCTCGTGAGACAGAAGGTGGTGGACATTCCCATTTATTTTCTAGAGATATTATTACAGCTGTAAATAATATTAAAGCTAATGATTCAACCGCTCATATTGCTGTGGTTATTGTTGCAACAAATTGGTCAGATTCCGAAATCGCGTCTATATTGAAGGATATTGATATTGTATTCCATTTTGATATGAATCCGAATGAATTGTCCATTCTCGATGATGACTCTCAACGTGAAATAAATATTTATATAGAAAGGGTTTTAAAAGGTGAAATTTAATCAAATTTTAAATGGAGATGTTCGTGAAATAGCAAGAACTTTGGAGCCTAACTCAATTCAGACAATTATTACCAGTCCACCGTATTTTGGATTGCGAAAATATAGCCAAGATGCGGTTGAATCTCAAAACGAAATCGGACGTGAACAAACTATTTCAGAGTATATTGATGAACTTGTATCGGTTTTCGAAGATTTAAAAACAGCACTAAAAAATGATGGAACTGTTTGGGTTAATCTGGGGGACTCATATATTAAAGGAAATTTACAAGGTGCGCCTTGGAGATTTGCTTTAGCAATGCAGGAAAATGATTGGATTTTAAGAAGTGATATAATTTGGCATAAACCAAATGCAATGCCCTCTTCTGTGAAAAACCGGCCGACTACTGATCATGAATATATTTTTTTATTCACCCTCGACCCCAAAAACTATTTCTATAATGCTGATGCAATCAGAGAAGAACATGTTACTTTTTCTGAAAACTCAAAAATGAGGGGCGGACGTAACCATCTAGGTAAAAAAAATGGGACACCTGAACAAGGAAAGAATAAAGGAAACTCCAATCTACATGATGGGCGATGGGACCAAGCTTTTCATCCTCTTGGAAGAAACAAAAGAACCGTTTGGAATATACCACTTGGAAAATATAGAGGTGCTCATTTTGCAGTTTTTCCTGAAAAACTTGTTGAAACGTGTTTGCTGGCAGCAACTAAGGAAGGCGATGTTGTATTAGACCCCTTCTTCGGTTCTGGGACGACTGGGGTTGTTGCATTAAAGCACAATCGTAATTATATAGGTATTGAACTTGTTAGAGAGTATGCTGAACTGGCAGAAACAAGATTAAATGAATTTAATCCGCAATTAAATTTATTTGAAATGTAGCAGAAATTATTATTTCTAAACGATAGATTTAGGACATAATCAACCCTATCTATCCATAAAACTCTCATCACCTCAAAGTATATTTTAATACCTTTATAAAGTGAAGATAAAGGAAATCGACTTAATTGAAAATAAGATAAAAAGGGCTCTTTGTCAAATGTGGGGGCTGCTCATATAAGAAGTTCTTAGCACTAGATATTTAAATAGCTAGTGCTATTCTTTTTGCTTAATAGAAGAATACGAACTCTGAAACGATCAAAATTACGCAACCCATAACTTATTTTCTTTAATACTTTAATGTTATTATTACAACCTTCTGTAAACCCATTAGAATATGGTAATACAAAGGCATTAACAATTTGAGGAAACCAACTGGTAAAGGAGGTTTTAAAATTACTAAACTCTGGTAGATGACTGTTTTCTACTGCTTTTAACCATAATTGTATATACCTTTCTATGTTAGGTTTATATGTCTTAAATATCCTTCTAAAAGCTAATCTAAATCCATACGCACGCCGTAGATCATCGGATATACGCAATATTTCTAGCAGTTTTATTCGCTCGCTTTTAGTTAACTTGTTAGGGTTTTTCATAAGAACCCTTCGGTTATATTTGAGAGTTCTAGAGTGTGCCACTAGCCTCTTTTGCTCACGCTTACTTACACGCTCGAGAGCCCAATCCACCAAGCGACATACATGATAACGATCTGCCACAATATGTGCGTGAGGAAACATAGTCTGCATCACTAACCTAAATAATGGAGACATACCCATAACGATGTATTTAACCTGTTCTCTAGCTTCTTTAGAAAAGGTTTTGAAATATTGGATAAGAGTTCGCGTATCTCGTTTAGGTAAAATGTCTACGATAGAATGATTGTTTAAATCGGTTATGATAACTTGGTACACGTGCCCCCTCAGCCTTCGTTAATACCCAGTACAGTAGGTAATTGCGCAGGCTTTGGAATAGCTAATTTAGAGCAATACCGAATGACTGTTGAGACAGAAATATTAACTACGTTTAGTCATCTTAGAGAAGGATCCTTTTTTGCCGAGTTGTCTAAATAGATATTTCATATTAGTTTTACTAAGTCGCAAATAACGGCAAACAAAAGGGGTCTTTTCTATGAAAGTGTGATTACATTCCTGATATTTGTAACGTCTTTGAAGTAGGTTGCAGTCGCTGTGTGATGCTGTGTAGCGCCAAATTTGACGTCTCTAGGTCGTTTACCTTTAGACTTTCTAGTGCTTGCTTCACTACCGGCATCTCTAATGTAAAATGAATAGAACCGTCCTCATTTACTCTTGTATGTTTGATATATTCCTCTTTAACTTTAAAGATAATTTCTGTATAATTAACTGTAGACATATATGATTCATCCTTCCTTAATTGTGTGGTTACTTCTATGATACGGTATGAGTTTGTATATGTTTATTTTATTGCAATAAAAAATGTTGGTGACTACTCTTATATGAGTAGCTCCAACATTTAGTATAGAGCCTAAAATCATTAAGGTTGTGTTAGTCTAATATCTAGATGAGAATCATAATGTTATAGAAGGTATAAATGATAATATAATAATGAAGCGAAAAATTGAGAGGATTGAAATGATATCTAAAATAGTTTTAAATGGGGTAGCAAGTTATAAAAAAGAGGCTGTGCTTGATACTGATAAAAAAGTAAACTTGCTGTATGGATTAAATGGAACAGGAAAGAGTACTTTTTCGGAATTCCTATATGATCAGACAGGAGCAAGATTTTCACAATGCAGTATAGAGGGACTTGAAGAAAACGATACTGTACTAGTTTACAATCAAAAATTTGTTCAGGATACCTTTTACGAACCAGAGGGAATACATGGTATATTCACCTTATCGAAGGGAAATGCTGAAGCTCAAAAGGTAATTGATGCTACAAGTGTTGAAGTAAAAAAATTGACAGAGCAAAAACGGAAAATTGAAGAAAAAAAGACAAAAGATGAGCAAAACCACTTAGGTGAGATTGAAAAATACAAGAAACAAGTATGGAAAATCAAGACAGAATATACTGGAGGAGATAGGGTTTTAGAGTTCTGCTTAGATGGATTAAAGGGAAATAAAGATACTCTTTTCAAATATATTATTTCTCTAGAAAAACCGGAAGGCGAACTTGATTATTCTGTAGATGATTTAAAGAAAGAGGCTCAGCAACTTCAGGGTGAAGCTCAGAGTAGACAGCTTTTATCAAAATTCTTGGTTAATGTTGGAGATATTGGACAATCAGAATTGTTGTCTAAGGTTATAGTTGGTAATAAGAATAGTTCGGTAGCCTCGTTGATTGAAACGTTAGGAAATTCGGACTGGGTTAATACAGGAATTAAATATGTTCATATAGATGGTGAAAAAGGCGTATGCCCTTTCTGCCAGCAAAAAACAATTACACAGAATTTTCTTGAACAGATTAATGCTTATTTTGATGAGAGTTATAATCGAGACAAATCTCAGATTGAGCAGATGATCTCTAGATACGATGTGGAAATAAAGAAAGCAACTGATTTTTTTAATGCTATTAAAGATGATTCTTTTCTCGAAAAAAATAAAGTGGAAATAGAAAGTCTTAGTGCGAACCTTATTTCTGTATTGGAGTATAATCTAAACACTTTGAAAGAGAAGGCAAAGACCCCTAGCATTCAGGTTTCTCTGCAGCCAATTAATGAAATTATGGAATCTATAAACAGTATTATTGAAAATGCTAACAACGAAATTAGTCTGTATAATCAAAGAATTGCAGATATAAAAGGGTCCAAGAATAAAATTAGGGATAGTTTTTGGTGTCTTATGCGTAAAGAATATAATTCTGTAATTGAGTTATATGCTTCAAATGAAAAGGCTTATAAGCAATCGGTTAAAAATACCGAAAAAGAGTTACAGAGAAAAATATTCGAGATTAACACTAATACTGCACTGATAGAGGAAAATCGAAAGAAAACTGTAAATATTGATGAAGCAGTAGAGAATATAAAGAATGGACTGATAGATATTGGTATTACGGATTTTACTATAGAAAAATATTCCGAGGAGGAGGCATTATATAGACTAAAACGTGAGGATTTGGATGAAGATGTCTTTAAAACATTAAGCGAAGGCGAAAAAATGGTAATAAGCTTTCTATATTTTATTGAGTTATGTAAGGGGAAATCAATCGCTGAAAAAGCTTCAAATAAGAAGGTTGTAGTGATTGATGATCCTATATCCAGTTTATCACACATTTATGTTTTTAATATTGGAAGATTAATACATAATGAGTTTCTAAGGACCGAAAAGTATGACCAACTATTTATACTGACTCATAGTCTATATTTCTTTTATGAGTTAACTAATACCAACCATATACAACGAAAGGAAACCCAGAAACTCTTTAGAATATGTAAAAATACAGAGAGCAGCTATTTTGAAGATATGAAATATGAGGATATTCAAAACGATTATCAAGCATATTGGCATATTATAAAAGATAAAAAACAGTCTCCTGCATTGATAGCGAATTGCATGAGAAATGTAATGGAATATTTTTTCAATTTTGTGGAAAAACAGGACTTTGCTCAAGTATTCCAAAGACCAGAACTACAAGAGAATAGATACATGGCTTTTAATAGGTACATGAATAGAGAATCGCATTCAAAAGGTCAAAACATCTTTGATATTAAAGAGTTTGACTATGATAGTTTTCGAGATGCATTTAAAAAAGTATTTGAAATTGAAGGTTATGTAGATCATTATAATAAGATGATAGGATTATAAATATAATAGAAATTTAACAGATGTTTCATTAGAACGGTAAGGAATAGTTTCATACTTGTAATATGCTTGCAAAATGTCAGATAAATAGAAATAAAATGGGTAATAAGGCTAAATCCGATAATAAAAACCTTGATTTTATGCCATTTATACAAAATGATATCAATGGACATATCGAGTGGGAATAAAATAGATACATTGAAAGCCAGCAGAACTTAGGGACTGCTGGTTTTGTGTTGTATTAGATAACACCATATCTCTTATTTATATTGCATCTCATGGAGATGCTATTGTAAAGGAGGAATAGTTTATTTTGAAAATCTTTCATAGTGTGCATATTTTTATGCCGAGATAATTGGATAATTAGGGCAATTATTGTTATAGAAATCTTAAAATTATCCAAAACACACCTAAAAATTACCCAATAGTTATCCAATAATTGCTTTAAGGATATGACGATGCAAGGCTATGCCTTTTTTATTTATAATCTCCTTAAAGTATGTTACAATTAATAGAATACGGAATTCTTTATAAGGAGAGATTCGATGAAATTATTTTCTTCATTAGGAAGAGATTTAGGAATAGATATTGGTACCTTTCACACGCATATTTTTGTGGAAGGTCGAGGGGTGGTTGTATCGGAACCATCTATAGTGGCAACGGATGCAAAACAAGAGAATATCGTTACTATTGGGGAAGATGCGCAGCGCTTGTTGTTGCGCAATCCGGAAACATTAGCACCTATGAGTCCTCTGAAAGAAGGCTTTATTGTGGATTATCGTATAGTGTTGTCCATGTTAAAGTATTTTATGAACAAAGCGTCCAAGGCGGTTCGTAGATCCCGTGTCGTCATGGCAGTGCCTTGTGGGATTACCGATGTAGAGCGAAGAGCCATGACAGATGCCATCATTCAGGCGGGCGCGAGGGAAGCGTATTTGCTGGAAAGTCCAGTAGCAGCAGCGATTGGTGCAGGGCTTCCTATTTTTGAGGCTCGTGGTAGTATGGCTGTCGATATCGGTGGCAGTACTACGGATGTCGCTATTTTATCTATGGGTGGTAAAGTAGCGAGCCGCACATCCCGGATTGGTGGCAATGAATTAAACGAAGCGATTTACCATTATATACGTAATGAGTTTTCCATTATGGTGTCCGATGAGACGGTGGAAGATATTAAGCAAACTCTAGGGTGCGCTGTTGCGCCATCTATTGAAGGGGAATACACTATTGTAGGTCGTCATTCTGAAACGGGTTTAACTAAACGCTGTATGATTCGTAAAAGCGAAGTCTATGAAATATTACGACAACCCATTGCAGATATGGTGGCGGTCACCCGTAGTGTTCTGGAAAAAACACCGCCTGAACTAGTAGCAGATATTATGGAAAGTGGTATGCTTCTTACAGGTGGAACATCTTTGCTAGAAGGATTAGATCGCCACATCCAAGAGGAACTAGGTATTCCTGTACGCATTGCAGATACACCAGGTGATACGGTGGCACTTGGTTTAGGCAGAGCTGCTGCGGATGTACAACGCTTAGAGCGATTATTAGTGGCTAGTAAATTACGAAAGGGGCAATCTTAATGCAACAATCTGAACGAAAATGGTTGACTATGATCGTAATCCTTTGTGCCATATTAGGAATTTTTGGGTACGTGTGGAAACAAAGAACGCAAGTACCAGTGGTGACGGTAACTTTAGAGAACCTAATGGCTCCTTTCACTTATGGAGCCAGTCGTTTCTTATCTGGTTTACATACGGGAATAGCCGTGATAGATAATGGTATCTTGCGTGTGAAAGACATGTCAGACATAAAGGAGCGCAATGCTGAACTAGAACAAAAACAAGTAGCCTATGATGAATTAGTAGCAGAAAATATTCGCTTACGACAGTTATTGAAGTTTCAAGGAGAACAACCTCAATTTGCGTTGTTAGCAGCATCCGTGGTGACACGTGATAGAGGGGCCTGGACAGATACTTTCACTATTAGTAGAGGCAGTGTAGATGGAGTAGCGCCCAATATGGCAGTCATTGCTCCCCGCGGTGTAGTAGGTTTTGTATCCGATGTGTATGAACACTCTGCACGGGTACAAAGTATATTAGATCCACGATCGGCGACAGGAGTTATCGTGCAACGCCCTGAGTCTAGAATTGCCTCCATCTTGAAAGGCAATGGCAATCGCCCTATGGAACCACAAATGGTGAATATCGCTTTAAATGGCGACGTTCTGAAAGGGGACACCATCGTGACGTCTGGGTTTGGTGGTATCTATCCGAAAGGATTATTACTGGGCCATGTGAAAGACATTGTTACCGATGAAGAAGGGTTTGTGAAACATGCTGTCATCGATCCTACAGTGGACTTTCAAAGTTTAGAAGAAGTATTTGTTATTGTATCATCGTCCATTGCACGACCAGAAGCGCCAAAATTAGAGCCAAAATTGATTCCTCGTACGCAGCGAGATCAAGTGGAAGGGGCTAAAGGGACGGTGCAACAATGAAACGATGTGCTTGGACATTGATGGTATTAGGCGTTATTATTATCCAATCCTTAGTGGTGCCTAGATGGTTTCCCTATTCGTGGGCACCTCATCTATTATTAGATATTGCGTTGGTAGTGACCATATTGAAAGGTCGGTCTCATGGTATGATGCTAGCTGTTGTAGGCGGTATCGTTCAAGATGTGATGATTGGTAACTATTTTGGATTACATGTGGTATCCTATGCGATGGTAAGTTATATGTTAGGCTCTATGCAAGGCATTGTATATGAAGAACAATGGTATGCTACCGCCTGGTGGACAGGAGTAGGGGTCGCCTTAGTCATGGTTTTACAAATGGGCTTATTGTGGATTGTACAAGAACCAATTATCATGACTACCTATATTTGGAATCATGGCATTCCTTCTATAGGGGTTGACGCCTTAGTAGGGAGTGTGGTGCATAAATTGGTATGGCGCTGGGAAGAAAAAGATGAATACATGTGGTAGAAAGGAGAGACTATGTTAAGAGCACTATATAAAAAGAAAAAAACGACACGCTTTGATGTATTGCTAACCATAGTCGTCATCGTTTTTGCTATTCTATTAGGACGTGTGTTTTATCTGCAAGCTATTGAAGGTGATTATTACCGTGGAAAAGCGGAGGGGAATCGACTCCGGATGCTCTCTATGACGGCTACACGGGGATTAATGTATGATCGAAATGGTCAAATTGTGGTTGGTTCACGACCTGCCTATATGGTGTCTATGTTGCCTACTGGAAAGCAGGCGGATCCAAAAGAGCTAGAGCAATTGGCGTCCTATTTACAAATCCCTGTGAAAATATTAGCAGAAAAAATAGAGGCTCATAAGGGCGGTTATGAACCGATTCGGCTTGCCAGTGACGTGACCTTAGACAAGGTGACAAAAATTGAAGAACATCGTCATGAATTACCTGGTATTACGGTAGATGTAGAGCCACTTCGCTATTACCCTCATGATTCGATGGCATCCCAATTATTGGGCTATGTAGGGGAAGTAAGCGAAGACGAGCTGGCGGAAGCGAGACAGGCGGAGCTAGACGGAACACATACGGGTGGAACCATAGGTCCTGGTACAATTTTAGGTCGTTCTGGACTAGAGAAAATGTACGATTCTGTGCTACGTGGTGTGGATGGTGGACGTCAAGTAGAGGTGGATGCCAGTGGACGTCCTGTAGAAGAAGTAGGACGTAAACATACCATACCAGGTCGAAATATCCATTTGACCATTGATTTAAATCTACAAAAAGTGGCTGAAAAAGCTGTTTATGACCAATTAGCAGCGCTTAGAAAACAAGGTATTCCTGCGAAGGGAGCTGCCGTAGTGGCCCTAGATCCTAATACAGGGGCGGTACTCGCCATGGTGAGTGCACCAGGGTTCAATCCGAATTGGTTTGCCAAAGGGATTACTACGGAACAATGGAATCAGCTAAATACAGATGCCAATCATCCTTTTGAAAATAAAGTAGTTACTGGTGAGTATCCGCCAGGGTCTCCTTTCAAAATTATTACGGGTGCAGCTGCCTTAGAATTGAAAAAGGTAACTCCTAATGAAATGATTTATGACAGTGGTAAACACTGGTTAATCGATAAGCGAAATGCAGAAGGAGAGGCCTTAGGGTGGCTGGATTTCAATAAAGCTTTGGCGAAGTCAGATAATGTGTATTTCTATGAAATGGGGAATCGCTTAGGCATCGATAATATCGATAAATATGCGAAGATTTTTGGGCTTGGTGAAAAAACGGGGATCAAGTTATATGATGAAGGCAGTGGTAATATTGCTAGTCCCGAATACAAACGAAAAGTGTTTAATCAAGATTGGTACTTAGGGGAAACCTTCGATGCCGCTATTGGACAGTCTTTCACATTGGTGACGCCGATACAAATGGCAGTGATGATGTCTGAGATTGCTAACGGAGGGATTCGCTATCAACCGTATGTAGTGAGCCGTATCGATAATGCTGATGGAACGCCAGAAGAGATTTTTGGGCCTAAGAAATTAGGGGTCTTGCAAGTATCGAAAGCCGTCATGGATATTGTCCGCAATGGTCTTAGAGATGTAACTTTAGAAGGTGGTACGGCAGGGGAAATTTTTAAAGGCTTATCCTTAGCCGTAGCTGGTAAAACGGGGACGGCAGAAAATGCTACTGGCCGTGACCATGGTTGGTTCGTTGCCTATGCACCGTATGACAAGCCTCGTATCGTTGTAGTAGCTCTGGTAGAACAAGGCGGCTTTGGTGCCGTTTCTGCAGGGTCCATTGTACGCCCTATTTTGGAAGAATATTTTCATATTCCTAAGCCGGTTGTAGTCCCTGCGAATGATAAGAAAGAGGAGGCTAAAAAAGAAACTGCCTCTGGAAAAGAACAAAAGGTAGACTAGGAGTATACTATGTGGCAGAGAATTATACGTGAATGGGATTGGATTTTGGTGCTATCCACTATCAGTCTGATTGTTATTGGTTGTGTTGTCATCGGCAGCGCTACCCATGTCAATCGAGAAGGGCTGAAAATTACAGGATTAGTATCGAAACAATTGCTATTCTTTGGATTAAATATCGTTGCCATTGTAGGTCTGCAATGGTTAGATTACGAGCGCTTGCGCCCTTATGCAAAGTGGATTTATGGTGCTACTATCGTTATGCTTTTGGCAGTTATGGTGGTAGGTACATCGGCACTAGGTGCGCAACGATGGATTCAGATTGGGCCTATTACGATCCAACCATCAGAATTTACGAAGTTGATGATGATTATTAGCTTGGCAAACATGCTGGAAAGTCGAGTAGGAAAGTTAAATACTTTTAAAGAGCTATTGCCTGTATTCTTATTTTTGGGAATCCCCGCCTTGTTGGTGTTTAAGCAACCAGATTTGGGGACATCCTTAGTGTATGTAGCTATATTAGCGGGTATGCTTTTTGTGAGCGGTATTCGTATGCGATTAGTACAAATTATGGTTGGCACTATGGTAGCGCTGTTGCCGTTAAGCTGGTTTGTATTACAAGAGTATCAAAAACAACGGATTATGGTATTTTTGAATCCTAATGTAGATCCTTTTGGCGCAGGATATCATATTATCCAATCTAAAATTGCTATTGGTTCCGGCTTACTATTTGGTAAAGGGCTCTTTGAAGGAACCCAAAGTCAGTTGAACTTTTTGCCGGAAAACCATACAGACTTTATTTTCTCCGTGGTGGGGGAAGAATTAGGTCTTCTAGGTTGTTTTGTGGTCTTAGGATTACTATTGGTGGTTGTGTATCGTAGTTTCTTAATTGCGAAACGATCGGTAGATCCCTTTGGCATGTTAATTGCCACAGGTATTGGCTCTATGCTGTTATTTGAAGTGTTAGTCAATGTAGGTATGACCACTGGGATTATGCCTGTAACGGGTATTCCATTGCCTTTCATCAGTTACGGTGTAAGTGCGTTAACAACAAATCTATTGAGTATAGGTTTATTATTAAATATAGTGATGCGCCAGAAAAAGCGCATGTTTTAAGTAGTAAAAAAGAGGCTAGTGCCTCTTGGAGGTTGTATGATTCAATTAGATCCATCATGGTTACAACATGTGGAAAAGCCTGCCCGTTATATGGGCGGGGAATGGAATAGCGTTGCCAAGAATCATTCCGAAGTGGATGTGACGATGGCTTTCGCATTTCCAGATGTATATGAAGTGAGTATGAGCCATTTAGGTATCAAGATTCTATATGGTATAGTCAATGAACGTCCGGATGCGGCGGCAGAGCGTGTATTTGCTCCTTGGCATGATATGGAAGCGGAAATGCGAAATCGAGAGATTCCTTTATTTTCTTTGGAAACGAAAACACCGATTCGTGACTTTGATTTATTGGCATTTACATTACAATATGAAATGTGCTACACAAATATCATTAATATGTTAGATTTGGCAGGTATTCCTTTTTATGGAAAGGATCGAGACTTGTCGTTCCCTCTATTAATCGGTGGTGGCCCCTGCGTATACAATATGGAGCCTATCGCAGATTTCTTTGATGTCGTATCCATTGGGGAATCAGAAGATTGGATCAACGAATTTATTGATTTATATAAAGCTGAGAAAGAAAAAGGATTCCCTGGTGGTAAAGAGGCCTTTTTGCGAAAAGCAGCGCAGATTGAAGGCACCTATATTCCTAGTTTGTATGAACCACAATATACAGAATCTGGGGACTTTGCAGGGATGAAAGTATTGGCAGAAGAAGCGCCTGCCATTGTAAAAAAACGTATCGTAGAAGATATGGAGGCTGCTTTCTATCCTACAAAACCTGTGGTACCATACTTAGATATTGTTCATGATAGAGCAGTACTGGAATTATTTAGAGGTTGTTTGCGTGGGTGTCGTTTCTGCCAAGCAGGGATGTTATATCGTCCAGTGCGTGAACGAACTCCAGAACGACTGGTACAATTAGCAAAAGAAATTATTGCCAACACTGGCTACAATGAAATCTCCTTGATGTCTTTAAGTTCTGCGGACTATTCTAAATTGCCAGAATTAGTAGATATGTTGATGGAAGAATTTAAAGATAAACAAGTGAGTGTTAGTTTGCCATCCTTGCGTATCGATGCATTCTCTATCGATATTGCGAAAAAAGTACAACAAGTGCGTAAAAGTGGCTTAACTTTCGCTCCAGAAGCGGGTTCTCAAAGAATGCGTGATGTGATCAACAAAGGCGTCAGCGAGGAAGATTTAATGGCAGCCTGTGAAAATGCTTTCAAATCTGGTTGGAATACAGTAAAGCTCTATTTCATGATGGGCTTGCCAACAGAAACCGACGAAGACGTAGCAGGCATTGCTGACTTAGCTTATAAAGTATTGGATTTACATCGTGATATTACAGGTAAACGTAATGGCAAGGTGACAGTGAGTTGCTCCTTCTTTGTGCCAAAATCACATTCTCCATACCAATGGTACGGACAACAAGATGTGGAAGAAATTCATCGTAAGCAAAAGTATTTAAAATCTTTAATTAACAATAGAAATATTTCTTATCACTACCATGATGGCTATACAGGGTATTTAGAAGCGGTCTTCGCTCGTGGTGACAGACGCTTAGCGGCATCCGTTGTAGAAGCTTGGAAATTGGGGTGTAAATTTGATGGATGGACTGAGTATTTTGATTACGATGCATGGATGCAGGCTTTCCAAAATACCAATATTGATCCAGAATATTATGCTCGTCGCAATCGCGACTTTTCAGAAGCCTTACCATGGGATCATCTTGATGATACAGTGAGTAAAGAGTTTTTACGCCGCGAATGGGAACGTGCGGTGGATGGTACATTAACTTGGGATTGCCGTCGCAAGCCATGCAATGGTTGTAATGCGTGTCCAGAGTTGGGCACACCGATTATTGATTATAAGGAGGGTGGACGTGTTGAGAAAGTTACGTTTGGCCTTACATAAGGGAGAAGAACTTCGCTTTTTATCCCATTTAGATTATGCCTCTGCTATTGAGCGCATGATTCGTCGCAGTGGCATTAAAATGGCCTATTCTGAGGGCTTTAACCCGCATATGAAAATTAGCTTTTCCTCTGCCCTAGCGTTGGGGATTACGGCGAGTGCTGAATATTGCGATATGGATGTTCTAGAAGAAGGAACATTAGAAGAGTTAATGAGCCGACTTTCAGAAGCAGCACCTAAAGGGTTGGAAGTGCTCGAAGGTCGATTCATGCCAGATAAAGTGAAAAAAATGATGGCTATTTGCAACTATGCGGTCTATGAAGTCAAGGGCCCTGTTACAGAAGAGGTAGATTGGGGCACCTTGTTGGAGCCTTTCAACAGTGCAGAAGAAGTGTTGTATGAAAAAGTAACGCCGAAGAAAACAAGGACCATTGACGTGAAACATTTCATTAAGGAACCATTGGTAGCCACAGTGGAAGATGGAATGGTGACCATACGCATGGCCATCGGCGTATACCCAGAAGGGACTATGAAACCGGGGGATATGTGGAAACTGGGGAAAGAACAGTACGGCTGGCCTGTAACAGACAGTTACTCTATTCACCGTGAAGCGATTCTGATTGAAACGGATGGGGCTTGTATTACGCCACTAGAAGTGGAATAAGGAGAGATTATGAATCGATTATATGCCAATGTGATGAAAGAGGAAACCCGACTCGCTATTGTGGACGAGACAGGGGCGTTACAACAGATTATATATGAACGACCACAGTTGTCGAACCGCGTACATCATATGTATAAAGGGGTTGTGAAAAATGTCCTGCCTGGTATGAGTGCTGCTTTCCTCGACATTGGCATCGGTCAAAACGTGTATTTGAACCTACAAGAACAAGGGAAACAGAAAAAAGTTCACGTAGGGGAAGTACTGCTCGTGCAAATTGTGAAAGATGCCATGCTTGGTAAAAGTGCTCGTGTTACTACAGATGTTAGTTTGGCTGGTCATTACATGGTCTTATTGCCTAATGATCAACAAATTCATATTTCTAAAAAGATTACAGACCCAGAGTTGCGTCAGTCTTTAAAAGATATGGCGCAACCTTATTTAGAACGGGGCGTCGGATTTATTCTACGTACTGCCGCTATGGGAGCGAGTCAAGAAGAGATTGCCAGGGATATGGCTTATTTGCATCAGACTTGGGAGCATTTACAAAAGCGTTATAAAGTAGCGCAGAACGGCACTGAAATTTATGGAGATGCGAACCTTTGGTATCGTGTCATCCGTGATTATGTAGGGCCTACGGTAGGTTCCATTATGGTGGATGATATGGCTGCCTATGAAGAGTTGCAACAGCTCTTAGGGGCAGGACGATTTGGCAAGCCTGTAGACGTGAGTTTGTGGAATCAAAAGGAAGATATTTTTAAAACACATGGTATTGAAGAACAAATTGATGCGTTGTTAAATCATCGCATTGATTTACCCTCTGGTGGTTCTTTGCAGATTGATCAAACTGAAGCGCTCACTGTCATCGATGTCAACTCAGCTCATTACAGTGGCAAGAATGAACAAGCGGGGCAGGTGGCGAAGCGTGTTAACCAAGAAGCGGCTCATATGATTGCTCGACAATTACGCTTGCGAAATCTAGGAGGAATCATCATCTGCGATTTCATCGATATGCCGAAACAAGATATGGAAGAACTTGTACAGTTGATGCATCATCTAGTGAAAAAAGATCCTATTAAAACCGTGGTATGTGGTATTACATCCTTAGGGTTGTTGGAATTGACACGGAAACGGGAGCGCCAAAGTATTCCTTCTATCCTTTTTGATACTTGTTCCAGCTGTGGTGGCACTGGGCATGTGTTAAAAGGAGAAACGGTACATTTACAAATCTTGCGCCGTTTGCGTGAATTGTATCGCTTTGGTCGCTTAAAAACGGATGTATCCATTGTGGTTCATCCAGATGTAGGCCAATTCTTTACAAAACAAGTATTGGAATCGTTGCGTACAGAATTACAACGAACTATACAAATTGAAAATGATGCCACAATGGGACTAGAAGCCTATTCCCTATTAGCCTTAGGTGATGTATAATAATAGAATTAGTACTAAAAATAATTGCAGTTCTCTATATGAAATGTAATATTTTTAAGGAAAAGTGCTTGGGATTGCCAAGCACTTTTGTTGTTATTTACAGGAGGGACTTGTGTCATACCTTGAAATATTGATTTTATCGGTAGGTCTTGCCATGGATGCCTTTGCTGTTTCTATTTGTAAATCATCACAAATGAAAGATGATCCTACTTATAAGAAAGTATTGTTAGCATTTTTATTTGGTGCCTTTCAATGCATGATGCCTATTATAGGGGCAGCCGTAGGAGCTCAGTTTTCGCAGAACTTTGATGAATGGGACCACTGGGTTATTTTTATTACCTTAGGCTATTTGGGTATTAATATGATTCGTGTCTCTCTCAGCGATGAGGAAGAAGATAAAACAAAGGTGGATTGGAAAGAAATGTTAGCGTTGTCCATTGCCACTAGTATCGATGCATTGGCAGTGGGAGTCACTATTGCGTTATTACATGCGGATGTACTTACTACGTCAGTTACCATTGGTGTGATTACCTTCTTGGTATGTCTGGTAGGCATATTTAGTGGGTACCATATGATGAAAGCATTCCGTGAAAGAGCGGAAATGGCTGGGGGCGTTATATTGATACTCATTGGGGTGAAAATACTGTTGCAACATTTAGGGTATCTGCCTCGCTAAATCGTCTCTTGCCGTGCTATGTAGCCTGTGGCGTTTTAACTGAATAGTGTAAAGGGAAGAGCACGGTATACCCCCTCTCAAACGGTATTTCATAATGTTTGTTCGCGGGCATACCGTGCTCTTCTTGCATTTTTGTGATTTAGGTAGTAAAAAATGCCACAAGGCTACTACGCGCAACTGTGTTCCTTACAGAGGGGGCGCACTCTTCTTGTGGGGTATGCAAATTAGCTAGTAAGGGTCGCCACAATGCTACTACGCGCAACTGCGTTTCTCTGTGTGTTTGAATGGAGTTGCTTAGTTTTGGTGAAGGAACTCCACAGGATATTTTAACGCTCACTGCGATATTCTATTGGGGAGAAAAAAGGGCTTGACGGAATGTATTTAGTGGTTTATAATAATTAAGTATTCACTTGGAGAGGTGTCCGAGCGGCTTAAGGAGCATGATTGGAAATCATGTGTGCGGTGATACCGTACCGAGGGTTCAAATCCCTCTCTCTCCGCCAAGGTTTAAAAGCGTTTATGCGTTGCATAGACGCTTTTATTATTATGTCCGTTGTATTCTAGAACAGGTTGGTATATAATTATTACAATAATGTTATATTCTCTACTATGGGGATAGAACCTAACTGGGTCAGGGCCAAAGGCCCTTTTTGCTTTCTATTTTCTGTTCTTAAAGAACTCCGGTGATATCTGTGACATAACATAAATTAAGGCACCTCAAAGATTTTTTTGCCCCCTACCTTGCCCCTCATAAGGAGTCACAAAGCAATTCTTGTATTTTGTGGCAAGATGGTATATAATTAACTCAATAAATGTTATAGTCCCCATTATAGGGTAAACAAAAAAGGACGGGTGCGACCGTCCTTTTTGCTTTCTTATTTTCTGTTCTTGAAGAACTCAATAACCATATATAAAATAATATGGATTAAGATACCTTGAAGAACAGGGGCGAGAAAGACGCCAATGCATAAAATGTTAAAGTCACCCATTTAGGGCTCACCCCCTTTCTTTAAAGGCTCTCTGTCAAATGTTGGGGTATTCACCCTACGAGTCTTCTTTGGCACCA
>CAUQZV010000021.1:0-27934 GCA_963522415.1 uncultured Veillonella sp. | reverse complement strand
TAGCTCGTGCTAAGAACTCTTTATATGAGTAGCCCCCACATTTGACAAAGAGCCTTGAATCATATAAAGGGAAGAGCAGTGCATATTCCTTCACAAACGGTATTTCATAATGTTTGTTCAGGAACACGCACTGCTCTTCTTGTATTAGTATGATTTAGGTAGTAAGAAATGCCACAAGGCTACTACACATAACGGCGCTCCTCAGTGTTTTGATTGTGTGTATTGAATATATGAAAACGCCTAACAAATGAGGTCTAGCCACCTCAACACGTTAGGCTATTTCAATTTTAGTACCTTGAGATGAGCCTAACGCCTTCGACACGTTATTGGCTCTCTTTTATTATGTCTAGTATACGATACTTTCAACAGTATGCCAAATTATTTACGAGGGATGCGGCGCAAGATAGGGATTAGTAGCAAGGCTACTAAGATGCCGATGCCGCTAGTTAGGAAGGAGGCTGGTAGTCTTGTGACGGCAGCGATGTAGCTGTCGAGCACGACCCACCAAGCTACAAAGTATCCTGCAGCTGTCCAAATAGCACCTACTAACATAGCTAATAAGATACGAGGAGTAGATACGGAACGAGCAGGAATGGTAGGTCTCCAACCTACTGTTAATACACCTACAATTACGCCCGCTAGTCCTTTGATTACGATGGAGAATAAGGTGTATTGGGAATGGCCCATGATGAGGTCAAAAATGCCAGATCCGATGGCGCCAGCGAGCCCTGCATAGAATCCGCCGAATACGGATGCTATGGAGAATAGGGCAGCGGAACCAAGATGTACCATGGCACCTGTTGGTAAAGGTACTTTAATAGTCGTAAACACGATACATAAGGCGGATAATAATCCGATATAGATGATATCTTTTGTTGTGGATCTTGAGCTAGTAGATATAGCCGGTTGTGTATGCTGAGACTTTGCTGTGTTAGTAGATTGGGTCATATCATTGTTTGTTTTGTAAGTGTTCATGAAACCTCCTGGTTATGGATTGGGAATGGAAATTAAACGATCTAATAGTAGTTCAAGGGCTAAGCCGTCGCGAAGGGAACCGATTTCCTTGTGAGTAAACTTCACTGCCTCTGTGGTAAATTGGCCTGCAATGCGAGACGCCTCTTCAGGGCTATAGCCACGTAATACGAGGGCTGTTATGATAGCTGTGAAAGTATCTCCTGTACCATGTGCTTTTACTTGTACTAATGGATTGGATACCCATGTGATGGTATCTGTGCTACCACGATAGACAGCGATGAGCGCAGCGTTATCAGATGGTAAACTAGATAGAACCACATACTCAGGGCCTTGCGCATGCAATCTACGACACATGTCATAGATGCCCTCTTCTGATTGAGGCGTAGGGTCATAAGGTATATCTAAGAGGAAACAAGCCTCTGTGTAGTTTGGCTTAATGATGAATGCTTTGGTGATCAGTTTACGCATCTCTTTCACCATTTCATCATTATAGATGGAATACAGTTTGCCGTCATCTGCCATAGCAGGATCCACCACAACGAGTTTATCTTTGCCGAATCGTTCGATCGCATCTTCTACGAGCCGAATTTGCTCAGGCGAAGCCAAGAAGCCACTTTGGATGGCATCGAAGGTGATGTCATTTTTATTCCAGCAGTTATAGAAACTTTCAAGATGGTCAGTAATGTCCACCAATTCAAAGTTAGGATATTCTAAATGATTGCAAAGTACGGCTGTTGGTAAAGGAATTGGTTGGCACCGCAAAGCGCTCACCAAAGGGATGAATACAGTTAACGAGCAACGACCAACGGAGCTCATATCTTGTATGGATAATATAGTAGGTACGTGATTCATAGGGCACACTCCTTTTTATTTGTAATAGATACCTTCACATAACAACGCCAATATGACGCTTGTAATATATGTTTTTCCATTCTTATAGTTATGGATAACATCTTGGGTCTTATTACCTAGTAAACAAAACTTGTACAGGCGCACTATATGCGAAGAAGGATATTCTAAGAATGCTCTTAGTATACACTTTCATGGTGTCATGCGTAAATACACAGAAAAGATAAAAATGATAGGACAGAAACTTAAAAACTAGAAATTATTTCCATGTTAACGTATAATAAAAGGATACATAACGATAGTTTGGAGAATGATTATGAGTGTTTTAACAGTAACTAATGTAACCCATGGATTTGGGGCAAGACAAATATTAGATGATGCATCCTTTCGTTTATTGAAAGGTGAACACGTAGGGCTAATCGGCGCTAACGGTGAAGGTAAGTCAACGTTTTTAAATATTATTACAGGACACTTGATGCCCGATGAAGGGAAAGTGGAATGGTCCAACCAAGTGACGGTAGGATATTTAGATCAGCACAGTGTCCTAGAGAAAGGAATGACCATTCGCGATGTATTGCGAGGGGCCTTTGATTCTCTATACGGTATTGAACAACAATTGCAAGATGCTTATTTAGAAATGGGCGATTGTTCTGAGGACAGAATGAATGAGCTCATGGAGCTCACTGGGGAATGGCAAGAGATGTTAGAACAACGTGGTTTCTATGAAATCGATGCTACCATAGAACGAACTGCTCAAGGCTTAGGGTTGATGGATATTGGCCTTGATCGTGATGTGATGGATTTGAGCGGAGGTCAACGGACTAAAGTATTGCTCACAAAATTGTTGTTGGAGCAACCGACGATTTTACTCTTGGACGAACCGACGAACTATTTAGACGTAGATCATATTAAATGGTTGCAAAATTATTTGCAAAACTATGAAAATGCCTTTATCTTAATCTCTCATGATGTGGAGTTCTTAAACTCCGTTGTCAATGTGATTTATCATATCGAGCAAGCACAGCTCACAAGATACACTGGTGATTATTACCAATTCTTAGCGGCTTATGAAGTGAAAAAGCAACAAGCTTTGCGTGCGTACGAGCGTCAACAGCAAGAAGTGGCAGACATGAAAGATTTCATTCAGCGCAACAAAGCTCGTGTGGCCACCCGTGGTATGGCGAACTCCAGAGCGAAGCGCTTAGAAAAAATGGAAATCCTAGAGAAACCACAAGAAAAGATAAAACCATCCTTTGGGTTTAAAGAGGGACGTACACCAAGTCGTTTCATCGTGGATGCGAAGGATCTTGTCTTAGGCTATGATGAGCCATTGACACGACCTGTGGAAGTGGTGATCGAACGAGGTAAGAAAATCGCTATTCAAGGTGTGAATGGCTTGGGGAAAACGACCTTATTAAAAACTTTGTTAGGCATGATTCCAGCTCTATCTGGAAAGATAGAGAAAGGGGAGTTCTTACAAATTGGCTACTTCGCTCAAGAAGATAGCCGAGATAATTCGAAAACTGCCTTGGATTATATTTGGGATGCCTACCCATCCTTGACTAATTCCGAGGTGCGTGCAGCGCTTGCTCGATGTGGGCTTACCAATGAGCATATTACGAGCCAAATGCGTGTCTTGTCGGGTGGAGAAAATGCAAAAGTTCGTCTTTGTAAATTGATGCAAGAGTCCTATAATGTACTTGTCTTAGACGAACCGACGAATCATTTAGATGTGGATGCGAAGGCAGAATTGGCACGGGCATTGCAGGCTTTCAAAGGGACCATTGTCCTCGTCTGCCATGAACCAGAATTTTACGAATCTTGGGTCACTGATATTTGGACTATAGAAGATTGGACCACGAAGATTATTTAGGAGATGACTATGAAAAAACAAGCCCTGACGGGTGTACGCCAATTATTAGAAGGCCTTGGTATCGATCTTGATGCTCAGGGTATGACAGATACGCCAAAGCGTGTGGCCACGTTGTTTGAAGGCTTGTTTTCTGGATGTCAAAGTACTGGAAAAGAGGCCCTAGGTGATGTATATCCTACGGAGCATACGGGCCTTGTATCAGTGAATCATATACCTTTTTATTCGATTTGCGAACATCATTTAATGCCTTTTTATGGAAAAGTGCATATTGTGTATCACCCGAGGGATGGCAAAGTATTTGGATTAGGTCGTTTGAAAGCTTTGGTGGACGTTTTTGCGAAGCGCCCACAATTACAAGAACGATTGACTCATGATATTGCTATATCTTTAGTGGAAGATGGCGATGTATTGGGGGCTATGGTGATGGTGGAAGCGACGCATCTATGCATGCTTATGAAAGGTGAAGTTGCACAAGAAACGGTAGCAAAAACGATAGTAGCTACCGGCATATTAGAGCCTATAGGGACGTTACGGGAGGAAGCATTGGTATTATTAGGAGGTAAGGATCATGTTTAAGTACCGCAAGTACAGCTGGCAAGACGGTAAACAATTAGAACTGAAAGATCGCACATTGATTATGGGGATTTTAAATGGCACTCCAGATTCTTTTTCCGATGGAGGTCGTTACAACACTTCTGAAACAGCTGTAGCCCATGCCAAACAAATGATAGAGCAAGGGGCGGATATCCTTGATGTAGGCGTAGAATCTACACGTCCGGGGCATACACAAATCTCTGTAGCAGAAGAAATTGAGCGCATGAAAGATATTTTGTTACCTATTTTAGATGTGGCATCAGTTCCTGTATCAGTGGATACATATCGGGCAGAAACAGCTGATTTTGCCTTATCTCATGGGGCTCATATTTTAAATGATATTTGGGGTTTAAAATATGATAAAGATATGGCTGCAATAGCGGCGAAATATGATGTGCCTGTTATCATCATGCATAATCAAAATACTACTGATTATGACGATATCATCGACGATATGAAGGCGTTTTTCTTTTCCTCTGTAGATTTGGCGTTAAAAGAAGGGGTAAAGCCACAAAATATCTGGCTCGATCCAGGGATTGGATTTGGTAAAGATTATGCACAAAATATTGAGGTAATCCAGCGATTAGGTGAGATTACAGTATATGAATATCCTGTGCTATTAGCACCTAGTCGCAAACGTTTTATTGGGACAATTTTAAATGAGATTCCAGTGGATCAACGCGATGAAGGGACCGTTGCAACTTGTATTACAGGTATGATTCAAGGTGTTGATATGGTGCGTGTCCATAATGTAGAAATGCATAAACGGGCTATTACAGTAGCAGATGTACTATTACGAGGTGAATAATGGACAGAATCAATTTACACAATATGGCGTTTTATGGATACCATGGTAATTTAATGAGTGAAAATGAGCTAGGGCAACGCTTTTTTGTGGATATTTCTATATCCGTAGATTTAACGAAACCAGGCCAATCTGACAGTGTTGAAGATTCTGTTAATTATGCAGAGGTATATGAACGAACAAAGACTATTGTCGAGGGTCCACCACAGAGATTAATAGAACGAGTGGGAAGTCTTATTGCGGATGATTTGATGAATGCCTATACGGGAATAAAAGGACTTTCAGTGACAGTACGTAAGCCAGAAGCTCCTATCCCAGGGGTGTTGGATTATGTAGAAGTAGTGATTACACGAGGTCAATTATAATGTATACCTATTATATTGGTGTGGGCTCGAATTTAGGTGATCGTGAAGGCTACTTAGTGTTTGCTGTGGAACAGTTGGTTTGTACAGATAGTGTTAGAAGTGTGGACCATTCTAGTTGGATTGAAACGCCACCATGGGGGCCTGTAGAGCAAGGACCATTTTTGAACGGTATTATAAAAGTAGTGGCCAGCATCGAGCCTGTTGCAATGCTAGAAACTATATTGCACATTGAGCGTTTAGCAGGCAGGCAGCGCGAAATTCACTGGGGACCTAGGACTTTGGACTTAGATATTGTTTGGATAGAAGATGAAAAGGGTCATTGTGTTCGAGTGGGGGAATCTACTTTGGTAGTGCCTCATCCATATTTTTGGGATCGGCGATTTGTATTGGAGCCCCTAGAAGAGGTATATCCCAATTTCTCTTATGAAGGGGTATCTATTTCTAAGCGCCTAAAGACCTTACATGGGTTAGAGGTTTACTAAGAATTATATACAATCTATGTTCTAGGGGAAGCTACTGTGGTCAATATAGCAGTTTGCCAATTGTATAGGTTATGAATAGATAAAGGAGCATACTATATGGGTTCTTTTTTTAGAAAAGGATGGGTAAAGTTTATCCTTCTTATGTTTATATTTACAGCTATAACAGCACCTATTGTAGTGCTATTTGGGCCTTTTGATAATATTAAACGCACCGTAGTAGGTGCTATTTTACGGTCTCGCCACCCACATTATATTACATGGCTGTATACACCTGAAGAAATTCAGAAAATTGTAGGTACTGTGGGTACAGGTGAAAACCAAGAATTATTTAAATTCGATGTGAAAGAAGATACATCTTTGAATTTACGCAAGATTGAATCTAATCGGTATACGGGCTTTTTATTAGAAATCCCAGATCCTAGACGGATTCAAGTGGCTACAGCGCCACAGCTGAATGAAAAAGGGGAAACCACTAGTAACATTGCGCGCCTTAACGGAGCAGTAGCGGCTATCAATGGTGGTGGCTTCCACGACCCAAATGGAACGGGTACGGGCCGCTCTCCTTATGGATTTATTTTGCATGATGGTGAATATGTCATTGGTAAAGACGTAGGACCTGATGAAGAGGTAGATTTTATCGGATTTACAAAATCTGGTAATTTAATTGCTGGTACCTATAACAAACGGGAATTAAAAGAAATGGGAGCCAAAGAAGGCCTTACATTTGGGCCTCCATTGATTGTGAACGGCAAAAAGATGATCACTGATGGAGATGGTGGTTGGGGTATTGGACCTCGTACTGCTATTGCTCAAAAGAAAGATGGTAGCGTATTATTTTTAGTCATCGATGGACGGCAAGCTTATTCTGCAGGGGCCACATTGCGTGATGTGCAGGATATTTTGTACCAAGAGGGCGCTGTGATTGCGGCTAACTTAGATGGTGGTTCCAGTACCACATTGTATTACAATGGAAAAACTGTGAACAAACCAGCAGATTTATTAGGTGAACGGATGATTCCTACTGTATTTATCGTAAAATAGGAGAGTCTATGAATACGTTTGGAAAAGTAACAACAGCCTTTTTGTTAGGCTTAGTTTTACAAGGTGGTATCTATGTATACTTAGACCAAGTATATTTGGCGCCCACCACGCACTTTCAGGTGACAAATGGAGAAGAAGTAGATAAGAATTTCCCTGACGTAAAAGAAGGGACTCGCTATTATTCTCATGACCATAAATATATGGCGGTAGTAGAGCAAAATAAAGTTGACATTTATACAGCGGGTAAAGAAGCACCTGTGACGTTAGATTTAAAAGAACGTGAAGTGTCGTATTTTGAATGGATGTCAGACCGTAATTTAGCTATTGTAGGATTATATGGCGGTCATCATAATGATATTGTACTGGCTCGTATTGATCCAGAAGCACCAGACCATGAAATTGATACGACTATTAATTCGGTGCCAACAGGATCTCGCATTACAGATGTGGCTTACTCTGCAGCGACCAATGTGGTGTATATGAAAGTTCGTGTCGGTGATGGGGCGTACCGTGTATATCGGACGGATGCTAACTATGATACTCGCCGTGTGTATATGCAAGCTTCTGATATCGGGCGTATTGGTATGTTTTATAATGAAGATCGCTTCTTCTATGATAATGCACGTACTGGCGATGTATTCATGTTCAATGGGACGGAAGGTGGCTGGCGTGCCATCAATCCTCCAGGAAAATTCCGTTTAATTGGTGTGACACAAGGACAATTGATCTACATTGTAAAAGTAGATGAAAAAAATCGTGCTTTAGAGGCTTATGAAGGAAAATTAGGTGTAGGATTTAATAAAATTCATACCTATGATAACCCAACAGAATTAACGGAAATCACAGTGGATTCTATTTTGAAAGATAAAGAATCTGCTAAAGATAGCACTTCTACCGAGAAAAAGAAGTAAAAAAATAGAAATATTTCATAACTTTCAGTAACAAAATTCACTATATTTCATAAACAGCTATAACAATTATTCATAATAGAAACGAAAATGTGGAAGATTAGGAAAGGAGAAATTAAGAAATGGCAAAATTTAAAATCCAAAAGGGATTAAGCGATGCAGATATGATGAAAGGCTTTGTGGAAACGGAAACGTTTGAGACAGCACTGTTGAAAGATGATGCTAAGTCAGGTAACAAAATAGTAGTGAAGGCGAAAGAACAAAAAACGGATGATGATTTCTACCAAGAGTTTTTAACGGAGCGGATAAAAACAGAAATCGGCAAGTTGTTGTTAGCTATAAAAATGGATTATTTTAAAGAAGATGTAAAAGATTTCTCCATTCAGGTCAAACGAAATGGAAATAATATCTTGTTAGAAACGGCACCTAAAAAAGTAAAATAAAGATAACAGGTTGACAATAAATATCGAAAAGTATCTAATAAAATCTCTCTATATTAGTATAAAAACATGGAACTACATCGATAAAATTCATATGACTAAAAAGCATGTGTTTAGGTTGACAAAGAAAGCGTTTAGTAGTCTAATATAGGTATGTACAATGTACATGAGATAACAGTAACTCATGTATTTAATAATTCCCCTTCTATCAGGTGGTAGAGTCTTGATAGGGAAGGGTCAATGTGAAGGAGAAGGATTATGAGTGCAAAAAGAGTAAGATTAGTAGAAACAGTTCTTCGTGATGGTCATCAATCTATTTTGGCTACACGTATGCGCATGAAACACATGCTTCCAGCATTACAACAATTGGATGAAATTGGTTATGATGCTTTGGAATGCTGGGGTGGTGCTACATTCGATAGCTGTATCCGTTTCTTGGACGAAAATCCATGGGAACGTCTTCGTACATTAAAAGCAAACTTAAAAAACACACCATTGCAAATGTTGCTTCGTGGCCAAAACTTATTGGGTTACAAACATTATGCTGATGATGTGGTTGAAGCATTCGTTCGCAAAGCAAAAGAAAATGGTATGGATCGCATCCGTATTTTCGACGCATTGAACGACCCTCGCAACATGCGTGCTGCTATCGAAGCAGGTAACAAAGCTGGTGTTCATGTACAAGGTACTATGGTTTACACAATCAGCCCTGTACACACTAACGAAAGCTTCGTAAAAGTAGCTAAAGAATTGAAAGAAATGGGTATCGATTCCCTTTGCATCAAAGATATGTCCGGCTTGTTAGCTCCATACGATGCAGAATCCTTAGTAAAAGACTTGCGCAAAGAATTTGGCGAAAAATTCGATATCGATTTACACAGCCATTTCACTTGTGGTTTAGCATCTGCTACATATTTAAAAGCAGTAGAAGCTGGTGTTGATATCATCGACACTGCATTGAGCCCATTCGGTCATGCAACTAGCCAACCTGCTACTGAATCTATCGTTGAAATCTTCAAAAACACTCCATACGATACTGGTTTAGATCTTGCTAAAATGCGTGAATTAGCTACATACTTCCGTGGCGTTCGTAAAGAAATCGCTGATGAATTCGGCTTGACTCCAGCTCATGAAGTATTGCCAGAAGTTCGTCATTACCAAATCCCTGGCGGTATGTTGTCCAATACTCAAAACCAATTGAAAGAAATGGGTATGGCTGATAAATTCTTCGACGTAATGGATGAAATGCCTCGCGTTCGTGAAGATCTTGGATTCCCTCCATTGGTAACTCCAACATCCCAAATCGTTGGTACAATGGCTATGATGAACGTGTTGTTCCAATCCCAAGGATTGCCTCGTTACAACACTACACCAGCTGAAGTAAAAGACCTAGTTCGTGGTAAATACGGTCAACTTCCAGCAGCTGTAAAACCAGAAATTAAAGAATTAATCATTGGTGATGAAACTCCTATCACTCATCGTCCAGCTGATGACGTAGCTCCAGAAATGGAAAAAATGCGTGCTGATCTTGAAGCTAAAGGCTTCTCTGGCGTAACAGAAGAAGACGTATTAACATACGCTATGTTCCCAGAAGTAGCACTTCAATACTTTGAAAAACATGCAACACCTGTAACTCAAAAAGTATTGAACTACAAAGGTGAATAGTTAATCCTTACAGTCACATATAAAAAGCGACCTCTTCGGGGGTCGCTTTTTATTGTATTTACTTCGTAATTATGTGGTTAGTTAGGGCTCTTTGTCAAAAGATTGGAACTTGTTTAACAACGCATTTTCTCCTATAATTCCATTTTGGCCTATCATCCAGAGATTACTCTTGTATGAGTAGCGCCAACATGTAGTATAGGGACTTAATTATTGTGAATGAAGTTTACACGGAGCTGTGGAGATATGCTATAATACAACTATATATAAAACTATACAGTATCCTATATAAAAGATATAGGCAAAATAGGTAACATAGGTAACATCGGATCAATAGAAATTGGGAGTGATGACCATGGAAAATGGTAATAGAAAGCCGAGACGTCCTGTTAGGGCAAAAGCAAGTGGTACATGGAAGAAGATACGCTACGCTGTATTCGTCTTGTTTGCAATCGTATTAGTGCAGCAAGTGTATACGATTTATAGTTTGCATCAAGAAAAACAACAGTTGGAGCAACAATTACAGGAACTAAAACAAGAAAATGAAAGTTTATCTGAACAAAAGAAATTATTAGAAGATGATAAACATATCGAAGGTATAGCACGGGAAGAACTAGGTCTTGTGAAACCTGGGGAAGTTCCCTATGTTCGATAAGGGAAAGTGATACAAGTGTATCACTTTTTTTGTGTACACAATAGATAGATCACAGATTACAATTTGTATAAGTGTGAATAGAAAGTTGAGTGATATAGATGGAACAATATACAGTGCAACAAGGTAGTCGAATAGGAATTGTAGATTTAGGGTCGAACTCGTTTCGAGTATTGTTGGGAACCTATGATGGAATGCAGTGGCAGAATGAACCGAAGCAATTATGGACTACACAGTTAGGTAAACGTAGTAGTGATGGATTATTAACTAAGAAAGGTATAGAACGTGGTCTACAAGCACTCGAAGAAATCTGTGCGGTCTTAGATGCTTATGGTGCTACTATCCGGATTGGTCTTGCTACGAGTGCCATTCGGGAATCAAGGAATGGTCAGGACTTTTTAGAACAAGCTAAGGAAGTGTGTCCTATGGAATACCGTGTACTAAGTGGTGAAGAAGAGGCTACTTTTGGATTTAAAGGGGCTACGGTTTATGAAAATCCAGACTTTCACTATGCTACTATCGATGTAGGAGGAGGGAGTACTGAAATTGCCTTGGGTGATACAAACCATGTGTATTTTACGAAGTCCTATCCTGCTGGTGCTGTGCGCATGCAAGAGATGTCCGCAGAGGGGCCACAACGTGTATGGGAAGAAACTGTGCGTATGTGGGATGAATTACCTATTAAAGGGACCTTTGGTGAGTTTATTGGTATTGGTGGGACAGTTACATCGTTGGCGGCTATCGATTTGCAAATGGAAACGTATGATCCAAAATTAATACAGGGGCATCGTATGGACCGTGGTACTATCGAAGCCATGATTTTACAACTTCGTTACATGAGTCATGAGGAACGTTTGCAAGTGAAAGGCTTACAACCAGGTCGAGTAGATATTATTGTACCAGGAGCAGAGATTATTACATCACTGATGGATACGTACCAAATTGGCTCCATTGTGGTCAGCGAAGCGGATGGCTTAGAAGGGTGGCAATCGCAATATGGTGGAAGATAAAGATAGTTATTATTCTTGGGCAACCTTGGTGGAAAGCTTGTTAGATGCTTATGAAAGTCAAGGTGACTTTCGTACGGTAATTGAAGTGGAAAAGGCGAATGAAACACGGAAACATGTAGAGATGGTAGTGCCCTTGCTGACAATGGAAGAATTGGCAGAGCAAGTAGACAATAGTCGCATGGTGTTGAATCGGTTTTATGGAGAGGCTTGCATCAATCAGTACCATACCTATCGGCACCGCATGTTTCACTGTACTAGGCCGATGAATCGTAGTCAAGAAAAAGCGTTGTACGGGAATATGTGGACCACTCTGTTGCGGTTGCGACAAGCTGTGATGGAATCTATGGATGATGTGATAACAAAGGATACACCTGTATTGCTCGCTTGTTCTGGTGGAGTAGATTCCATTGCTTTGTTGCATTATCTGTACCTAGAAGGATTCACCAATGTAGGTGTGTTTACCATGGACCATGGTCTAAGACCAGAGGCATCGGAAGAAGTTACCTTGGTAGAATGGTATGCTCTACAATTTGGGATGCCGTGCTATACGGTGAAAGAAGATGTCATGGACAAGGCCAAAGAAGCAGGGATATCTTTTGAAATGATGGGGCGTCAACTACGGTATGAACACTTGCGAGACATCGCTGAGGAACAAGGCTATGAATATATTGTGACGGCCCATCACCTAGATGATCAAGGAGAAACCATTTTAGCACATTTATTACGTGGATCTGGGCTAGAAGGCTTGCAAGGTATGAAGATCATAGTGGAAGATGTGTGGCGACCTTGTTTAACCGTGCCCAAGCAAGTATTAGAAGACTATGCAAAGTGGCTACATTGTTTTCATGGAGAAGATGCATCAAATCTAGATACGACCTATGATAGAAATTGGATTCGCCAAGTGTTACTACCTACTTGTATAGAGAGGTATCCGCAAACGGTACAGGCTCTGTGCCGCTTAGGAGTGTTGGCGCAATGTGATGCCTCCTATTTCGAGCAAGCGGTGATACGGTTAGAAGCGGACTATGTCAGTCATAGTGGAGATGGTGTAGTGTTGGATAAACGGGGCTTGATGGGTGAGCATGATGCTTTAGTGAGTCGATTGTGGAAACGAATATTAAGTCCCTATGTACGACCAGAACAGTTGAGTCAAACGGTGATAGATACCTTACTTTCGCTGGTAAAAGGGCCAAAAGGAAAAGAATTTAGGTTTCGTCAGGTGCAAGTTTTGACGTCATATGATACAATTAAGATTGTTCTATGTAGTGACATAGAAAAGAAATAGACCTAACTAATAAGGAGTTATTATGATACCAGAAGTGAAAGAATTATTACTTTCAGAAGAACAAATTCAAAAACGGGTGGCGGAATTAGGCCGTCAAATTACAGAAGATTATAAAGGTAAAGAAATTGTCCTTGTAGGCGTATTAAAAGGGGCCATTGTATTCTTTACAGATTTAGCACGTCATATTGAAGGTGATGTGAAGATGGATTTTATTTCTTGCTCTAGTTATGGCAGTAGCACGGTGAGCAGCGGTGTTGTGCGTATTCTAAAGGATTTAGACCGCCCTGTAGAAGGAAAGCACGTCATTGTAGTAGAAGATATTGTGGATACAGGGACTACCTTATCTTATTTACTAGAAAACTTGCAATCTCGTAAGGCAGCAAGTGTTCGTCTTTGCTCCTTGTTGAATAAACCAGATCGTCGTAAAGTAGATGTTCATGTAGACTATGAAGGATTTGTCATCCCTGATGAGTTTGTTATTGGGTATGGTCTAGATTACGATGAAAAATATCGTCAATTGCCATATATTGGTATTTTAAAAGAAGAAGTCTATCAATAATCGTTGATATATTCGACAAAATTTGATATGATAAATAAGTATCAATATAGATTATAGATGAGAAAGGAGAATACTTTGAAGCGAGGCTTAAAAAACATACTCCTCTATTTGTTGATAATTGTCGCAGCGGTGGCAGCGATTAACTCTTTTTCTGAAGGTACAAAAAATAAATCAGAAATTACATATACATCGTTCCTACAAGAGGTGCAACGAAAAAATGTAGAGAGTGTCACAATTACAGGAGATCATTCGATTACAGGTAAATTAAAATCAGGTACAGAATTTGCTACCTATGCACCGAGTGACGCAGGAATCTTTGCAAAATTGTCCGAAGGCGGTGTAGATGTAACGGCGCAACCTCCTGAGCAACCAGCTTGGTGGGTTAGTTTATTAACATCTGCCCTACCGATAGTACTGATTATTGGATTCTGGTTCTTTATGATGCAGTCTACGCAAGGTGGATCTGGTCGTGTCATGAATTTTGGCAAATCTCGTGCAAAAATGCAAGGAGAAGGCAAAGTCAATGTGACTTTCAAAGATGTGGCTGGTGCAGATGAAGCGAAACAAGAATTAGAAGAAGTCGTTGAATTCTTGCGTAATCCTGGCAAATTCAATGCGATTGGCGCTAAAATTCCGAAAGGGGTCTTATTATTTGGCCCTCCAGGTACAGGTAAAACCTTATTAGCTCGTGCCGTAGCAGGAGAAGCAGGGGTTCCATTCTTTACCATTAGTGGCTCTGACTTTGTAGAAATGTTCGTTGGTGTTGGTGCCTCTCGTGTGCGTGACTTGTTCAGTCAAGCTAAGAAAAATGCGCCGTGCATTATTTTCATCGATGAAATTGATGCGGTAGGTCGTCAACGTGGTGCCGGTCTTGGTGGCGGTCATGATGAACGTGAACAAACGTTGAACCAATTATTGGTAGAAATGGATGGTTTCGGCGCTAATGAAGGTATTATTACCATTGCCGCTACGAACCGCCCAGATATTTTAGACCCAGCTTTATTACGCCCAGGTCGTTTTGACCGCCAAGTGACAGTGGGTCGTCCAGATCTTCGTGGTCGTGAGGCGATTTTACAAGTTCATGCTCGTAATAAACCGTTGGATCCAGATGTGGATTTAAAAACGATTGCGAAAAAAGTGCCTGGGTTTACCGGTGCTGATTTGAGTAATTTATTAAATGAAGCAGCTTTATTGGCAGCTCGTCAAGATCGTAAATCGATTTCCATGCATGATTTAGAAGAGGCTAGTGAAAAAGTAAGCTATGGTCCTGAGCGTAGAAGTCATGTGGTCAGTGAAAAAGAACGTGAATTGACAGCGTACCATGAATCTGGTCATGCCATTGTGGCTCATTTATGGCCGAATGCAGATCCAGTTCATAAAGTAACAATCATTCCTCGTGGTAGCGCAGGTGGTTACACAATGATGCTTCCACAAGAAGAGAAAAACTATATGACTCGTTCTCAACTGCTAGCACAAATTCGTGTGGCTTTGGGTGGACGTTGTGCAGAAGCGATTGTGCTGAAAGAAATCAGTAGTGGTGCTTCTGGAGACTTACAAATGGTAACGAACATTGCTCGTGAAATGATTACTCGTTTAGGTATGAGTGATGAGCTAGGACCGTTGGTATTTGGTGAACACCAAGAACAAGTTTTCTTAGGTAAAAGCTTAGGCTCTGAACGCAATTATGGCGAAGCAGTAGCTGAAAAAATTGACAACGAAATGCATCGTATCGTAGCAGAAGCTTACGGTGATGTAATGAACTTGTTAACAGAAAATATTGATTTCTTACACAATATGGCAAAAGCTTTATTAGAAGAAGAAACGATTGATTCTAAGCAGGTGGATAACTTGTATCGCTATGGTACTTTACTAAGTCCAGAAGAGGCACAGGCAAAAGCAGAAGAGGAAGAAAATAGTAAGAAAACTCCTCTAGAAGCAGCTGGTATCGTGATGCCAGATAAAATTGATACATCAAGAGAATAATCTGAGATGCTATAGCCAAGGTATCTTCCCTAAGGGGGAGGTACCTTTTGTGCATAGTAGGGGGAATTTTGCGCTAGGTGTATGGTGAATTTTATTTAGTTGTACCGAATTCGCATAGCTATGGGGTATGAAATAGATAGAAAAGACTTGCATTTTATGTAGGACCTCTGTACAATCGTATTGTAAACCTCGCTACAGGTAAGGAGGCGACAAGCCGTGAGAGACGAAATACTAGACTTTTTAAAGGAAAACAGAGATCAATTTGTATCAGGACAAGCTATGTCAGAGGCTTGCCAGGTGTCACGTACAGCGATTTGGAAGCATATAGAGGTGCTACGTAAGCGTGGGTATGTGATAGAATCCTTCACAAAAAAGGGATATCGATTACTAGAAGAGCCGAATCTGATTAGCCCTGAGGAGATGGAAGGAGTATTGGAAACAAAATCCTTTGGCCGTTATTACGTGTACGAAGAACGATTAGAATCAACAAATAGTATTGCTAAAGCATTAGCTATGGATGGAGTTCCAGAAGGTACTGTGGTATGTGCAGAAGAACAATCTTCCGGTCGTGGTCGCTTATCTAGAGGTTGGTATTCTCCCTATGGAAAGGGGCTTTGGTTTAGTTTAATTCTAAGACCAAAGTTCTTACCTATGGAAGCATCAAAATGTACTTTGATGGCAGGGGTTGCTTTAGTAAAAGCATTTCGTACCTTGGGACTTTCAGAGGCGGGCATCAAATGGCCGAATGATATATTAGTAGGCTCTCGTAAAATGGTAGGCATTCTTACGGAAATGAATGGCACCATGGAAGAAATTAATTATATTGTGTTAGGGATTGGTATCAATACGCATACTACCATTGAGGAAGTCAGTGAGGACTTGAAGGATAAGATTATGTCCTTCGCTATAGCAGGGATAGAGGTGGACCGTAAAGAGGCCTTTGCTGTGATTTTAAAGGCCTTAGAGGATCAGTATGAAAAGGTGTGTCAAGAAGGCTTTGACTCTACCTTGAAAGAATGGAAAGAGTATAGTGTAACCTTATATAAAGAAGTACTGGTAAAAGCGCCAGATAAAGATTATATAGGGTATGCTAAAGATTTAGATAGAGATGGGAATCTGATTGTTCAATTAGAGGATGGACGTGAGGAACGTATCATAGCAGGAGATGTGTCTATACGCTCCACTGGAGGAGGATATTAAGATGTTATTAGTTGTAGACGTAGGGAATACGAATATCGTATTAGGCGTATATGAGGGAAAAGAAATTATGGCTCATTGGCGCATTTCTACAGATCGTGGTCGAACCACCGATGAATATGGTATGTTGTTGAGCAATTTATTTCTTCACGATCCAAAGGTGAATAAAGAAGATGTAGAAGCAGTTATCATTTCCTCTGTAGTACCTCCTTTGAACCCTACGTTAGAGCGCGTATGCTTGCGCTATTTTCATAAGAAGCCACTATTCGTAGGGCCTGGTATTAAAACTGGTATTTCTATTAAATATGAAAACCCACGTGAACTAGGGGCAGATTTGATTGTAGATGCAGTGGCTGCTTATGAAAAATATGGCGGCAACTTAATTATTATTGATTTTGGTACAGCTACGACATATTCTGCTGTATTAGATGGAGGTATATACTTAGGGGGAGCCATTTCTCCAGGGATTGGTATTTCTGCGGAAGCCCTATTTGGTCGCACAGCTAAATTACCACGGATAGAAATTAAAAATCCTGGTCCTGTCATTGGTCGCAACACAGTTGGCGCTATGCAGGCAGGCGTTTTATTTGGATATGTTGGACAAGTGGAAGGCATTGTAGCTCGTATGAAACGAGAAATGCCAGAGGACACAAAAGTGGTGGCCACTGGAGGTTTGGCGCCTCTCATCAGTGCAGAAACCAATGTGATCGACCACATTGATCCAATGATGACATTAGAAGGATTACGACTTATTTATGAAAGAAATCAATAATAAATCCTGGCATATAGGACATGTCACAATTCCAGGTCGTATTGGGCTGGCGCCCATGGCTGGATTTAGCGATGTGTCCTATCGCTTATTAGCAAAAGAAATGGGGGCCTCTTTCGTATGTACGGAAATGGTCAGTGCCATGGGGATTAAATACAATAATGAACATACCAAAGAATTGCTCTATATGGAAACAGTAGAACAGCCTGTTTCTATGCAAATTTTTGGGTCTGATCTAGAAGCTATAGCGATTGGAGCAAAAGTAGTAGAGGCTGCAGGAGCGCCTATCGTTGACATTAATATGGGCTGTCCTGTGAAGAAGGTAGTGTCTTCTGGAGATGGCTCAGCGTTGATGAAGACTCCGGACCTAGCGATGAAGGTGGCGGAGGCAGCTGTGAAAGCTGTGCAAATTCCGGTGACGGTTAAATTGCGCCTAGGATGGGATGAAACTTCTATCAATGTAGTAGATATGGCACAACGCATGGAATCTGTTGGAGTTGCTGCTGTAGCTGTTCATGGTAGAACAAGAGAGCAAATGTACAGCGGCAAAGCCAATTGGGATTACATTAAAGAGGTAAAATCAGCCTTAACCATTCCTGTCATCGGCAATGGTGACGTCAATTCTCCTGAAAGTGCGAAAGCCTTACTTGAATATACTGGTTGTGATGCTCTACTTATTGGGCGGGCAGCGCAAGGAAATCCATGGTTATTCCGTCAAGTAAAAGAATATCTAGAAACAGGTAGCTATTGTTCGAATCCAACGGGACCAGAACGAATTGCTATGTTATTACGTCACTATGATTTACTGTGTCAATATAAAGGTATCGAATTAGCCACACGAGAGATAAGAACTCAAGCAAGTTTTTATATTAAAGGGTTGAAGGAAGCGGCAAGGTGGAGAAATGCTTTGAACGTAGCCATGGGAAGAGACTCTTTTATTGCGGTGGTAGAAGAATATAAACAATTTTTAGAAACTTATGGAGAGAAAGGTGTATAGCCTTTCTCTTTTTATTATAAAAAACTGAAATAATAAGGATAAATAATATTCATAATTGCTGTAAAGTATTGATAATAGAGGGATTTTGATAATAAGTACTGGCCATCATAAAAAATTGTAAATTGACATTGATGATACTCACAACTATAATTAAAACAGAAATACCAATTTACTTTTTTGCATAGATCATAAGATGTTGTCGTATAATAAATGGATATTAAAGGATATGGCGCATCAAGCATTTAGGGGGTGTATGTATGGTCATGAATGGTATTTATTTAGTTATTGCCTCTGCGTGTATCTTAATGTTAGGGTATCGCTTTTATGGGGCATTCATAGCGGCGAAGGTATTAACCTTGGACCAATATCGTAGGACGCCGGCTATGGTTCACAATGATGGACATGATTATGTACCTACCAATAAATGGGTTACATTTGGTCATCACTTTGCAGCGATTGCAGGAGCAGGTCCGTTGGTAGGTCCAGTTATTGCAGCGCAGTTCGGGTACTTACCAGGTACTCTATGGATTTTAATTGGTTCCGTATTTGCCGGTGCAGTCCATGATATGGTTATTTTATTTGCCTCTATCCGTTATGATGGTAAATCTATTGCGGATATTACACGTGAAGAAATCAGTAAAATTGCTGGTTTAGGGGCGATGCTCGCTACCTTATTCTTGCTTGTTATTACCTTAGCTGGTATGGCAGTAGTAGTAGCCAATGCACTTCACGGTTCTGCTTGGGCATTTTTCTCGGTGTTTGCAACGATTCCTATTGCTATTTTTATCGGTATTTATTTACAATGGTTGCGCCCTGGAAAAATTCAAGAAGCTACAATTATTGGGGTAGCACTGATTTTTGCGGCCATTATTTATGGACCTAATATTGCGGCTAGTGAATATGCATCTTGGTTCATTTATGATTTAAAAACCATTGAAATTATGTTAGCTATCTATGGTTTCTTTGCAGCAGCATTACCAGTTTGGTTATTATTAGCACCTCGTGATTATCTATCCACATACCTTAAAATCGGTACTATTGGCGCATTGGCATTGGGTATTATCATTGTAATGCCAGAAATTCAAATGCCAGCGGTGACAGATTATATTTGGGGTGGTGGTCCTGTATTAAAAGGTTCTGTATTCCCATATATCTTCATTACAATTGCTTGTGGTGCTTTATCTGGTTTCCATACAGTGATTGCAACAGGTACAACACCTAAAATGTTAACCAACGAACGAGAAGTCTTACCTATCGGTTACGGTGGTATGTTAACAGAATCTTTCATTTCTATGATGGCTATGATTGCTGCTACAGCATTACATCCAGATGATTACTTCGCTATCAACTCTACAGCAGAATCTTTCAGAGCATTAGGACTTCAAGTTCATGAATTGCCAGTATTATCTGCTCTTGTAGGGGAAGACTTGATGCATCGTCCAGGTGGTGCTGTATCCTTGGCAGTAGGTATGGCACATATCTTCTCTCGCCTTCCTAATATGGATCATTTGTTAGGATATTGGTATCACTTCTGTATCATGTTTGAAGCCTTATTCATCATGACATTGATTGATGCAGGTACTCGTGTAGGTCGATACTTATTGCAAGAATTGCTTGGCTTGTACTGGCCTAAATTCAATGACCAACATTGGGCTCCTGGTGTATATGGTTGTGCTGCATTAATATGTATTATGTGGGGCTACCTAGTATTACAAGGTAACATCGGTACAATTTGGCCATTATTCGGTGTATCTAACCAATTATTAGGTACTATGACATTGGCAGTAAGTACGACGATTATCATGCGTTTAGGTAAGAAACGATACGCATGGGTAACCGGAGTGCCGACCATACTCATGGCGATAGTGGCTGTTGCGGCTGACTATGAAAACGTATTCTTTAACTATGTTCCAGCTGGTAAATGGATCTTAGTAGCTTTCTCTGTAGCAATGTTCATTATGATTTTAGTTGTATTAGTAGAAGCTATCCGTAGTTGGATTCGCTTATCTACATTACCACAAGATATGAGAACGCAAGAAGAAGTAGAAGCGGAAAGTTATGCTAAATTAACAAAACAAGCAGAAGCGTAATCTAGCGCATACGATTCCTGTTATAATGAGATAGACATGGCTCCATTGGAGCTGTGTCTATTTTCATGTTTTCCTTGCAATTCTAGGTAGAATGGTGTACAATAATAAGGCTTATTGATGGTAAGCATCTTCCTACCCCTATGTGAGATAGGGGCGTTAGTCCGAAAGAGGAGGTGATTTTGTATGAACAAATACGAAGTCATGGTGATTGTGAAACCGGCTGATGAAGAGACAAACAAAGCTACTTTTGACAAAATTGAAGCTTTAATTGCTCGTGTTGGCGGTACAGTTGAGAAAGTTGACGTTTGGGGTAAACGCCGTTTAGCGTATGCAGTAAACAAACATACTGATGGCGTATACGTATTGATTAACTTTGAAGCCGCTCCTGGCGAAATCAAAGAAATCGACCGCGTACTTAAAATCGACGATAACGTTCTTAGACACCTGATTGTAAAACACGAACAATAATAGCCTGAGGAGGTTAGGAATATGAATTCTGTACAACTTTTAGGAAATTTAGCTCGTGACCCTGAGGTGCGTTACACAAAAACTGGTCGTGCTGTTGCTTCTTTTACAGTGGCTGCATCCAATACCTATGTGGATCAAAACGGTGAGACTAAAGAACAAACTGCGTTTGTTAATTGTGTAGCTTGGGGAAAATTAGGAGAAGCTGCGGGAAATTTGCGTAAAGGTAGCCGTTGTTTCGTAGAAGGTCGTATTGCGACTCGATCCTATGATGCACAAGACGGTACAAAACGATATGTAACTGAAGTGGTTGCTAATTTCGTTGGACAAGCTTTAGATACGCAAACTTTTGATGCCTTCGATGGCGGTGTATCAAATTTTGATGATTTTGGTGCAGGTCCTAGCGATAATGTAGGCGCAGGATCAGGTACAGAAATCCCGTTCTAAGCTAAGGACTCCACAACTATATCAAAGGAGGTTTCTCAATGAGAAGAGATAGAGGCAGAAAACCAAGAAGAAAAGTATGCAACTTCTGTGTTGACCATGCTGATCAAATCGACTATAAAGATATTGCTAAACTTCGTCGTTTTACGACTGAACGTGGCAAAATTCTTCCACGTCGTATTTCTGGTGTTTGTGCTAAACATCAACGTAAATTAACACTTGCTATTAAACGTGCTCGTGCAATCGCGTTGTTGCCATTCACAGCAGAATAATTCAATACAAAATGAAAACCCAGTAACTAGCCTAGTTACTGGGTTTCTTGTTTTCTAAAAGGGAGTTAAAAGGGTATAAATTGAAATCGTTGCTACCCGGTTGCAACCACTTTTTTATATTTTTTAACGTGCGGTTGGAAGTATTTTTCATGAGGAGTAATGAAGTCTGTATATTGTAGTTGGATATTTACTTGTATCGTCGGCATATTAGTAATAGTCAATATTTCTATATATTCTATAGAAATTATCAAAAATGAGTAAAATTAATAAATTCTATGATTTTAAGTTATTTATTAAGGTGTACAAGGGAGCATTATTCATAACTAGAAAGTATATCTCTATTATGTATACATGATACATGATATAATACATGTGTATCATATAAACAAAGCTTATACAGTAGATGCCTATGCATCTGATGTTGTATGAAAAGAGGTATACTATGAGAAAAGAACATGATTTTCTAGGTGAATTGGAATTAGCTGATGAGTTGTACTATGGTGTACAAACATTACGTGGTATTGAAAACTTTTTTATTACAGGAAAACAAATTGACTTAGATTTCGTAAAAGCTATGGCAATGGTAAAAAAAGCCTGTGCCTTGGCAAATATGAGTACTGGTCGTTTAGATGAAAAAATTGGTCAAGCTATTAGTCGTGCTGCAGATGAAGTGGTACGTGGCAATTTCAATGATCAATTCCCAGTGGATCCTATCCAAGGGGGAGCAGGGACTTCTTTCAATATGAACATGAATGAAGTATTGGCGAACCGTGCGTTGGAAATTTTAGGGTATGAAAAAGGTCAATACGACATCGTATCTCCGAATAATCATGTGAATATGGCACAATCTACGAACGATACATTCCCTACGGCTATTAAAGTATGTGCTATCATGAAAAGTAAACCTTTATTAATGGCACTTCGTCGTTTAGCAGATGAATTAGATAAAAAAGCCGATGAATACAAAGAAATTTTAAAAATGGGCCGTACTCACCTGCAAGATGCGGTGCCTATTACATTAGGCCAGGAAATGGGCGCTTATGCATCTGGTGTGCGCCGTGGTATTCGCCGTATCAAATCAGCTATGTTAGAAGCACATACTGTGAATATGGGAGCTACTGCTGTAGGTACAGGTCTGAATGCAGAGCCTACATATATCAAAGCTGTTGTAGATGAGTTATCTCGTGTGGTAGGTGAGCCGTTCATTACTGCTGATAATTTAGTGGACGCTACCAATAATACAGATGTATTTGCTGATATTTCCTCTGGTTTGAAAGTAACAGCGCTTGTACTAATTAAGATGGCTAACGATTTCCGTTTAATGGCATCGGGTCCTCGTTGTGGTATTGGAGAGTTAAAATTACCTCCACGCCAACCAGGTTCTTCCATCATGCCAGGTAAAGTGAATCCAGTTATCGCGGAAGTGTTGAACCAAACTTGTTACCAAGTCATTGGTAATGATTTAACGATTTCTCTTGGTGTAGAAAATGGACAGTTTGAACTAAATGTTATGGAACCGGTAATTGCCTATAACTTGTTCAACTCTATGTGCTACTTAAAGAATGCAGTTAACACATTTGTAGATAAATTGTTAGTTGATCTTGAAGTGGACAAAGATCAATGTGAATATTGGTTAGAACGTTCTGTGGGTATCGTAACAGCCTTGTTACCACATATCGGTTATGAAAATGCCTCTGCTTTGGCAAAAGAAGCGTTGGAAACTGATCGTAGCGTTAAAGAAATTATTTTAGAACAAGGATTATTAACGAAAGAAGAAATGGATTATATCCTGTCTCCAAAAGAAATGACCCGTCCTGGTATTGCTGGTCAAGATTTAGTAAAACATCCTGGAAACTAAATATACACATGAAGAACTGCTTAGACATAGGCAGTTCTTTTTATGTATGAATGTAGTTGAACTGGGGCGTTTATGTGGTTGCACTTGCGCATGGCTTGTATAGATAAGCTTTCTGTAATGAGTAAAAGGGATACTAGCATGGAGTATGTTTGAGTTTTGTATGCGGGGCGGATTATACTTTGTGAGAGATGCAATGTATATAAGGTTGGCATAGTATAATGTGGATTCTTCAGTATATACCTTACTAACTGTGAGAAATGCAATATATATAAGGTTGCTATAACATATAATGAAAAATGTAGCACTTGCTCACAATATAGTTTATAACTATAATATCTTATATATAAATCGAGAAAGAAATTCTTCTACTTTAGTATATAATCCGCCTAGGGTGGTGTATAATAAAGACATAAAGGAGTTTGATTATGAATGTATATATAGCAGTAGCGATTGGTGGGGCCATTGGTGCTATGACGCGGTATGGCATTGGGCAGTACATGGTCACGAAAGGTGCGCTGTATCCTTGGGGGACAGTACTAGTAAATATGATAGGTTCCATGCTAATTGGCTTAGGTATGGCATATATTGAAGGGCAACCCAATGTGTCACCTTGGGTTAAGCTGTTATGTATTACAGGTTTTTTAGGTGGGCTTACAACTTTTTCGACTTTTATCTTTGAAGGATATATGCTGCAAGAAAAAGGGCTGTGGCATATGCTATCCTACATGGGTGGACAAGTATTAGTTGGGTATGGTCTATGCGGGCTGGCTTTCGCCATTGGTAAACGAATGTGGGGTTAATACGATGAAAGAAATACATGTAAAAGATGCAGTGGGACAAGCACTTTGCCACGATATTGTGCGCATCGTTATTGGAGAAGTAAAAGATACACCTTTTAAGCGGGGGCATATCATCCGTGAAGAAGATGTGGAATTGCTATTGCAGTTAGGAAAAGAGCATATTTATGTGATGGAAGAATCCGATTATAATTTAGTTCATGAGGAGCAAGTAGCAGAAGAATTATATCGTTTCTGTGAACATTCATCCCTCAGTCCTACACCAGTACAACAAGGTAAGATTGAAGCCTTGGCAGATCATGATGGTGTATTGACTGTGGATGTAGAAGGACTTCACGAAATTAATAGTATTGGTGAATTGACCATTGTTACAAGATTACACGGAACACCGGTAAAAGCTGGACAACCGGTAGCAGGCATGCGATGTATTCCATTATTATTAGAAGCATGGCAGTTAGAAGAAGCAAAGCGATTACGTGAAAGCAAGGAGTCTATCTTACAAGTGTATCCATTTGTGCGTAAGAAAATGGGGATTGTCACCACGGGTAGTGAAGTTTTTGCAGGGCGTATTCAAGATGCTTTCACAGCGGTTATTCAAGACCGTGTAGCGGACTATGGTGTGGAACTGGTAGCTCATGAAATTGTGCCAGATAATACAGATCAAATTGTGGAGGCCATAGACAAAGTAAAGTCCCAAGGAGCAGAGATTATATTCTGTACTGGTGGTATGAGTGTAGATCCTGATGATTTAACACCAGGTGCCATTGCACGTCGGGCTAAAGAAGTGGTGACCTATGGATTACCAGTATTGCCAGGTTCTATGGTGTGCATTGCGTATTTGGAAGATAATACCCCTGTGCTAGGCGTTCCAGGGGGTGTTTTATATAACAATCCGAGTGCCTTTGATGTGATTACGCCACGCTTATTAGCAGATGTGCGAATCACAAAAGAAGATTGTATTCACATGGGGCATGGCGGCTTTCAAACAAAATAATTAGAATTTTGAGAAAAATTTGGTTGACAAAATCAAATCCCATCTATAAAATAGGAATAAACTTAAGTATTTTATATATGAAGTCTAAGTAGAGGAGAATGACTATGGCTGTTGTAAAAAATGCAATCGACTTAATTGGAAACACACCAATATATCGAATCCCAGATACTAATGTATATGTAAAATTAGAAAAGTATAATGCTGGCGGCAGTGTAAAAGACCGTGCTGTCTTAGGTATGTTGCAAGATGCAAAAGAAAAAGGCTTAATTAAAAATGATACGATCATCGTAGAAGCTACTAGTGGTAACACGGGTATTGCTTTAGCAATGTTAGGTGCTATGTTGTCTATTAAAACAATCATCATTATGCCTGAGAGTATGAGTAAAGAACGTCGTGAATTGATTAAAGCCTATGGAGCACAATTAATTTTGACACCAAAAGAATTAGGCATGAAAGGTGCTCTTGGAAAAGCGCAAGAAATTCTTGATAACTATCCAAATGCGGTAACACTAGGTCAATTTGTGAACCCAGCAAATCCAACGGCTCACTATGAAACAACGGCAAAAGAAATTTTACGTGATGTACCGAATGTAGGTATTTTCGTAGCAGGTATTGGTACAGGTGGTACTTTCACAGGTGTTACTAAAGCCTTGAAAGAGCAACATCCGTACATTAAAGCGGTTGCAGTAGAACCAGAAGGTTCTCCAGTTATTTCTCGTGGCACTGGTGGAGTTCATAAAATTCAAGGAATTGGTGCTGGCTTTATTCCAGAAAACTTTGACTCTTCTTTGATGGATGAAGTGCAAACCGTAACGGATGAAGATGCTATTGAAGAAGTCGGTAACTTTATGCGTGAAACTGGCATAGGCATTGGCATTTCTTCAGCGGCGGCTATCTTGGTAGCTCGTCAATATGGACGTAAATTTCCAGATGTAGATGTTGTTGTTGTAGCTCCAGATGGGGTTGAAAAATATCTATCTATGATTCAATTTGACAGTGTAGATTGGATTCATTCCTAATCGATTGTGATACAAAAGATAGCATGGTCTAGGCCATGCTATCTCTGTATAGGGAGGTATTTATGAGAGAGGTATGGAATTCCATCCGATATAACATACAGCGCGTATTACAATCTGATCCAGCGGCTACCTCTTGGTTTATGGTAGTTTGGACGTATCCTCATATAACAGCTTTATTTTGGCACTTTTTTGCGCATCGCCTGTACCGAAAAGGTTGGTTTACTTTGGCTCGGCGTGTGGCGTTACATGCACGTCGGGTAACAGGGATAGAAATTCATCCAGGAGCGCAAATTGGGAGAGGTTTGTTCATTGACCATGGGATGGGGGTTGTCATCGGTGAAACGGCTATCGTTGGAGATAATGTGACCCTCTTTCACGGGGTAACTCTTGGGGGGATGGATTCACGCAAGATAAAACGTCATCCCACGGTGGAAGATGATGTGCTCATTGGTGCTGGTACCAAAGTATTAGGGGATATAACGGTAGGAAAAGGTTCAAAGATAGGTTGTAACTTAGTCATCAAACGAGATGTTCCTAGAAATGTGATCATCTTTGAAACGGAACCAGATCACATCATTTATCGTCGACCTAAAGTTAATCGATTTAATACGGATACGTATGTACCACGGCGTCATGCATTGCCATTAGAACCTAATGAGTTTACAGACCATATGGCGTGGCATATCTAGGAGGAACTATGAAAGCGTTGCGATTAGGCATTGTTCAATTAGCCACAGAGATTGGGCAAGTAGATAGAAATTTTGATATCCTAACAGAAAAAGTACGAGCCTTGGCAAAGCAAAGTGTGGATGTAGTTGTATTGCCAGAAACTTGGAATACAGGATTCATGACGGGTCCAGAGTTACATGCATTGGCTGATGAATCAGGGCAACGGGCGCAAGCTTTGCTAGGTGACTTGGCGCGATCAGAACAGGTGAATATCTTTGGTGGCTCTGTGGCTGTCAAAGAAGGAGGCTCTATCTACAATAGAACTTATGTGTATAACCGCAAAGGGGAATTGCTCTCTACCTATGATAAGATGCATGGATTTAGCCCCGCTAAAGAAGATCAATATTTTATAGGTGGTACGGCCATTCATCAGTTTGAATTAGATGGCGTACTTTGCTCCAGTGCAACATGTTATGATATTCGTTTTCCTGAGTTAATTCGCAAATCCGCATTACAAGGTATCGAACTATTCTTTTTGCCTGCTCAATGGCCGCTGTTACGCTTACATCATTGGCGCATATTGAATCAAGCGAGAGCTATAGAAAATCAAATGTATTTTTGTAGCGCTAATGGGTGTGGAATGATTGGTAAATTGCCGATGGCAGGGCATTCCATGGTAGTAGACCCGTGGGGAGAAGTGCTACTAGAATGTGATGAAACGCCGCAAATACAAAGCATTACTATTGACGTAGATACAGTGAAAGATATTCGGTCTAAAATCAATGTGTTCCGGGACCGGAAACCTAATTGCTATTAAAAAAATAACTATGCATTTTAGGAATATATAAAATTGTCCATAGGTATTGCCAAGATGTAATAC
>CAUQZV010000020.1:0-28732 GCA_963522415.1 uncultured Veillonella sp. | reverse complement strand
ATAAACGCTTACAACGTATTGCTAAATTAGCAAAATCTGGTGACAAAGATGCTCGCATGGAAGCGCCTATTTTAGAAAAAGTATCTGCTGCTTTAGGCGATGCCATCCCTGTTCGTGCCCAAGGCTTAACAGACGATGAGCTAGAAATCTTAAAAGACCTAACACTATTAACAGCAAAAAAATCTTTATACGTAGCCAATGTGGGGGAAGATGAAGTATCCGACTACTCTGGCAACGAATTTGTCAAACAAGTAGAAGACTATGCTGCTAAAGAAGGTTCTGGCGTAGTTGTCGTATCTGCTCGCATTGAATCTGAAATTGCTGAATTATCCGACGAAGAAGCAACGGCTTTCTTAGCTGACCTTGGGTTAGAAGAAAGCGGCTTAACAAAATTAATCAAAGCTAGTTATTCCTTATTGGGTTTAATTAATTACTTCACAGCTGGCGAAATGGAAGCTCGTGCGTGGACTATCGTGGAAGGCACAAAAGCCCCTCAAGCAGCTGGTAAAATCCACTCTGACATCGAAAAAGGCTTCATCCGTGCAGAAATTGTATCCTTTGACGATTTAGAAGCTTGCGGCAGCCAAAATGCGGCCAAAGAAAAAGGTCTTGTTCGCCTAGAAGGCAAAGACTACATTATGAAAGACGGAGATGTAACACATTTCCGTTTCAATGTATAATTACTATACTAATACATAAGGCATATACAGTGTACTTTTACTTAAAATATCACTGTATATGCCTCTTTTAATTTTTTCACTTCAAAACTCATCTACAATATATACCTAACAATGATACAAGCTTATAAACATGTTTACATACAAACTACGCATAAAAAACTAGGCACACATTTCTCTGTATGCCTAGCTTTTATATTGCTTATACTATTTTAATAAACCCATAACTAATTACTATAACCTATATTAGCAAGGTGTACGTACATATTCTATCAGTTCTTTCCCCTTTTCATAATAATACATATGAGAAGGGGTTATTTTTTCTACCTCAAAGATGCGCAATACTTCTTCTATGTTTTCTTCTTGCACACCAATAGAGAGTCCACAAGCGCTAGATAGCTCTGGTGGAACTGGCATTAACTGATGAGGTACTTTATATTGTCCTAACATTTTATCTGCTTTATCTGCAAAATAGTAAGAGCTAAATAGAATGAGCACTTTTTGTGGTACCTTATCTGTAGCTGTATCAGGTTTCTTACTATCTACTGCAAAAACGTTCATGTGCGTCTACCTCATTCAATCTTTCCAGGTCTATCTACCAATGTTACCACGCATCTAATTACAATGTAACAAATGGTTCTTGCATCATACTTTCAGTAATGGCATACAGATTCGTAATAGTGCCTACTTGCACTTTGTCTTTCACCTCGTAAAAGTCTAAACAAATGCCACAGCCACTAATAGTCACCCCTGCTGCTTCTAAGGCTTTGAAGTTTTCAATATGTTCCGACCCTTCTACCAGCATTTTTACAGCGCTATTAATGCAATAGATGGCTTTGGGTTTCACATCTGTTTCTGTCAATACATAGATGAAGGTTTTCATCAAATTACGACCTAACTCTTCACTGCCTTCCCCTAAATAATCTTTTGTCAACAATAGCACTTTACCGCCCCTAGAAGAGGTTGGCACAGACAGTACCGCAGTCCCCATCAATTCAGGTGGCACTGTATCTTGACTTATTGGCGCGCCCATAGCTGCTTTTTCTGCTTTTGTTTTTTCATAAGCTGCAATACTACGTTCCAAGCTTCCTGTTCCATTTGTCATATAAAATGGAGCCTCTCCACCAGCAATTGTTGTATTCGTCACAACCTTTCCTAGGGGTGCAGCAAATTCATTTTCAAAAATAGCTTCCAAATCTAGGTCCTCTAAATCATTTGACGTTTGAATATTGGCAGCACTAGCTGTAGCTACTTCCTCTTTCACCGCTGTAGGAGGAATCAATACAACGATATAATTTCCCTCTTGTTCTAATACATGGTTTTCATAGCCTCGGTATTCCCCTAATTTCACCACATTGTCACGGCTCACATCATTATCGACAATGACTTTTACATACGTATTTACATCGGCATCCATAGCCTTCTTTGCTTCAATCACCGGTGCTGGGCATACTTGGCCTCGCATATCTATCGTTATTTCTTTATTTGACATAGACTTGTTTTCTTCCTTCCTGAATAACACGGCCAATCTGTGCGGCCTCTAAACCCTTTGCTTGTAACTCTGAAAGTAACTGTTTTCCTTCACTTTCAGAACAAGCAAATAATAAACCGCCTGATGTTTGCGGATCAAAACAAATATCGCTCCATACTGGATCTAAATGGTCAGCAAACTCAGCTTGATCACCTAATGCTTTACGATTCCCATACGTAGCTGCTGGGACTAAGCCCATACTAGCAGCCTCTAATACATCGGTAAAGAGAGGAATTTGCTCCGCATAGAGTTCCACAGATGTTCCACTGGCTTTTGCCATTTCAGATACATGACCAATCAGACTGAATCCCGTAATATCTGTACAACCATGAATGGTAAACTGCACCGCCACATCACGAGCCCCTTTATTAATCATTCCCATACTGTGCATCGCTTCCTCTACGCCTTCAGGAAATACGCCACCTTTCGCAGCCGTATTCATAATTCCCGTCCCAATCGGTTTCGATAGAATTAACACATCCCCCACTTGAGCATCTCCATTGGTCCAAATATGATGTGGATCAATGAGACCTGTCACAGCCATTCCAAAAATGGGCACTTCATTTTCGATACTATGACCACCAAGAAGAGCTACTCCTGTCTCCTCTAGGACCTCATTGGCTCCTTCTAAGACATCACGAAGGGCTCCTTCTTTCACTAAAGACACAGGAAATCCCACAATATTCAATGTTGATATAGGCGTCCCCCCCATGGCGTATATATCACTTAAACTATTACACGCTGCTACTCGACCAAAGAGTCTCGGATCTGCCACTGGGGGTGTAAAAAAGTCCACCGTCTGTACAATGGCTTGACTTTCATTAATTTGATACACCCCTGCATCTTCCATACCAGATGCATCGGTCAATACTGCTGGATGTGTGGGCATCTTCATATGTTGTAACACATCCGCCAAGATGTGCGGCCCAATCTTACAGGCGCAACCGCCCTTGGCTGCATATTTCGTTAAATCAACCATAGGTATCCCTCTCCTAGAAAACTATCATGATGCACGAATCACTTCTTATTCTTCTGTCGCTTCTTTTCTGGATACTATCTTTTTTACATTCTTTTCAAACTTAGGGCGTGGTATCATCACTTGATGCCCACAGCCTTCACAGACTGTTACGAAGTCAACACCGGTTCGTTTAATCTCCCAATTCTGACTACCACAAGGATGGGGCTTCTTCATTTGTACCACATCACCTACTTGGTATTTTACAAATCCCATAGACACCTCCTATTTCCATGATTATGTCTATAGTATATCATCTAACTTTATATTTCTCTATAGGCCCTTATGGGTATTGCTGAAAGTTTCCCCCTATACAATCCTTACAAACTATAAACATTGATGACGGGTATCATTTGATAGGACATCAAAAACACCTACCATATCAGTATATCGTCCAAAGCCTATAAATAGAGGGATTTCTATGTATTATCATTATACTTTTATCTTTTGAGTTCGATTCTCAATTTCTATTCTGCACAATTCCCCTAATCAACAAGGGATTTAATAAGCTACAAATGCGATAATATAGCCGATTGAGAGAGTTTATCATTTATAAAAAAAATTTTAAAATTTTATAAAAAAAGACTTGCATTTCTCATTTTCATAGTCTATAATGTAATCAACAATGATTATTCGTTAAGTAACGAAATCAATAGGGAATCACTCAAGTGAGCGATCCCCATATACAAATAAGTATTTATTTTATTACAACTATGTAAAGTACATGGAGGAACAAAAATGCCAGAATTAAAAGGTACTCAAACAGAAAAAAATCTTCAAGCAGCTTTCGCTGGTGAATCTCAAGCTAACCGTAAATATACATACTATGCAAGTGCAGCTCGTAAAGCTGGTATGAACAAAATTGCTGATTACTTCGAAGAAACAGCAATCAACGAATCCGCTCATGCTAAAGTATGGTTCAAATTGTTACACGGTGGCGATGTAAATGCTGACGTAGCAATCAACTTAAAAGATGCTGCTGCTGGCGAACACTACGAACACACTGTAATGTACCCAGAATTTGCTAAAGTTGCAAAAGAAGAAGGTTTCGCTAAAATCGCTTACTTATTCGAACAAGTTGGTGTTATCGAAGCTCGTCATGAAGAACGTTACCTTGACCTTGTAACTGCTGTTGAAGGCGGTAAAGTGTTCAAACGTGAACAACCAGTTGCATGGATCTGTGCTAACTGTGGTTACATCCACATCGGCGAAGAAGCTCCAAAACTTTGCCCAGTATGTGCTCATCCACAAGCATTCTTCTCTCAACACGGAGAAACTCTTATCTAATTAGTAAACCGAGTGGTTTCTTAGATAAGTACTATAACATTGTATCAAGTGATACAAACCAATCTATATAAGAACTAAGTAGTTCTAAAGGTAAGTGCCTGATATACACAATATACTAAGTAGTAATGATATCTACCCAAGTGGGTCAAATTACATATACATCATCCCAAGTGGGTTAGATCTAGTATAGGTATACTAAAGCGACTGTGAAAACAGTCGCTTTTTTGCATACTAACCTATGCACACTTATGGATGTCTTCAATATAGTGGACATGACTATCGTTTAGTATTCATCATCTTCTCTTCATAGTAGTAAGATATACTTTAGTTACAGATGATAGGATACACTAAATTAATTCTAACCTCTATGCTTCCAATTATACGTTTAATTCATAGTTTACCCTCCCTATGAAAACCTTAAAATAGCATATAATACATTTCGGATAGCCTACTAATTGAGTGTGCCTAATTAACGTTTATAAACTAGATACTAAGAAGGAGATACTTATGAAACGTGCATTACTATTAACTACTCTAGCTATGACTATCGGTTCTTCCGCTTTTGCTTCATCCATTAACTACCCTAGTTTCCAAAGTGATCATAGACCTATGTCTTTTAAAATGGCATCCACGGAAGATATGAAAGCCTACACAACAGACTTAGAAAATTATCTAGCTGATACAGATGCAGTGATTCAAATGTTGATTACTAAAAAACACTCCGCTATCGATACTTACAATGCCGGTGTACGCGAATATAACAAGGATGATTTTTTCCACAAAGACCGTGTTGAGCCTTACTCCTATGATGAAAGGTACTCCCAAACAAAACGTGTAGGTAGTCATACCTATCATTCCTTCGGAGATACAGTAATTATCACGTCTGATAACATCATTCCTGTAGCTGAGGAAACAAAATCTCAAAAGAAAGAAGATGATGATGCTTTCGCACGCATGATGCGCCGCATGGAAAAGCATCTTGGCGTTGATCGCTGGTAAGGTTTCCTATATATACCCTTAAATACCCTTAAATATCCTTAAATATCCTTACACTACCCTTACCTATATTCTTTTATATTCTCTTCCCTATATCAACATATACCCCATACAAATAAGGACCTCTATTGCGCGATAGAGGTCCTTATTTTACATCTGTCATGGCACACTCAATGAATAGCCTATTTTCTTCAACTCTATGATAGAAAAAAGCTGCAACCTACGCTATATCTGTAGGTTGCAGCTGTATATCTTTTAGTACTTTTATCATAGATAACACTCTGTATCTATTGCATTACTTATACCTTATCGAATTGTTTTTGTGTTGTTAAATGCTTCTTGGTCAAAAGTACCTTGTAACCGATCTACTACGATAGCATTCGTCATAGAGCCACTTACATTTAACATGGTACGTCCCATATCTACGATAGGGTCTACTGCTAAGATTGGAGAAATAGACCCAAAGAATGCACCCATACCTGTACCAGATAAGGAAACAGATGCCGCCATCGTCGCCGTACCAGGTACGCCAGCAATCCCTAAGGAGCCCAATGCAATCACGATTACACTCATTACATACATTGTGAAATCTAATGGCACGCCAGATACACGAGCAATATAGATGATACACAATGCTGGGAAGATACCTGCACAACCTTGCATACCGGCTGTAGTACAGAAACTTGCTACTGTATTCGCAGTGGCAGGGTTGACACCTAATTTTTTAGTCAATGTTTCTACTGTTAACGGTAATACGCCCATACTAGAACGGGATGTAAACGCCAAAATTAACGCTTCTTTGGCCTTGCGGAAGTACATAATAGGACTTACACCGAATAGTGTTAATAATACAGCTTGTACAAGTAACATAATCACTACGCCTACATAAATCAGCACAATGAACAGTGCCATATCCGCAATAGCACCAAATCCTTTTTGTGCTAACGTAGTAGCCAATAGAGCAACAACACCATAAGGCATCAAACCAATAATGAAATCAGCTACCCAGAAAATCACTGTGTAGGCTTCATCAAATAATTTTGTGATAATTTGTAAATCAGTAGCTCCATGTTGTTTAGCTAATCGAGCAATACCACCGATGATAACACCGAATACTACGATGGCGATGACATTCGTTTGCGCCATAGCATTCACAGGGTTGGACGGAATCAAGGCACGTAATGTATCAACCACAGGTTTCACTTCGCGCATTTTGGAGTCACCTACAACCGCTAATGTACCTTCTCCTAATCCTGTTACCGTACCTAATACTAAGCCTACGATAGCCGCAATACCTACCATGACTAGAGCAACTATACCTGTGGAAGATACAAGGCGTTTTAAGTTCGCATTCGTATCCATATGTAAGATAACGTGAACAATGGAAATAAATACCACAGGAATAACGAGCATACGAATTAAATCAATAAATCCTCCACCGATAAGGGAGAACCACTTCGTACTTTCTTTAATGAACACTACATCCATCGGGTTGTTAGGGAATCCTGCAATCAATTGTACTGCAACCCCCAAAACAGCACCTACTACAGTAGCAATCATTACTAATGTACCAAAGTGAATATTTCTTTTTTGAAGAAAATATACATATCCTAAAGCGATGACAAATAGCACAAGTATTGCAATCGTCATAGGATTACTAATCATGAGAAATTCTGTAAAAAATGGCATATCCATACAAATTCTCCTTCCTTTCCAGACCAACCTATAGTCCAACTTACTTCTTTATTCCCTGTACTGTACAGGCAACAATATTGCCTATTATACCATTCTCATTACAGCTCGGTCAATATCCTACTTGTTATATAGGCTTATAACTTTCCATTATAAGAATGATATACACCGGAACTTACTATTATTATTTATAAATATAGGAGACGAATCATAAAATTTATAGTACAATAGTATAGTAGAGGTTAACAATAAGAGTTCTATTGTACGATGATGTGCGCCCATGAATAGCAATGAACTAACATGACATCTGACTACGTATGTTTAGGAGGATACCATGGATACATCTTACTATTATAATTTTATCATCTTAGTACAAACGGGGAATATGACGCAAGCAGCAGAGATACTGCATATTACACAACCAGCTTTAAGTAAGCAACTCAAGTACTTAGAAGCAGAATTTGGTACCCCCTTATTAGTGATTAAACGTGGACAGCGTGGATCTAGTTTTCACCTTACCGAAGCAGGCCGTATTTTCTACGAAAAAGCACAACAGTTATGTTCTATAGAAGAATCTACCTATGCTGATGTAAAACGCCTCAGTTCAGAAGTAGAAGGAACCTTACGCATTGCCTCTTCTGCCTCGAGATCCACTGCTTTAATTCAACAATATTTGCATTTCTTTTCCCGCCAATATCCAGTGGTGCGTTATGAGATTTACGAAGGTTTAATGACAGATGTAACAGAATCCTTATTAAATGGCAGCGCTGAAATTGGTCTATGCAACGAGCAAATGGTAGATACCAACAAATTTGATGTTCTCTATACACAAACAGAGGACTTATATGCTCTATTCCGAAAAGATTTATTTTGGACAGACCGTGACCTAGAAAGTATTTCTTGGAATGATATTTCTAAATGCCCTCTTAGCTTGTCTGGTGGATCTGTGCGCATGCTCATGCAAGCTCATCATAACGACTTCTCTTCATTGAATGTCATTTCTGTGACTACCACGAAGAGTTCTGCCATTGAATGGGCTCAGTCAGGTCGTACCATTGCAATTATCCCAATGGATGGACAGGAAACCGTTTCCCATCCAGATATGACACGCATTAGACTTTCAGAGCTAACAAATACTTTCTATAAAGCGTTTATCACCATCAAAGGACAACCTTTGTCCATGGTGGCACAACAGTTTTTAGAGTTCTACAAAGCACATTCTGGAGAATAATATAGCAATACAAAAGGGTCCCGAAGGACCCTTTTTTTATATCCAATTATAATTCTTCTGTTTCTTTGATTAAGCCTCGTTTTTTCTTATTTAGATATAAGAAATACAGTGGCAAGATAATAATACAACCACCAAGACCCCAAATCAATTGATTTGGTTTTGCTTGTGCCAGCATCCAAAGAGATGTAACGATGGCAATCACAGGGATAACAATACCTCCCGGAATTTTGTACGGACGCTCTTTATGAGCCCATTTTTTACGGAAAATAATGACAGAAACACAAGTTGGTAAATACTGCGTAAACCGAGATACGGCGCTGATGGCTGCCAATTGAACAAAGCTACCGCTCCATGCTAGTAATAAGCTAAATACACCTGTCACAATACATGCTACAACTGGCGTGCCCCAACTAGTACGTTTGGCTAGGATACTTGGTAACATACCATCTTCTGCCAGAGACGTTGCAATACGAGGTCCTAGGAAGGACTGAGCAATGTTAATACCACCCATAGATAACAACGTACCGGCTAGCACGAAGTACATGCCCCATGGTCCCATAATTTGACCAAATGCCGTTTGCAATGGTGCTTTATCATTAGCAAGGCTATCACCCATAATACCGATACATACTGCCAATACCAACATATATAACACAGATACGATGATCATGACCGTAATAATGGCACGTGGTAAATTCTTTTTAGGATTTTCCATATCTTCTGCGGCTACCGCAATGGCTTCAAATCCGGTATACGCAAAGAATAGCAATATCGCAGTGGCTGCGAATGCTCCCGATACGCCTCCATCTGAAAGTTCCACAAAATCTGGTACAAACGGTGTAAAGTTTGTTCCATTAATGGCAAACAACCCGATCACAATGAATGCAAATAAAGGCACTAATTTAGATACGGTAATCAAATTATTCAGAATTTTAGTCATATTAACGCCAATAATATTAATCACCGTTAATAAGACGATGATGATCGTGGCGATGACATCTTTCATAAAATCCCCAGATAGCGCCGGAATGGCTGCCCCCAAGGCTGTCGCAAATCCTACTGCCATAACTGCCCAAGCGATGAGCACAACAATCCATTTAAGAACACCTACTTCAAATCCCCAAAAGTCACCTAAGGAATGCTTTGCGTATAAATAGGGTCCTCCATTACGAGTGAAGAATCCCGCTACTTCAGCAAAGCATAAGGCAATACAAATGGCAAGGAATGCATCAAATAACAGCACCCCTAAACTCGCTGGCCCCATAAGAGCATATGCTTTATTCGGCAATAAGAAAATCCCTGTTCCTACAATAGCGTTAATGCCGAGGAGAACGATACTCCAAAAGCCAAATTTACTATCTTTTTGTTCCATATTAGGCCTCTTTCTTAGCTGCCTCTACAAAGTCTTTGAAAATCACTGCATTCAACTCTGTATGACGCATCATTTCTGGATGGAATTGATACGTACGTAAGTATGGGTAGTCTGTGCCTTCCATAGCCTCTACTACAGTATCTTTAGCACGACCTACTACACGCAAGCCTTTCCCTACTTCTTTCACGATTTGGTGATGATGGGAATTCACCATCACTTCTTCTGCACCTACCATAGCAAATAGTTTGGAGTCTTTCTCAATCACCATGGAGTGTGTTGGTAATCCTGCGGTTTGGTTTTGGGCATGCTTAATCGTCGCAAAGGCTGGTAGATCTTGATATAAAGATCCTTTATGAGCAACGTTGATAATTTGATGTCCACGGCAAATCCCCATAATAGGAAGCTTGCATTCTTTTGCGAACGCTAATAAACGCATATCAAAGATATCGCGTTCCGGCCAAATAGCACCTAATCCACGTTCTGGTTCTTCTCCATAGAATTGTGGGGCAATGTCATGACCACCAGAAAGAATGAGACCATCTAATCGTTCTACCAATGCTTTCAATGTTGCTTCATCTTCTTGGAATGGAATAATCACAGGAATACCGCCTGCTTCTAATACAGACTGCACATAATCATCATTCACATAGGATCGTTTATAGCCTGGAAATGGACCGCCTTGGTCAATCATATGAGAACCTGAGATACCGATTAATGGTTGTTTCATAAGTAACACCTCTCCTTACTAATACAGAGTATATATAGCTATATAATAAAATAATTTATCCTTCATTACAAGGTGTACATACATCTATTCACAAAAATAGATGTTTTTTTGATTCCCTCCATACTACAAAAATAAAATTAGAGGAAAGTCCATACTATAGATGGGCTTTCCTCCATATATCAGGTTATATCTGTTACAATAACTTGTTTCTATTATATTCTATTAGTATTTACCAACTTTAACATAGGCAATGCCATCCATAATAGGGCGAGCAGTTCTTGCTACCCCTGCTTTGGTAACACATAAACTCTCTGTATCTATATCAATATTAAATGTGAAAGTCCCACTTGGGTGACCTAATGTTACTGTTTTTGTGCGCTTAGCTGCTTCACTGACTACATCATTGACAATCGTCCCTGGAATAAGTGCTGCTGTTGCAGTAGCAATACCGCCAGTGACTGCATAGGCCTTATGAATCACTTGTAATGCTTTTGTTCGTGCTACTATATCTATCGATGCACCCTCAATCACGCGGCCCTGTATATCGGTATACGTAGAAGCAGTACCCACCATACATACCTTTGGAATGGCTGGACTAGCGCTTTCTTTTGATGTAGCTAATCCCATTCTGACAGCGGCAGTCCTACGAATATCCTCTAATATATCTAATAGACCCTCTGCATCTGCTTCGATATCACTTGGCATTTCTGTTCCTATATATCCTAAATCTTTTGCTTTCACAAATACACCCGGTGTGGCAGAGTCCACAAAACTTACGTCTATCCTATGATTATTCTTCGCTGTATGCGTATTTCCCACTTCCAAAGTGATGGTATCTCGCGCATTCCCCGTTGGCAATAATTTCCCAGTTTTAGAACCGCTAGGGGATTGAAAGTAGAGCATAATTTGTGCCCCTGTACCCGGAACTCCATCGATGGCAAAGTCTCCTGTTACCACTGGTAATCCATCTTGTACAGGGATATGAGCTTCTATAATTTTATGGGTATTCGTATTATGTATGCGAACTACAGTGATTGGCTCGACTAGTTCTACCAAACCACGTAACATAGCAAAAATACCAACTCCAGATGAAATATTACCACAATTACCTTCATAATCGACAACTGCCGTATCGATACCCACATAAGCAAATGTATAATCCACATCGCATCCTTCCACCGAAGCAGGTCCCACAATAGCCAGTTTACTCGTTAAAGGGTCTGCTCCTCCAATCCCATCAATTTGACGTACATCTGGACTCCCATAGAGGGATAGAATCATTGCATCTCGTTCTGTTGGATCTGTTGGCAAGTCTGGAGCATATAAATAAGCTCCTTTACTAGTTCCTCCACGCATGTATAATACGGGTAATTTCATATAATCTTTCATCATATACCTCGAATATAGAGGATGACACAGTTTCCACTGTGCCATCTCCTACTGTATCTATTAACTGTTATTCCTAATTATTGTCCACCATTACGTAAGAAGTTTAATTTACCTCCCGCTCGAACAATCTCTAATTGTCGTTCATTTAATGGTGTTCTTAATGTGTAGGTCGTAGATTTTGTTTTATTCTCTACGGTAAATACACCAGCTGCAAAGGAAGCATCATCACAGCGATAGAATAATTCATCACCTTCTTGAATACTCTCATAATCTGCATCATTTTCAAATAATAAAGGCAAAATACCAAAGTTAACAAGATTATCCATATGAATCCGTTCAATAGATTTTGCAATCACTGCTTTTACTCCTAAATACATTGGGCAAAGTGCGGCATGTTCACGAGAAGATCCTTGTCCATAACTTTCACGAGCTACAATCACATTATAGTATCCATACTCAACATTTTCTTTACATTCTTCTGCAAAATCTGGTTTTACAGGGCTGAATACATATTGACTATATTTAGGTACATTGGATCTAAATTTCAAATATGGTCCAGCTGGCATAATATGATCTGTTGTAATTTTATCTTCTACTTTAATCGTCACTTTAGCAGAAATTGTTTCTGGTAAGGCAATATTGCTAGGAGGCTCTCCAATATTAGGACCTCGTAAAATAGATTGGTTTACATCGCATTTTGGTGCAACAATCAAGGAATCATCAATTTCATACACCTCAGGAAGCTCAATTGTTGATACTTCTAAGCCTATTTCACGAGGATCCGTAATCGTTCCTGTTAAAGCAGAAGCTACCGCTGTTTCTACTGAAACTAAATGCACTAAGGCATCTTTAGTCCCACTACGACCTTCATAGTTACGGTTATTCGTACGCAAAGAAATGGACTTTGTTCGTGGCGCTTGTCCGCAACCTACACAGAATCCACAAGCACTTTCAAACAGACGTGCTCCAGAAGCAATGATATCTGCTAAGGCTCCATTTTTTGTAATCATAGCTAATGCTTGCTTGGATCCAGGAGCTACCCCAAAACTCACATCTGGATGAATTTTACGTCCTTTCAACATAGATGCCACCATCATTAAGTCTCGATAACTGGAATTGGTACAGCTTCCTACTAGTACTTGGTCAACTACAACATCTTTTAACTCTGCTACTGTTTTTACATTATCTGGAGAGTGTGGACATGCAATCATAGGCACTAAGGCATTTAGATCAATTTCAATGACTTCATCATACTGTGCATCTTCATCTGCCTGTAATTCCACCCATACATCTTCACGACCTTGAGCACGTAAAAACTCTTTTGTTTTTGTATCACTTGGGAAAATGGAGGTAGTAATTCCCATTTCTGCCCCCATATTCGTGATGGTTGCTCTCTCAGGTACTGTTAAAGATACCACACCTTCTCCTGTATACTCGATGGCTGTTCCTACATTTCCTTTAGTGGTTAAAATACTTAATACTTTTAACACGATATCTTTTGCTGCACACCAAGGTCGTAAACGCCCATTTAATTTAATATTAGTAACTTTAGGACAAGTTAAATGAAATGGCTTTCCTGCCATAGATGCTGCCACATCCATACCCCCAACACCGACAGCAAACATCCCTAAACCTCCAGCAGTTGGAGTATGACTATCTGCACCTACTAAGGTTTGACCTGGTCTAGCAAATCGTTCTAAATGTACTTGATGGCAAATCCCATTACCTGCTTTTGAGTAATAAATACCATATTTACTTGCTACATCTTGTAAATATTTATGATCATCTGCATTTTCAAATCCATCTTGTAATGTATTATGATCTACATAGGATACGGATAGGGTTTTTACTGTATCTAAACCTAGTGATTCAAACTCTAAGTACGCCATAGTCCCTGTGGCATCCTGTGTTAACGTTTGGTCTATGGCAACAGCAATATCTTCACCTGCAACCAATCTTCCCTCTACTAAATGAGATTCTAATATTTTATAGATTAAACTTTTTCCTGCCATCTTAGTCCTCCTACTTATGACTAACTACGGTTTTACCTTACTTGAAGGCCTTTATAGTTTAAGTATATATGTTGTAAGTAAATAAATAAAATAGATTACATTTATCTTATGTGATAAAATATTTTTATTAAAGGAGGGCTACCATGGAAACTATGGAAAAAGATTGGCATTTTTTTATTGCTATTGCAGAAGAGGGAAATATGACGAAGGCAGCCAATCGCTTATATATCTCTCAGCCTGCGTTATCGTATCGTCTACAGCAACTAGAAAAGCAGTTCAATAAACCTTTATTTATACGTACATCTCGTGGCGTTACCTTAACAGAAACAGGGGAATTATATTATCACTATGCCTTAGATATGCTACATAGAAAGCGTGAATTTGAAAACACTCTATCCAATTATAGTAAAGAAATAACGGGAACATTACGGCTTGGCGTCTCGAGCATCTACGCCAATTATATGTTACCTGATATTTTATCAGGGTTTACGCAAGCCTATCCAAAGGTAAAGTTAGAAGTTTATACTGGCATTAGCTCTAAAATAGCTCAATTATTTCAGTCTAATGAGGTAGAGGTTGCTATTATTCGCGGTCCTCAATCCATTGACGGTGAATCATTGTTAATTCATACAGATCGCATCGGTTTAGTAACCAATACGTCTTTACCTTCTAAACCTATGCCCAGAGAAGACATCTTGACTTTGCCATTTATACGATATGCAACAGCCCATGATTTATATACTATCATCGATAAATGGTGGAAACAGCATTACCAAGTCCCTCCCAACGATAGTATAAAAGTTGATACCATGGCTACATGTCGACAATTCATCAGAAAAAATTTAGGATGGTCTGTTCTCCCAGAAACAGGATTGGGCAGATTCTCTGATGAATTTACCTTTGAACCTTTACTATGGGAAGATGGTACACCTCTATTGCGAGAAACAAAGCTTTATTATCAAGCAAATGCACTACAACGTAGAGCTGTTCATACATTTATTACCTATATAAAAAATAATATAGACTAAATAGAGGAACGTTGATATCTAACACTCAACGTTCCTCTATTATTTTATTTAGCAATAGAATATTCTCTTCATTCACAAAGGCTAATCAATACATCTCAAAGATATCTCACACTGTCAAAATAGCATCCAACCCATATTCTAGTTCTTTACAATGCTACACTCATCTGTATCCCTAGGACTCGGTGTGGTACCGTAAAACCGTTTGGTACTTGTAATGGTGTGGACAAGAATATATTGTAGTTAGCACTTCCATAGTATCCTTTCATACCAATAGCTCCGCCCCATAGTTCTGTACCCAATATATCTTCTGTAGATTTACCGTACACTTTACCATAATCTAACCCTACATACACTGTATGATTCTGATTCAGTGATATATCTAAGGTGTTCCGTACATAAAATCCTTGTTCTGCTGATAAATTTCTATCGCCAGTAAACCCACGCACTGTATACCATCCACCAATGGTAAAGAACTCACTACTGTAAAGATTACTATTCGTATACTGTCCTTTCGCTTCCATTGTATAGGTTGCTTTCCGATTCCAAAGAGTCATTGCATGCTGATAGTTCACTTTCCCAGTATATATATGATATTGTGTGGTAGCTTCTCCTAAATAATCGGTAGGTCCAGGACTAGCCCACCAAGGAACACCTCTTTCATATTGCACCAACCAATCTAAACTCCCATTCTTGCCATATCGTTTTTGATGTATTCCTATGGACCAAGACGTAGTATTTCTCCGTTGCACATCAATTTCACTACCATTAATAAAAGAATGCCTTGTCTTATGCGTAAGACCTTGCACTAATTCTGTAATCTGTTGGCTATTCCTATGTAATACATGCTTCAACCTTAGCTCATCGCTAGTAAAGTTACCGCTAGAAATAAATGGTTTAATGGCATAGCTAACTCGTTGTTGATAGTCTGAATTGGAATGGCTAAAAGTAATACTATCATATCCAATAGGTATTTGATATGATACATAATTTGATGTGCTTACATTGATACTATCTGAGTGTCTAGATCTAGTTAAGCTATAGTACAAAGTATCACTACGATCTAATGGTCTACCTACTGTGATGGATACATTTCCTTGAAAACGCCCTGTCCCTTCATTGCCAAAATTATCAAATCCAGTGTTAATTTCTACTTTAGACTTATTTTCTATCTGAAATACGACGATAGATGTGCCCAACTGACTTCCCGGTTGTAACTGCACCGTAGCCTTCTGATGGGGCACTGTATTTAAATTATCTACAGTTTGTTCTATCTTCCGTATGTTTAAGATATGCTCCTTATGAAAGGCTAATGCGTTTGTATAATTACCTGCCACACCCTTAAATTGTATTTCTTCCACAGTTCCTACCAGCAATGATAAGCTAAGTGTACCACTCCCTATATTTTGAGGCTCCATATAGACCTTAGAGGTAACGTAACCTCTATCTAGTAAAGCTGTATTAAGTTCCTGCAACAAGGTATTAATTGTTTCTACCCCATACGATTGATGTTCTTTCTTAGCCACCATCTCTTGCAGAAAACTAAACTCTGATGGAACCTGTGAAAGTTCAATATGATGAATTAAAAATTCTGGTTCATCATTCGATAATTGATTTATCTTTTGAGGTACTATTCCCTCTGTAAGAACTGTGAAAGCTGGGGGTGTCTTTTGCTCTACATGAGATATAGAACGCTCCATTTGATCTAGCAGTTTACCTTGCTCATCTATAGTATTGGCATAGGTACTATAATTGATAACACCCATAGGCAAAAGTGCGAGTGCTAAGAAGACTTTTCTCATGGTAATACCTTTCTAAATATGTTCAATCAAATATTCTCCCCTGTACAATTCTATACACCTTCTTATTAAAATTTTGCATATTCATTTTCTGGTACAATAGTTGCTATCTTGTCTTCAGGCAAGTTAGGACTCTTAATGCCTAATTTTTCATAAGACCATAGGTCAAAGAGTTCATTGTCATAGGTTTGCTCTGCTAATACATCGTAACCAAAGTTAGTAGAAATATGTCGTTCTTCATCTATCATATAGGAGAACACCGTCCACGGTTCAAGATGACAAGCAATAAATGCATTTCGCATGTAATTCGACCACAGTGCTAGTTGTTCCATTGTAGCATCATAAGTCGCCTTAGAAACCACCTTATGGTCTATCATTTCCTCAAAAGTAAGGTATTCACCATCGACAATGATATACCCTAGTTGACGACATACCGTTCCATCATTCTCTACATATAGGTATATCCGCTGATATGTACCTGGCAAGATAGAATACAAAATATCGTAACTATTTTGAAGATATTGTGGAATCAAATCGTGAATATCTTCCCCGGTAAATTCTATAGCTGGATCTACACTAACCATTTCTTCTTCCTCCTCTTCAATAAACTGAGACATATCTATGTGCAAAGACCCTGTGATACATCCCTCATGGGGTGCTACTGCATGCGTGTGCAGTGGTTCCCCTTCCGGTGAGAAATATCTTTCTTCCCAGTCATTTATCAAAGCTAGTTCATCAGTAAAATTATCTTCTGTTATATTGTCATATACATAAGAGAGTTCACCGGTGGAAATGTCGTAGACATAGTCAATATAGGAGCTAGTATTTCTACCAGATCTTGTATGTATTAGATAAAACTCATCTGCCCATTCCAAACAAGTATTCTTGATTTGTTGTTCACCTAGATTTCCCTGTAAACTTTGTATATTATCTATCACTTTCCATGTATCATCATTCATTTGAAGGTATATCTTAAGATTATATTTTTCTTGAATAATATCTAGATGAAAATAAATTTTAGTAGTATTACTCATTAAAAACGAGGCCATATAATATATATTTTTAAACAATATATTCTCTATTAACGTTTTAAAAGGAACTGCAATGACTTTATTCTTCAAAGTCCTCTCTGGAATGATATTAAATTTTTTTATAAATTTAGTAACCTCTTCTTTCCCATACTCCTCATCAAGAACTCCTACTTTTTTATATTTCCATACTGAGAGTGGCGTGCCGTAATATTCATAGTCAGATAAATTCTCAAGATATTTTACAGAATATTCACCATTTCTTTTTATATCTAATAACATTAGATTCGTTGGACATGTTTCATCAACACTCTTATCATCGAATGTATCTCCTGCTATCTCGTAAAACCTTCTAGTAATATCAGGTACATCATCGTTTTTGTAATAAGAAAACATACATAAGTCATATTGATGTAAAAAGGTATCATCATCATATAGAACAAGGAAAGCCCCATCCATGCTAGAATGAAATTTTTGACTACATACTAAAACTTCACTCCAATTATCATCAAAAAGTAGTGTTGTCATATTATAAGCTTCTTGTTGGGTCCTTAATTCAGACTCTTTTTTCTTACTTTCAATATACATTCTTAACCTCCATTTGGAATTGTTAAATTATTTTTTTTCTTACCGATACTATAATTTATATTAAATTTATTTGGTCTTTTATTCGATCCATCATATACTAAATCTATCGTTACCTGCACTTCCTTGCCTTCTTTCAATGCATTTTCCCATTGTTTTTCTACTTTCCTGTATTTACTATTATTCACAATTGCAGCCATAGCAACTAGATTATCTATCTCTCCAGATCCAGCAAACACTTTAGCAAACAGATGCCCTCCATGGTCACCTGGCAATCGATCATCACCACCTGCTTTTAATTGATCTCCTTTATTTCTTACTCCATCTTCTAGACGCAACTTTCCTTGGGCTTTTTTTATACGTCCTAATTCATCCGTTTGGTAAAAATATCCTTTACTCTCATATACAATGTTTTCTTTTAATTGTCTTGTTTTCACTCCCGGCTTATATTGTTCACCATTCCGATAAATATCTGGACTATCAGCTAAGCTTGTTGTGTTTGTAGTAGAGCTAGCCCTTTCAGTAGTAGATTTTTTAGGAGATACTAATAGAGTTCTACATAATATCTAGATGTTCACTATTATTGAGATGTAGTATTTATTTCTCCATTCCTCTTCATATATTCTTTAAGTAAAGAATTATTTAATTCTCGGAGACCTTGTGCTACCTTTTTTCCATCTTTATAGGAAAAACGAGATTTTTCTATAATAGATAAATCTTCTTCAATATCTTTTTTTCTCTTATACAAAGAATAAAAAGTATTTATATCTTCATCATCCATTGTTACAAAGCTTACAGTAAAAGTAACATCATCACCTATATACTTATTTTTTATTTCTTCCAAACTAGAATAAGATTTTCTTCTTTCTATCTCATTAATATAGTTTTTATCATATTCCATATTCAAAACTTTAATGATATGAATGCCTAATCCCAATTTTGTCTTTGTATATCCCGATAATCCATAAGTGTATATATAGTCATCTTTTACAATATATCTAAACATCTCATTTTCTATAGTAATATCGTTAAAATAATCCCTAAATTCAAAAAAATAATTTATTTCATATCGGAAAAAAGTTTTTGTAGTCATATACCGATGAATATTGATATATAGATAAAATGTACCCATTAAAGACATAATTATTAAAATCCAAGCATATACTTTTCGCATTTCTTATTACCATCTAAAAATAACTTGCCTAATATTAAATGTTACATCATACGTTAGTTTATAAGTAAAAGCTTCTTTCTTTTTTCATAGCAATACTCCTATTACATAATGACCATATCCCAAAACATGATATGTTCTATACTTTCACTATATCATATATAGGCAACACAAAAAAAGACTAAGCCCGAAAGCCTAGTCTTTTTCATGTGCTTGTTTATGCAGTTTATAGCAATGGTTTACGTACAACGTCGATGATAGATCCATCACGATATTCGATGATGGCTACTACATCTTTAGGGTCTTGAGATACTTCAATACCTTCTGGTTTACCAACCATGTCGTACGCCATTTGTTGTAATTCTTCAATTGTGTAAATTGGCAAATTGGAATCTTTGAAACGTTCAATTAAATCTTGGCGATTTGGATTGATCGCGATACCACGTTCTGTTACCAATACGTCGATACTTTCACCTGGAGTGATAACTGTTTCTACACGTTCACGAATCATTGGCAAGCGACCACGAATCAATGGGCAAGTGATAACAGTTACTTTTGCGCCTGCTGCTGTGTCGGAGTGACCACCGGAGGCACCCATCAAGATACCATTGGAGTCAGTCATACAGTTTACATTGAAATCTGTATCGATTTCTGTAGCGCCCAAGAAAACTACGTCTAAGTAGTTTGTCATGCAGTCTGTTGTAGGGTCTGCGTACATGGATGCGCTCATTTCAATATGATTTGGATTTGTATCCAAAGATGCCGCTGCTGTTGTGTCAAATGTTTGTGTATCATAGATGGCTTTGATGTGACCTTTTTCAAGCATGCTTACTAGTACGCCTGTCGCACCGCCAACACCGAATCCACCAACAACGCCTTTTTTCTCTAATTTTTCGCCGATGAATTTAGCTACTGCTAATGGAGCTCCGCCAGCGCCCAATTGGAAAGAGAAACCTTCTTGGATAATACCAGCTTCATCAAGGAATTCTGCTGCCATTTCCGCAATTTTAATTTGTACGGGGTTTTTAGTGATACCTACCGCACCAGATGCGATACCTTCTGGATCACCAATAGCCTCTACTTCTACGATGTAATCTACATCTGTTTGAGGAATGGAGATTGGGTATACATTGTCAATTAAGTTATCTGTTAACAATACAGTTTGGTCTGCATAGTGAGAGTCAACCATAGCATAACCCAAAGCACCACAAGCAGATTTACCTTTACGACCTGTCGCATTACCACGACGGTCACAAGCAGGTACGCCCATGAAAGCTACATCAATGTGAGCTTCTCCAGTGCAAACTGCGCGAGCACGTCCACCATGGGAACGAATCACTACTGGGCGTTTTAATACGCCTGGGTTTAAGCTTAAGAATTTACCCAATGCATCACGAAGACCAGATGTTTCGATGGCTGTTACTGTACCATCTTTAATCATATCGATTAAGAATTCATGGCAAGGTGCTAAGGAAGAATTAAGGATTGTAATATCTTTGATTCCTTTAGCTTGTACACGGTCCATCACAAGTTGCATTACATAGTCACCATTACGTAAATGATGGTGGAAGGAAATAGACATGCCATCTTTCAGACCTACTTTTTCAATAGCTTCATCGATAGAGCCTACTAATTTATCTTCGCCTGGAGTGTGAAGTTTCACTGGTTTACCTGCACGAACTGCAGTTTCTGTCATTGCAAATTGTCCTTCATAGAGACGACGACCTTGAAGGCATTCTAATTCCATAGGAATATCGCGACCAATTTTATTTAACATCGATTTCTGCTCCTTCCTCAAGCTCTACTTTGATACCTGCTGCACGGGCTTTATCTACCACGCGTTGTGCACGTACTACGATAGGACCGTCAATCATTTTACCATCTACAGCGATAACGCCTTTATTGTTGCGAAGTGCTTCTGCATAGGAGTTCAATACTTTTACAGAATGAGCAATTTCTTTTTCATCTGGCGTGAACACTTCATGGATAATTTTGATTTGGCTTGGGTGAATGCAAGATTTTCCATCGTAACCAAGGGCTTTAATGAATTCTACTTCTTCACGGAAGCCTTGTGGGTCTTTCACATCGGAGAATACTGTGTCAAGTACACGGATACCTGCTTCACGAGCTGCATGAAGAATCGTTTGGCGAGCAAATAACAATTCATGAGCTGGTTTATGTTTACCTGTACGAAGGTCTGCACGATAATCTTCTGCACCTAATGCGATCGCTACTACACGAGGGCCTTGTGCGATTTCACGTACATTGTATAGACCTTTAACGGATTCGATAGCTACGATAATGTTGATAGTACCTTCTTCCCAACCGTTCGCTTTTTCTACTTCTTCAATTTTTTTAGCTACGATTTCTACTTCAGATACATCTTCAGTTTTCGGAAGACGGATCAAGTCAGGTTTTGCTGGTACGATCACATCAAGGTCAGCATAACCATATGGAGTTTGTGTTGGATGGTTGATACGAACCACTGTTTCGCCTTTGAATTTTAAAGTTTTCAAAGCCTCTGCTGTCAATAGACGAGCTGTATCCTTTTCAGTGACTGCTACGGAGTCTTCAATGTCAAACATGATGGAGTCTGCACCGTGGATATCAGCACTGTTGATCATTTTAGGTGTGTTACCAGGTACGAACATCATGGAACGAGATAAACGTTTTTTTGCTAATTCAGTTAATTGGCTCATTATGCTTCGCTCCCTCTTTCTAATGCCCCCAATACACGGGCTTTAATCGTATAATCCCAAGCTGCTTTGTCGATAGCAGTTACTTTTACCCCATCGAACCCTGCTTCTTTTACAGTAGCTTCGATGAAAGCACGAATATGCTTACCATAAGCACGCTCAACTTTAGATTTTAATTCTACTTCGATACCAGATGCAATTGGTTCCACTGTCACCAATACATCATTTTTTTCATCAAAGCCAGCCATAGCTGCTTTCACTAGATGTTTCATAGTTAATCCTTTCTATGCATGACAACACCATGAAAAGCCAGGTCCACAGGAAATACCCCTGTAGATCCTGACTCACATGATCTAATTTATATTATAGGATACCTAACATACCCCACCATGGATAACCAATTACGAATGTAAGCACTAAGCAAACGATTGCTACCACACCGCCAGTGATCCACCAATCTTTTACGTCGTTATAGCCTGCGCCGAATACAATAGGTGCTGCCGCTCCGCCGTAATGTGTTAATGCACCACCATATGAGTTAGATGCACACAATACTAATGCTAATGCCATAGGGTTCACACCAGCTGCAGGGCCTACTGCCAAGAATACTGGTAACATAGCTACTACGTATGCAGAACCAGATGCGAATAAGTAACGAATTGCTACGGAAATAATACCGATAATAACAAGTGCTACAAATCCATTATCACCGAAGTGTAAATGAGTTTGCATTACTTCTGCTAACCATTCGAAGAATTTAGCTTTAGATAATGCATCAGATAAACCGATGATACCACCGAACCACATCAATGTGTTCCAGCCACCTTTATTAGCAACCATATCATCCCATTTAATAGCGCCCAAGCAGAAGGAGGCTACCATGGATACAATTGCCACAGCTGTAGCATCAATTTTAAATTTAATGCCGAATGCTGCCAAAATGGAAGGCAATGCCCAACCTAATAAAGCGAAGATAAAGATACCAACCAATGTTTTTTCAGCTTTAGACATAGGTCCTAGCTCTGCTAAGCCTTCAGCAGCAATTTTTTTATTGTCTACTGTTGTCATTGTTGGTTTGTTGAACAAGTACGTGATGTATGGAACTACTAATAACATAGCAATGCCTGGTACGATCATCGCTAGAGCCCATAAGCCCCAGTCTAAATGAATACCTAACATTTTAGCCATGAAGTCTCCTGCTAATGCATTTGGAGCCATTGCTGTTAAGAACATCAAGGATGTTACTTTTGTTACCATGTATGTATTTGCCATTAAGAAACGACCAGCTTTGTTAGCCGTTTCACCTGGTTCAGAACCAAGAGATTTTGCCACTGCATTCATGATTGGGAATACGATACCGCCGCAGCGAGCCGTGTTAGATGGTGTTGCTGGGGATACCACAAAGTCAAGTAGAGCTGTTACATATCCCAAACGAAGTACTGTACTACCAAAAGCACTGATTAAATGGTAGGCAATACGACGCCCTAAACCTGTTTTTACGAATGCTACCGATAAAGCAAATGCAGAGAATACCAACCATGCTGTTGTTGTTGCATAACCAGAAAGAACTGCTTTTGTATTACCTAAAAATAATGCAGAACCTGCGATAGCGGATAATACTACAACAGGAGCTGGGAATGGCTTTAAAATTAAGCCTACGATAGCTGCTAAATAGAAACCAAATAGTTTCCAAGCACCATCTGCTAATCCTTCTGGAGCTGGACTATACCAGATCACGATTGGGATTAACAACATAATCAAAGCATTGATTACTTTTTTGTTCATCTTGTGTCTCCTTACTACATAAGATATAAATACATTGCCTATATTGCTTGCACTCATACTTTCTATAAACGTGAAACTTAATATATATAAATACGTGTATATAAGGGCGGTTCACCACTTACTAGAATACTAGAACGTGCAAATGTCTAGGTCTTTTTACGCTCTCATTATATCCAATCATTTCAGAAGGTAAAAATAGAAATCCTTTATAAGGCTTATAAAAATTTTATTATCAACAAAAAGCCTTCATGTATGCATTTAGAGAATACATTATAAAGATAGGTATCATGCGGTTTTTATATTATTCCTACTAAATTGTTCCTATTTTCATGATATATATCTGTGATAATTGCTACTTTCATATACATTAACAGTCCGTTAATAGTATTCTAAACTAATCAAAATTGCTGCTAAAACAATCTGTCCATTGCAAAATATTCGGACATACTAAAAGGGGAGGTTTTGATCCTCCCCCTTTAGCTTGTATACCCTGGTAAGGTAACGATTTGGTGATTTTCGTAATACTCTGTTACATAATCGATGAAAGTTTTCACTGCAATGAGCTTTGTACTTACTTCATCATGGAACAAATAGGTAGAACGTACCAATGGACGATCATCTTTCATCCGCAAAGGTTCTACATAAATACCATGTTCACGGCAACTACCAAGTCCTAAATATGGTAAAATAGCCCAACCTAATCCTTCTCGCACAAAGTGACGACAAGTCACCATAGAGTCCAGTTCCATGGCTGGTCTCACATCTCCTACGCTATGTTCTTTCTTCCAATTTTCTACTACTGTTGCAATGGATCCATCTGTACGATAGTTAATCATCGGAATATCCCGTAATTCCTTGTAATCCACAGGATGTTTATAGACTAAACAATAGGGTTCATCAAAAAGACGCACACCATTCGGCACATGATTATATTCACCACGGGCAAAGGCAATCATCACCTCTCCAGAATTAAACATTTTATTCACATGGGAGCTATACCCTGTCTTCACTTCAATACGAATCTTAGGATACTGTTTCGTGAAATTATTGAGTAAATGAGGCAACTCATAGTCTGCAAAATTAATGGATGCAGCAATTTTTAAGGTGCCTTGTATTTTTCCTGTCACCTTTCCAATATTTTGTCGTAATTCCTCCCGAGACCGAATCATACGTCGGCAATAATCGTAATACAGCTCACCTTCTGCAGTTAACGCAATGCCATCATTAGCACGAATTAATAAGGGGCGCCCTAAGATATCTTCTACTTGTTTTAATCGATAGCTTAATGCAGGCTGTGAAAGAAATAATTTTTCTGCTGCTTTCGTAATATTGCCTTCTTCCACCACTGTGACGAAGGTTTGCCATTCTTTTGCTTCCATATACAACCTCCTTACTTGTGTTATTCTACTATATATTATCTCATATATCGAAAGATTTGCATACCAAAAGGGAGAGCTTATAGCTCCCCCCTTTTTTTATAAATGTAATCTCATACGTTAATGACAAATTATCGACGGCCAAAAATGCGAAGTAAGTTGATAAAAATATTGATGAAGTCTAAGTATAATCCCAAGGCTCCAATCAATTCAACACGCTCTAATACGCTCTCATCTTCATAAGCTACTTCTATTATGGCCCGTTTAATTCGATATACATCGTACATAGTAAATAAGGAGAAAATCCCTACAGCTATATAACTGTATACTAACATTCCAAAATCACTAGCCCCGAAGAACATCATAATCAAACTAGCAATGAGTAGTGCAATAACAGCTCCCATTAAAAATGTACCTAGGCCGGATAAATCTTTTTTCACCACTACCCCTAAAAAGGCAAAGCTGCCAAACACCGCTACAGCCCCTGTTAAAGCATATACGACTACTTCAAAAGAATAGTGTAAAGCGATAGCAGTCAAGGTCAATCCATTCATAATGGAATAAAGGAAAAACATGGCTTTCAAAAATGTGTTAGACGCCGTGTATTGACGGAAGGAAAATAAGAACACCACCGCCACTTCGGCTAACAAAATAATATTAAAGTTGGAATGGGCAAAGCGCAACCAACTAGAGTTCGTCAACGCCATAAACCCAATGATGGCTGTAGTCAATAAGCCCCACACCATCCAAAGCATAGAATTGCGTAATTTACGATTTACAATTTCTTCTACTACCACTGTATCTGCTTGTGTAGGAATACGATATTCCATAATTACCTCCTATCTTGCGTTTGCAATACCTTCATAGACATTACCACGAATACCATCCACAGTTACCACCTGACCATTTGTCAATTGCGATTGATCATGAGCACCTAAAATGACAGGAATACCAAACTGAATACCTGCAATAGCTGCTGTCGATGTGTACCCTTCTTCTGCTGTAATAATAGCGCCAGCTCGTTTTGCTAGTTCCATATATTCTGGTTCTAAATCACGAACTACTAGAATGCTTCCATCTGCCATAGGCTCTGTAGAGTCAGCGTGATGGATTGGTCCCGTTACAGATAGTTTACCAACTCCGCGACCTTTAATCAATACATTACCAGTGACATGAACACGAATCATATTCGTTGTGCCAGATAAGCCAGATGGCACACCAGCTGTCACAACCACTAAATCACCAGATTGAATCAATCCTTCTCCTAAAGCGGCACTCATAGCACAGTGTACCATTTCATCTGAATTGGAGTGAGATGGTCCTTGGATAGCTGTTACACCCCAGTATAACTGCATACGGCGTAAGGCGCTCTCATGTGGTGTTACCGCAATGATTTGGCAATTTGGACGATGACGGGAAATGCTCATGGCTGTAATGCCAGATTCAGTGCAAGTAATGATGGCACCAGCTCCCAAAGAACGTCCTACTTCAACAGTAGCAGAACAAATAGCATCTGTCGTTTTTGCTTCTTCTAACGGTACTGTATGATTACTATTCACATATAAATCAGATGTTTCTGTGACTTTTGCAATGCGAGCCATAGTGGTCACCGCTTCCAATGGGTAGTCCCCACCTGCAGTTTCCCCAGATAACATGACCGCATCCGTACCATCTAATATGGCATTTGCTACGTCACTAGCTTCTGCTCTGGTAGGTCTTGGGTTGGTTACCATGGACTCTAACATCTGGGTCGCTGTAATTACAGGCTTGGAGGCAGCATTACATTTTTGAATCATCATTTTTTGCAATACAGGTACTTCTTCGGCTGGAATTTCTACCCCCAAGTCACCACGAGCCACCATCAATCCATCAGACACTTCTAAAATCTCATCTAAATTATTAAGCCCTTCTTCATTTTCGATTTTAGAAATGATGCGAATATCTGCCCCTTTGGATTCCAAAATACGACGAATTGCCACTACATCGCTGGCCCGTTGCATGAAAGACGCTGCCACATAGTCTACACCCATTTCACAACCAAATACCAAATCTTTTTCGTCTTGTTCCGACACTGGTGGTAAAGATAGAGATACCCCCGGTACAGCTACTCGTTTTCGATTGCTCATCATACCTGTGTTCATAACAGTCGTATGGATCTCCGTACCCTCGATAGAATCGATACGCAATGTCACTAATCCATCAGATAAGAGGATTTGTTTTGCCTCTTTCACATCTTCGGGCAACCCTGCATGGTTGACGGAGCAAATCTCCTTCGTGCCTTCCACATCTCTTGTAGTCAACGTAAAAGCTTGCCCTTCTTCTAGACACACTTTGCCTTCTTTGAATAATCCAAGACGAATTTCTGGTCCCTTTGTATCTAGCATTAATGCCACTGGAATCCCCGTTCTAGTAGAGGCTAAGCGAACGAGCTCCATACGCTTTGCTTGTTCTTCATGAGAACCATGAGAGAAGTTAAAACGTGCCACGTTCATACCTGCTCGCAATAAGGATTCTACCATTTCTAAACTATCTGTACTGGGTCCCATGGTACAAACAATCTTTGTCTTTTTATTCATTTCTATCTCCTTATAGTAACTCTACTGCATTGGCCCCTAGTAAGGCTTGCACACGCCCAATAGACTCTTTTGATGGGGTGAAATAAAAACTACGATTCACCGCTAAGCTGCGTTTTTGACGTTGCAAGAATAGAGTAACTGGTGTATCTCCTTGTAATTCTTGCAACAGCTTTTGTAATTGTTGGCTCACTTGCGGTGTATCATGAGCTGTATCAATATGAATACGAATCTGCCTTGCTTTATCATATTCTACTTTCAATAACTGTACGGAACTAGCAATGCATTGCACACCTTTTTCATCCGCATCAATGCGTCCCTCGATAGCTACCACACCATCTCGTTGCAATAGCATATGGCTTTTTTGATACCCTTGTGGGAATACTACTACTTGTACGGTGCCTGTGAAATCTTCCAAGGTTAAGGTGCACATTTTTTCCTGTTTTGCCTTCGTTAATCGATCCACTTTTTCCGTAATCAATCCGCCAATCGTAACAGTTTTACCATCAAAATCCTCTGGATTTTCTGCTAATCGTCCTAATTGAAATAGTCCTTCCAATTCATCACGATAGGCATCTAAAGGATGGCCCGTAATATAAAAGCCTGTATATTCCTTTTCATCTTTCAGCTTTAGTTCTTTAGGCAAGTCTGGTAAGTCTGGAACATGGATCGTTTCCATTTCCTCCACCTCTGCGAAGAGGCTCACCGCCCCTAAAGCACTATTTTTTTGCCCTTTAGAACCAATTCCTTGGGCTTGTTCATAAA
>CAUQZV010000019.1:0-30294 GCA_963522415.1 uncultured Veillonella sp. | reverse complement strand
CAACATCTTCTTCACTATAATCATGATGGTCACCAAAACTCATCATATCCTGTACCGTGAATCCGTAACCTTTCAAATTAGAAATGAAAGAGCTAGGTTGTCCGATACCACTAATCGCTAATAAAGGAGTCTCATCATAGTCATTAATATCATGAATCGGGCCATTATGGCTCCATTCTTCCAAGGTTTGAAAACCTATCGTTTGATGAATGGTTTCTGCTACCGGAACAAGAGGTGCTAAAGAATGAATCTCTTCACGGAGTGCTTCCAGTTGTTCAGTATCTACTTGATTCGTTTTCGTTAACACAATATAGGTAGCTCGCTTCAAATTTGTTAAAGGTTCTCGTAGCAACCCTCTTGGCAACACCGCACCATAGCCAAATGGATGACTGGCATCAATCAATACAATATCTGCATCACGGCCCAATGCTCGATGTTGAAAGCCATCATCTAAAACAAGTACATCAGATTGCATATCGTCGACAGCAATCTTAGCTGACTCTACTCGTTTAGATCCAATAATGACATTTGCATTCGGTAATGTTTTAGCTAATAACCAAGCTTCATCACCACTGATAAAAGAAGACACATCTACCGACCCTTGTCTAGATACGACGATAGATTTTTTATTATTGTCCGCTTTGTATCCACGACTTAAGACACTCACTGTATGTTGGTCTGCATCCAATACTTCACACACGTAGCGCACCATCGGTGTTTTACCTGTACCACCAACTGTAATATTGCCTATACTAATGACTGGCACTGGCATGTGTAACACTCTATGTGGATGGTTATACCGTTCATTGCGATATTCCACGACTCTTTCATAGACCTTACTAGCCTTTTCTAAACCACCACGAAGAGCATCTCCCAAAGAGCCTTGCATCTGTCCGCTGATGATATGTTTAAAGAGTTGTTCTCCTTTCATGAGTAAACCTCCTCCGCATCCCTCTAGTATAGCCTAGGATATTAAAACTTAGATGAACCAATTATGGAACAATATGAAAGCGTTCAAAGAGACGTCGTAATTCTTCTGTGTTGCGCTGTGTAGCACCGCGATTTTCGCTAACTACTTCTAAACAGTGGAGACTCATTTCTTCTCGCATAGTTTGGTTAGCACACAACATTTGCAATACCTCTAAGAGCTCTTCTTCATTATGTACCATCATACAAGCCCCACGGGAACTCAATAAACTATAGATTTCTTTGAAGTTAAACATATGTGGTCCCACAATAATTGGTTTGCCATGAGCAGCTGGTTCCAAAATATTATGTCCTCCCGTTCTGACCAAGGAACCTCCAACGAAGATAATGTCCCCTAAACTGTATAGACGGCCTAATTCACCAATAGTATCTAATATCACCACTGGAATTTCTTCGTGTACAGGCTCTGTCATCGTGCTCCGACAAATCGCTTTCAGCCCATATTTTTGAGATAATGCTTTTACATCATTACCACGCATAATTTCACGAGGTGCTATGAGTAATCTCGCATTAGGATAGGATTGTAAAATTTCCTTGAAAGCTTGAAATAGTTTATCTTCTTCCCCTTTATGAGTACTGCCTGCCACAATAATAGGATGATTATGTCCGAAACCAAACTCATGTTGTAATTGTTTTTTTTCTTCATCTGTGACCGTTGCATAAGTTTGATCGTACTTAGTATTTCCTGTAACAGTCACTTCTTTCACATTCGCTCCTAATACAGAAATGTATTCCGCATCTAATTTTGATTGCATGCAAAAGCGATCAATAGAACCTAGCATATCGTGCATAAAGGACTTAATATGCATATATCGTGACATAGAACGGTCACTAATACGACCATTGACCATCATCACCGGAATTTCTTCATCTTTTGCAATACGCAAGAAGTTTGGCCAAATCTCAGTTTCTACCAATAAAATAGCAATAGGCTTGATAATATTCAAAATTCTTCGGGTTAAAAAAGGTAAGTCCAAAGGAAAGAAAATAATTCCTTCTGCCTCTGGTATGATACGTCGTGCCATAGCATGACCTGTAGCAGTAACTACGGATACAACTACTACTGCATCAGGAAAGCTCTTTTTTATATCTTTCACCAAAGGGCTTGTGGCTACAATTTCTCCTACAGATGCTGCATGTAACCATATGGCACGCTTGCCTTCTATTTTTTTCATCAATGTGCTCGGCATGAACCCCGCACTTTGTTTTATACGCTCGTAGAATCCCTCTTCAAAGGCTAACCGGTAGAGAATCACCGGTATCAAGCCAATCCAATAGATAATGAGAAGTATATTATATATCCAGTACATAGTTTATCCTTTTCCGGCAAATTGAACAGAATATAAATGACTGTACAAGCCATTCAACGCTAATAATTCATCATGTGTGCCTTCTTCTACAACACAGCCTTGTTGTAGGACCACTATATGATCGGCATGTTTAATCGTACTCAATCTATGAGCAATCACTAAAGCCGTTCTATTTTTCATTAATCGTTCTAATGCTTCTTGTACAATTTTTTCACTTTCAGTATCTAAGGCTGATGTAGCTTCATCAAGGATTAAAATACTAGGATTCTTCAAGATAGCTCGTGCAATGGCAATGCGTTGACGTTGACCGCCAGACAAGGAGTTACCACGTTCTCCTACTACCGTATCAAATCCATTTGGCAATTTTTCAATAAATTCATAGGCATTCGCCGCTTTGGCTGCTTCGACAATTTCTTCATCTGTTGCATCTAAACGACCATACAGGATATTTTCACGTACAGTCGCATTGAATAACATCGTATCCTGCGGTACTAAACCAATATTTTCTCGTAAGGACGTAAATGTTACATCTCGCACATCTACACCATCAATGCGAATGGCGCCACCTGTTACATCATAAAAACGTGGTAACAAGTTCACTATCGTTGACTTACCGGCTCCAGAAGGACCTACAATCGCCACCGTCTGCCCTTGTTTCACAGTTAAATTCACACCTTTTAGGGCCAAATTATCCTCATCATAAGCAAATTGTACATTATCGAACTCTACATCTCCTTGTACATATGTTAGAGCTTTTGCCGCTGGTGATTCTTTCACTTGTGGCTCTGTTTCTAAAATATCGATAACACGATCTCCTGCTGCCATCGCTTTTTGCAAGTTACCATAAACTTGAGTCAAGCGTTTCACAGGATTCGATAAATTAATCGCATAAATTAAAAATGCAATTAAAGAACCTGCTGTAATATAGCCTTGTACTACAGAATACCCTCCATACCACAAAATAATAACTACTGCAATGGCCGCTGCAAATTCTACCATTGGTCCCATGACAGCTGTTAATTTAGTAGCTTTCATAGCTGCATCAAAGTTATGTTGATTCTCTTGTTCAAAGCGATTAAATTCATACTTCTCGCGAGCAAACGAACGAATAACGCGAATACCAGAGATAACTTCTTGTAAAAATGCAGTAATATCTGCTGTTCTTCCTTGTACTTCATGGCCTGCTGAACGTAATTTTTTACCAAAAATATTAGTTAGCCCTAATACTACAGGCACAATAATCAATGTTAATAGAGATAATTTCCAATCCAAATAGAACATGAATACTAGAGAACCTACCAAGGTAACTCCTTCTGTCATAAAGGAAATTAAATTATCTACTATCGCTTGTTGCAAAGCACCTACATCGCTCGTTACATTACTCATGATGACCCCTGTTTTACGGCGGTCAAAATAAGCTTGATCGAGTTTTTGTAGATGTTTAAATAGCGTTTCACGGATGTCGATAACTACCCGTTGCCCTACATAAGCCATCGTATAGTTTTGCCCATACGTAGCAAAACCACGAAGCAAGAAAATCACTAAAATAGCGACAACAATTAAGGTTAGTAATCCCAAATCTTTATCTTGCAATACTCCATCAACTACATTTCGGATTAACCATGGAACTACTAAATACCCCATGGCTGCAGCAATCATGCAAAATATGCCCAATATGAGTCGCATCCTATATGGCACCACAAATGCCAATAGTTGTTTATAACGATTCATTTATGCCTCCTTCATTGCTACTGATGCAATGACATCAGCTACACGTTGCACCGCTCCCGGTGCCCCTAATTCTACCTTCACTTGTGCTAAATCAGCCTTCATCTGCGTATATACCGCACCATCATCTAGGATTTTACCTAGTTCTCTTTCTATATTTTCTGGCGTTACTTCCCCTTGTAACAGTTCTGGAATAATACGCCGCTTTGCCATGATATTAGGCAATCCAATATGGTCAATTTTTATCAATACTTTTCCAATTCCATATGTGACAGGGGCCACTTTATAAATCAATACTGTAGGCACATTCATTAATGCTGTTTCTAAGGTTGCTGTCCCAGATGCCGCAATACAAGCTGTACAAATCTGCATTAAATCATAGTTATGACCTTCTGTAACAGTAACTGGCACAGAATAAGCTTGTAATATTCTATCAATATCTTCTCTTGGTATAGTATGTGCTCTCGGCAAGAAAAATTTTAAATCTTTGTGATTCTCATATAACCGTTCAGCCGCTGCTAACATGGTAGGTAATAACCCTTCTACTTCCTGTTTGCGACTGCCTGGCATCAAGAGAATATTGCGACTTGTTGTATCTGCACCAAAATAAGCAAGAGCTGATTCATAGGACATGGTAGGATGTACAATATCTACTAAAGGATTTCCTACAAATTCCACATCTACGCCAAATTCTCGATAGGCCTCCGCTTCAAAAGGAAAAATAGAAGCTACTTTTGTTACTGTTTTGGCGATATCTTTACCTCGGCCTTTATTCCAAGCCCAAATGGTAGGTGCAATATAGTACACCACAGGGATATGCAATTCTTTTGCCACTTTAGCTAACTTCATGTTAAAACCTGGATAGTCGATACACACCAACACATCTGGCTTTTCTCGTAGCATAGCTTCTTTTAAGAAACTACGAAGTTTAAAAAAAGTAGGTAAATGTTTTAGTATTTCAACGATGCCGATAAACCCTAGTTGCTGAATATCATAGATAATATCCACACCAGCTTGTTTCATCAAATCTCCGCCCATACCAAACAGCTGTGCTTTTGGATATTTCTCCAATAAAGCGTTTGCCACACTGGCACCATGCGTATCCCCTGATGCTTCACCAGCAGAAAACATAATCTTCATGCTTACTCCTCATCCGGCCCTTCTACGGCACAGATTACGATACCTAGTTCATTTGCTTTTTGCAATACTGCCGCTTGCTCTACAAAAATTGTTCGTTTTGCTTCCATGGCTAATACTTTACAGTTACTACTAATCATAGACTCTAATGTTTTCATCCCCACTGCAGGTACATCAAACCGTACATCTTGGTTAGGCTTTGCAGTTTTTACAACTACTGCACCTTCACGACCTAATGCACCACCTCGCTTGATACACTCATCTGTTCCTTCAATGGCTTCGATAGCCATAGCTGCTTGCTCTTTTACTACAACAGTTTGACCAATATCAAGAGCCCCCATTTGTTTGGCTAAGGTAAAGCCAAATTCAATATCTAGTTGCTCCATCTCGGTTGGCTTTCGCTCTGTCATCACACCTACCGGAGGCATAAGAGAGCGCATATATTTAGTCTGATCTGCCACGGAAAGTCCTTCCTTTTCTAGTTCCTCTACGATAGCCAACATAATTGTATCATCCTTACGATCGCGCAAACGATTTAATAGTTTGATAGTACGCATATCTGGAATTGTTGTTATCTTTTTATAGAGATGTTCTTTTGTTACTTTCCCTAACATAGTCACATCCGTAACACCCTCTTTGAGGAATGTTTTAATCACTGTATCTGACTTAAAGACGCTGATTTGGTAGTATGCATCGGCCTCTGCTCGTAATTCTGGAGCGCCATCCGTTACAACAGATATGACCACAACTTCATAGCCTTCATGTTGGGCCGCTCGCATAAATTCAACTGGCAGATTACCAATTCCTGCAATCAATCCTACTTTCGCCATAACGCCTCCCATTAACTTTTAATTATAAAAATCCTAATCTATATTATACCACATAAAGTGCACAAATGGCATGAAAGTTCACAATAAAAAATACATGGCAAAAGCATGTCTTTCATACTCTTACCATGTATTCTAACTTATAAATTAATCTCTGCGTACACGCATAATACCGCGATCTGCATTGCGCAGGAAGCGTAGCATATGTTCAATCTCAACAGAAGATGTCAAGTTCAATTCCATTTCTTCAATCGCCTTAGATAAGCTATAACCACTGCGATAAATAATACGGAATGCCTTCTTTAGTTCACGGCGAACTTCTTCAGATACTCCAGCTCGTGCTAAACCGACAGAATTCAATCCAATTACATGTGCCGGTTGTCCATCAGCAATGACATAGGGAGGAATATCTTGGACAACTTTCGCCATCCCACCAACCATAGCATTGCGACCAATTTTTACAAATTGATGGACCCCTGCAATACCGCCGATAACAACGCGATCTTCTACAATTACGTGTCCGGCAAGTCCAGCGCAGTTACTCATGATAACATTATTACCCACGATACAGTTATGTGCCACATGTGTACAGGCTTGGAATAAACAATTGTTACCAATTCGTGTTTCTTCTCCTTCACCAGTAGCTCGACTAATAGTTACAAATTCACGAACCACCGTATTATCGCCAATCACGCAATAACTTTTTTCCCCTTTAAATTTTAAATCTTGAGGCTCTAAGCCAATAGCACAACCCGGGAAAAACTCATTATTTTTACCAATCGTTGTCCAACCACCAATGACTACATTGGCTCCGATTTTAGTACCATCTCCAATTTCAACATGTTCTCCAATGACTGCACCCGGACCGATAATAACATTTTTACCAATCTTTGCATCTGGATGTATGACTGCAGTACTATGAATTTCAGATGTTGCATTTTCCATGCCAACTACGATCATCTGTGTCACTCCTTACATTTTGAAAGTTATTCCGGTTTCACTAAGGCGAACATGTATTCACCACTTGCCACCAATTTTTCGCCTACATATGCACGGCCTTCCACTTTACCCATGCGGCCTTTAACTTTCACCACATCAGCTTCTATACGAACTTGATCACCTGGTTTTACTGGATGACGGAAACGAACTTTGTCAATTCCAGTAAACATTGGTGTTAAGCCACGGTTTTCTTCAGGATACAAGAGTGCAATACCACCTACTTGTGCAATGGCTTCTGTAATCAATACACCTGGCATCACAGGGTTACCTGGAAAATGACCCATAAAATGTGGTTCATTGAAAGTACAGTTTTTAAGACCTACCGCACGTTTCATTGGTTCCATTTCAATAATACGATCTACCAATAAAAATGGATAACGGTGTGGTAAAATTTCCATAATTTCTTCGATTGTAAGAATCATGTTATGCCTCCTCTTGCATTTCTTTTAAAATTTCTCGACTTAACCGCGAGTTCAAATTATGACTCGATTTAACAGCAATAATATGGCCTTTTAGATGACCTACCAAGAATAAGTCCCCCAATATATCCAAAATTTTATGACGTACTAATTCATCAGGAAAATTAAGTTCTGATAAACAGGTTGTATCATCATAAACAATTACATTTTCTGTAGATCCACCTTTCGCTAATCCCATCGCCTGTAATTGTTCTATTTCTTTTGTGAATCCAATCGTTCTAGCTGGTGCAATTTCCTTAGCAAACACATCTGGATTAATTTCATAATCTGCATGTTGTGTCCCTAACATCGGATGACTATTCATACTTGTGAAAGTCACTCGAAATCCATCATAAGGACGAATGATGATAAATTTATCTTCTTCATAGATGCCATGGGATTCTTTCAAAGCATAAACTCGACGATCTGCATCTTGTTCCACAATCCCTGCTTCTTTGATGAGTTGCACAAATGTGGCTGAGCCACCATCTGCTATCGGAGGTTCTGGTGAGTTCAACTCAATAATACAGTTATCAATAGCCATCCCATAGAAAGCTGCTAAAATATGTTCTACTGTAAATACTTTAGCCTCTCCATCCTCTAATGTGGTTGCACGCATCGTATTCGTTACATTACGAATGTCTGCTTTCACAGAAGGAGTTCCTGGTAAATCTGTACGTACAAAGGTAATCCCTGTATTTGGCTCACTTGGAAGAATCCGCATTTGTACAGGTAAACCACTGTGTAAGCCATCTCCTTCGTAACTAATGGCTTTACTAATTGTTTGTTGTTTCATAAGGACCTCCTTTCTACAGTTTTTGGTTCATTACATCTGGTGGTACTTCTATAGTATCACCATAAAATCGACGTGTCCATTTCCAACGGTTATGAAGCCAGAACCAATCTTCTGGATATCGTCTAATATAATCTTCTAGCCATTCATTGAGCATCGTCAATGTAACAGCAATATCACGTTTACGTTCCTCTGTTTTTTCTGCATATACAGGAGGATGTACTGTAATTTCGTGTGTTTCAGTATATTCATTAAAACGAATAGTGACAGGAATAATTGGTACATCTTGCATGCGAGCCATCGCTGCTGGTCCCACAGGAGTCAATGTTTCATACCCAAAAAAAGGAACTAATTGACCTTTATCTCCTGGGTCTTGATCCATGATAAGACCAATGAAAGAACCTTGTTGTAGTTCTTTCACCATTTCACGTACACCCGTTTTATAAGTTACGTGTTGCTTCATGAGTTCACGATATTCGTTAATAAATTTGTCCGCATCACCTTGTTGTTGCATCGCCACCGAAATTAAAGGGTACCCTTCCGATGCTAAAATGCCTCCTAGTAATTCCCAGTTTCCACTATGGAGAGCAATAATAATAGCACCTTTACCATCTTCCTTGGCAGAGTCCAGATATTCACGACCTTCCATAGTGAACATCTCTTTATATTTACCATCTTTAATTTCCGGATATCGAAGTACATCTACAATCATACGACCAAATCTTGTAACACTAGCCTTTGCAATTCGTTTTGCCTCTACAGGATCATCTGTAATTCGACAAAATAAAATTTGCCCAATTGCCAATCGTTTACGATTACTTGGGGTGAAGAGCCATCCTAACTGTCCTAATAGATATCCAATCCCATATTGTACCCTATAAGGCAAAGCGCATAAGATAGCACTCAATAATTTCATACAGGTATATAACATAAGTACACCTATTTAGCTTCTAGCTTAGCTTGTAACGTAGCTACTTCTTTTTCTAACGTTTTCAACTGTTTTAGCATATCTGGCAATCGACTTTCATAAGCTGCAAGTTTAAGCCACTCTTTATGCGGTCGCATTGGGAATCCTGCATATAATCCATTGGACGGCACATTCCCAGTGATACCAGTCTTACCAGCAAACGTAACATTGTCACCAATCGTAATATGTCCTGTACATCCAGTTTGACCAGCAAAGATAACATGATTACCACATTTTGTACTACCTGCAATACCGACTTGCGCTATTAAGAAGCAATCTTCACCGATTTCTACATTATGACCTAAGTGAACCAAATTATCTATTTTAGTACCACGGCGTACCAACGTAGATCCCATCGTTGCATTATCAATACAGGAACAAGAACCTACTTCCACATCATCTTCTAGGATAACATTACCTATCTGTGGAATATGTGTATGTTTGCCATTTTCAGTGGCGAATCCAAATCCTTCTCCACCTACTACTGCATTAGCTCGCAATACTACACGTTTCCCTAAGATACAGTTTTCATGTACCACAGAACTTGCATATATTGTTGTATCGTCTCCAATACGCACATTATGTCCAATATAGACATAGGCATGTAATGTTACATTATCGCCAATAATGGCATTATCATAAATCACACAATAGGGTCCAATTTTTACATTCTTACCGATTGTCACATTATTGCCAATAATAGCAGTTTCATGAATTCCCTCTGGAAAGACCACCGGAGGATGGAATACTTCTAATACTTTAGCAAAGGCCGCTTTTGCATTAGTCACTATAATTTGAGGAATATGACACCCTTCAATCTTAGCATCTACCAACAATGCTCCTGCTTTACTATCTTTGGCTAACTCTCTATAATCGCCAATAGCAAAGCTAATCGCATGTTCCGTCCCTTGATCTAAACTACGAGCTTCTTCAATACTAATAGAACCATCACCATATACGGTACCCTCAACCAGTTTGGCTAGGTCTTCTACTGAAAACTTCACTATGAAGCCTCCTTACTTTTCACTCTCTTATTATTTATTAGTTTCTCCAGTGGAAGTACCTTCATTCATTTTTTTCAGTACATCCTCTGTAATATCAATACCACCAGTTACAACAGCTTGGTCATTAGCTACCACAGTTAACTCTTTTTCTTTCGCTACTGCTTGAATATTAGATTCCACATAAGCTTTAAATTCTTTGCCTTTTGCTTGACCATAAATTTGTAATTCTTGTTGCGCATTCATTTGTGTTTGTTGGAATTGTTCTTCCGTTTGCGTACCTTGCACTTGTGCTAAACGATCAGTCACTTCTTTTTGTTTAGCTTCCATTTCTTTATTAATATCTTTCGCTTTTTGGCTTTCTTGTACTAATTTTTCAGTATTTACCACACCTACTTTTTCACTTGTACCACAACCAGCAACTATCCCTAATGCACATACCATCATAGCTCCTGTAGCCATACGTTTCCACATTGATTTCATCACTATACTCCTTTATTGTCCATATGATTGAATAATCTCATCCGTCAAATCCATACCAGTACGATCCGTAATATGATCGACTAGCACCATGTCAAGTCCCTTTGCTCTCGCCAAAACTCCTGCACGAACACGAATATCTTCTAGAATGGCATCATGTAAAGCTTGCACTTCATCACGTTTTTGTGACAATCGCTGTTCCCACTCTGCATCCCATAATGTGCTGCCCTCTCGACGAACTTTAGCTAGCACCTCTTGTTGCGAATCTACTAATCCTTTTACAGATTGATCTCGTTGTGCTCCCAAAGCTTTTGCCTGTTCTGCGGCATATGCACTTAACTTTTGTTGTGCCTCTGCATGAGCTGGTGCCATAGCTGCCGCCACTTTAGATTCGAGTTCTTTCCATTTGTCAGATCCATTCAAACCCTGACTACGCTGTGCCAATAATTCTGATAAGCGTTGTTCTTTTTCACGTTTTTGAGTGTCCCAACGTTGACGTTGTATATCATCAATCGGCTTTACATTTATTTCAGTTGTTAACCATAATTGTAAATTCACAATTTCTATATCTGCTTCACTAGGTTCTACTTTATAAGTTTTACGATAGTGTTCAATCAAGTTTCTCTGTTTACTCGCCATTTCTTGATTTAACTCTGCCTCGCGCAACGCTATTTTAGACTGTAATTCACGGTTCAAACTTTCCGTTAAATTCAACTCTAATTGTTTTAGTTGCTCTTCAGATTTACTCGCTTCTACACCAATTTGGGTCTTCAGAAGCTCATCTTCTCTATCTCGTTGAGCCTCTAAACGTAACAACTCTTTTTTCTGTTCATCATAACTGTGAAAGTTTGGGTGTGTTTCTACCACATCTTGCAGCCGTATAACTCCTATTCGAGGTTCCTTTACTGTTTTTGATTGTTGGTACCCCAAATATCCACCGATAGTTGCAGTCCATACCAGTATACCTAAGAAAGCAAAGATAGGTCCTTTTCTCATTTGAATTTTACCTTATTTAGTTTCTGCTAATTTTTTGCTCACTTGCTCTGTAATATCAGTGCCACCAAACAATACGGACTCACGACTCAACACAACGCTAAGTCCTTTGCCATCTGCTACAGATTTAGAAGCATCATCTACACGTTTCTTCAAATTTTCTTGAATTGTTTGTTGCTTTTCTTGCATTTTTTGACGAAGTTCATCAGATAATTTAGCTTTACCTGCTTCATCTAAATTAGCGGACTTTTCATTAAATTCTTTTTGTAGTTCTTCATTATACGCAGCATATTCTTGTTGTGCATCTTGCACTAAATTTGGATTACTTTCCACAATACGCTGCATATCAATAACACCAATATTGCTAATGGCATTAGAAGCACCGTGTCCCGCCATCTGTGTATATGCCAAAGCACCTACACTGATAACAAAAAGAATGCCTACAATGATGGACACTGTTTTTACATTCTTTTTATTGTTCAATAAACGCATCATAGTCTATCTACCCTCTTTCTTTATATTCGTCCTATCAGACGCAACCATCGATCATGGTCACTCCATATATATTCTAATCGCAAATATTCATGTACATCATAGGAAAAAGCAAACTCATTTACCTTTGCCGTCATATCTCTTTCATATCTTGCATTCCAACGGTTTCCAATAGTTTGTTGCACAATCCCATAGTGATGATGGTTAGGCAATCCATATTGATACCCTATCTTTGTATCTTTTGTGAATTGATACCCATAAGATGGCTTAAAGGACCACTCCAAACGATTCGGTAAAAACTCTGTTTCTACATACCAATCATGAGGTCCATCATGAAGCCCCGCATACAACCGTAATCCTACAGAGTCTACACCACGCCCCATATCCAAATAGCCTTCTCCACGAAGAATATACTTAGAGGAATCTACATGAATTTGCAAGGTTGTCTCTGTTCCTACTTCTAGAGTTGGAATCATAGTCACACCAAACTGCGTAACACCACGACTTTTGTTGAATTCGCCTTGTATCTCTTTTTCTATCATTATTTGATGACGTCGTACAAAGGACACTGGCAACCCTTCTAATTGGCGTAATTTTTTTTCGTAGTATTGACGCATAGTATAAAAGAACACGCTCGGTAATGTATTAGATTGAATCGTCACCGCTGTACGACTTACGCTATTTCCATTAGGAACTAAATACACCGTCGCTTTCGCAGTATCTCCTCCTACTACATCAATTTGTGGCGTAAATTCAGGAAGGGAACCTTCTAGGTCACTACGTACCGACTTTTGCACCAATGGTGTAATCCAATCTAGTGAATCCAGTGATGCCCCTAAGAGCATTTGTTCTAATCGAGGCTTTACATTCCCTAAATCTGCATCTATTAAGGAGCGTCCATAAGGAGATATATTGCCGTAGTTCACTGTAGCTTCCAGAGATTGTACTACCTTTCCATACGGCTCTAAGGCAAGATGAATATGTAAAGTTTCGCCCACATCCATAGAAATGGTTTTCACCGTATATCCATAGAGGATTCGATCCACCACATCCATCGTTGCTTTTTCATAAGCCTCAAGAGAGTCTCTAATTTGAAAATCTTCTTTCCCTTGGTACATATAGGTAGCCGCACCTTGAATGCTAGCAACCATACGCGATTCCAAGGCTTTTGGAATTGTTCCTATTGTACTATGCAGGTCCACATGCACAGTCTGAACAGGAGCGCCATAGACAGAGGGAGTCCCTAATGTTGCCATTATAAGAGCCCCTCCTATCCATTTTTGTATCCTCATCTATTAGAATTGTCCACCAAAGCTGAAGTGGAATTTCTTCTGATTTTTACCAATACCATAGTCGATACGTACTGGACCAATTGGTGTTGTCACACGCACGCCGGCACCGACGGAAGCATTGAATGTTTTAGAATGAATGAACCAAGGTACATTTGGTGCATCCCAAGCATCACCTAAGTCTGTGAACAAGGCACCGCTTACTTTGTTCCAAATTGGGAAACGATATTCCGCTGTAAAGTTGTACATTTTCTTACCACGGTATTGATCATCTTCATAGGCACGAAGAGAATCAGATCCACCAACTGTATATAATTGGCTATATGGTAAATCACCAACAGCCCAACCGATACGACCACGGAACGCCAATACTTGTTTATTACCTACTTTTTTATAGGTTCTAGCTTCGCCAGTGAATTTATAGAAGTTGAAGTCACCGCCCAAGCCATGACCACCCCATTGTAATGTACTAGATAAACGTTTACCACGACTTGGTTCGTATACATTATCACGGGAGTCGAATACTTTTTGCCAACTCACACTATTCGTTGTACCAAAGTTGTTTTTCAAATATCCAGATGCTAAGAATGGGTATCCATGGTTATTCCAACGAGGTCCTTGAGATTGGTTTGTATCATAACGGAAACCACTGGAATCTTTAGTATCCCAAACATAAGTATCTTTGCGATGTTCTAATGTCAAATAATCACGAGTAAACTCACCTGTTTGACGGCCTAATGAAATGTTGAAACCATTGGACTTTCTATCATATGTAGCAACAGATTGTCCTTTTTCATTGTAATCTGTATATTCGTTTAATTGATTGTAGTAGGTTACCCCTAAGGATGTGCCTTTGCTATCAATCCATGGACGTAAGTAAGATACGGAATAGTTTTTGTAGCCTGCAGATCCACCAAACTCCCAGTGAACTTTAATTTTGTCACCAGTACCACGTAGGTTTTCTTCGCCCACTTCTACGATACCTACAAATCCATCGGCACCAGAATAACCAGCACCTAATGTGATTGTACCTGTTTTATGCTCTAACACATCTACTTCAATGTTTACCATCTCTTCAGTAGAACCTTGTGTTAACCGCACATTAACATCGTCAAAGAATCCTAAGTTATATACTTTTTCAACAGAGCGACGTACTAAGAATTTATTAAATGGTTGTCCCACCTTTTGGTTAAATTCACGAGTAATTACTCGATTTTTTGTTTTCTTGTTACCATGTGGAGTAATACGTTCTACAATACCTTCTACTACAGATACGTGTAATACCCCTTTTTCATCTACAGCCATATCTTTTACATGGGCTAAAATATATCCATCACGTTGGTACGCTGCGTTGATACCTTGTACTTTTTCACCAACTGCGATAGTATTTAACACAGTGTTAGGTTGTACACCTAAATAGTTCAACAATACATCTGTTTTGTATACCGTATTGCCTTCTACAGACACACCTTTAATCACTGGGTTTAAGGTTACATGATACGCTACCTTTACACCTTCTGGTACTTCTGTGAATACTGGTGTAATTTCTGAAAGAACGCCAGAACCGCCTAAATTAGCAATCTCTTTAGAAATACCTTCTACTGTAACAGCATCACCAATTTTTCCTTGCAACAAGGATAGGAATGCTGGCTGATTAGCTGCATCAAGACCTTCAATAGAGATATGTGTAATTGTTTTACCTACATATTTTTGTAATTCTGCTTCTGTTAACGATGTGAAATAACGAGCTTGTACTTGAGGAATCGCTGTTTCCACACCAGCTGCTTGTGCTTCTTCTAATTTATCACCACCAGCTTTTGTGATGGTTTTAACTTCTTTATCATTTGTAGCTAGGGAAGAGTTATCCACGCGTTTACGTTGTTCTTCGATGGCATCACGTTGTGCCGCTTCTGATAAGCCTTCACGAGCTGCAGCGATGGCTGCTTCTGTTGCTGAATCACCAGAGGCTACTGTTTCTTGGCGTGTGGTATTTTGCTTTCCTAAGTCCGCCATAGACAATTTAGCAATTGTTTTGCCACTTTCAGTTGTCATAGCATTGTCAGCAAATACTGGAGTTGCACTGATTGCTGCTAAGACAGCAAAGGTTAAAAATTTCTTATAAGATAGGTTTCCCTTCATATATGTTCCTCCTTAGAATATAAAAGGTGCTAATCTCGCAAAATACGTCCACCAGCTTGCACTGCATGTAACATGTCTTTTGAACTAATAGAAGGCTCTGGTGTTGCCTCCACAGTTGGTCGTGTAGTCACCACATGCTCCTGTTTTTCCACGGTTTCCACTACTTTTGTTTCTGCTTGTTCTACAGGTGATGATTCTTTTACAACCACTGGAGTACTAACCTTGCTTGGTTGTACCTCCACCTGTGTGTCAATGACTGGAGTGTCCGCGGCATTCCCTGTTTCATGTTGTGATAGCCACCAATGTGTTGCCCCTATGATCCCTACTAGTACAAGTGCTAAAACAGCTTGTTGTGCATAAGACACAATAGAAGGTTTCCCTTCATTCATTTGCTTCATCTCTGCTTGCGCCAAAAAGAGATGAAAGTTTCCTTTCACACTTCCTTTTTTGGCATAGGATTTAGCCGCTGCATCTAACCAAGCACGAACCATGCGAATGCGTTTTTCCATAGGTGTTGTTACAGGTTCCATACGTTCCTCCTTTCATAACTATATAATCGTAGTTTGAAAGAAAAAAGTGAACCATTTTTTTACTATCTTTACCATTATACCAATGAACCGCTATTTTGCCTATTTTTTTCTACTAACTTTCTATATAGTACTCTATTTTTTTAATAGTTTAATGAAGAATCGCTTTCATTACTATTCAATATTACCATGTTAGCCAGATATCTTAATCTATGCTATACTTATTCATAGCATGAAAGGAGGTTCCTTATGGATATACTAATTAATATGGGGATTTCGTTTCTAGTCGGATTAATTTCTCTGTATCTTATACTCAAAATTGAACCACATAGCCACGGAATTTTAAAAACATCGGGGCGAATCAATCGATTGCAATTTATTATAGGCATAGCATTTCTTTCTGTCACAATGCACTTATTTAATATGTTCATCCAACAACTATTAAGCGCTGTTGTTATTTTACCTGCCTATTTCGGTATTAAAGCGTTAGTTTATGCGGGATATATCATACTCTTACCTTGGTATTATACCTTGTATATCCGACGTCTTAACGACATCGGATTACCCGGTCGTTTTATAGGGATTTTATTGGGCATTTATATTATCTGTACAAATTTATATATCCCATTAAAAAATATATACATCTTACATCTTATTATCATATGTATTTTACATGGGTTCTTAGCTTGTTTCCCAGGAACACACGGAAGCAATCGCTATGGTATGCCTAGTCGGTTACCAAGTAAACACAAGAAAGGATAGTTAGTATGGGACTCTTCGATTGGTTCACTCAGACCCCTAATCATATCATAAGCTATGCGCCTGGCGGTCATACACTGCAAGTTAAAATTACTTACAACAAGGAAACAGGACTCTTCACTTATCGTGGTCGCTATGGTACACGGGCAAAATTTTACGACAAAGATATCGATCATATCGACAACAAAGAGGTGAGTCGCACCCATCGTGTCTTGCTCATTCAAAGTAAGGATTCTTGTCTCGCCACCCTCGATGTTCTTACCAACTTAGTAAACGAAAATTTACAAGCTTGGATTGAATCTCGTGGCACCGTAGCTTACGATTACGACCAACAACAACGAGGCTTATGGGTTAATATGGCTGCTGTGAAAACTGCCATCGATGCAGGACCTCCAGTGGAAACTGCTACTATTGAAGTTGAGGAGGTATCAGAGAATGCTACCACATCTGATATAGTACCAACTCAGGATGATCCCATTCTTCGTATCAAACAGTTAAAAGAACTCCTTGATATAGGGGCCATTACTGACGAAGAATTTCAACAGAAGAAAGAAGAATTACTCAATAAAATCTAAATACTAAAAGGACTGTTTCCAGTGTCTCTTTCACTGGAACAGTCCTTTGTTATGTATAGTGTAATATTCTCTTCTCTTTTACGGCATAATAATGCCACCAACTAAATTCGATACATGATCGATGTGTTGGCTTTCACAATAAGCGCTCATTTCATTAGCGATAATGCCAATAGCTCGTGGATCTACCATCGTTGCCGTCCCCACAGACACGATATCAGCTCCTACTAGCATAAATTCTAAAGCATCTTCACCAGTCATGATGCCACCGCCCCCCATGATTGGGATTTCAATAGCTTGTGCCACTTGATGTGTTAAGCGCAATGCCACTGGTTTTACAGCCGGACCAGATAAACCTCCATAGATATTCCCCAATAATGGCTTACGAGTCCGTAAATCTACAGACATTCCTAATAGGGTATTAATCATACTGATACCATCTGCACCTGCCGCTTCTACAGCACGAGCAATCTCTACGATGTCTGTTACATTGGGCGATAATTTCATAATCACTGGCAAATCTGTATGCCCTTTTACCGCTTTACATACAGCAGCCGCACTCTCCGCCTGCACACCAAATGCCATACCTCCGCATTTTACATTAGGACAACTAATGTTGACCTCTAAAGCTGCTACACCTTCGACGGTCAATGTTTTTGCCATATATTCGTACTCTTCCAGTGTGTTACCAGAGATATTAGCAAAAATTGGCACATCATATTGTTTTAAATTTGGCAATATATCTGCTACGAATGCTTCTGCTCCTGGATTTTCTAATCCGATACAGTTCAACACCCCAGATGGTGTTTCAGCGATACGTACACCAACATTACCAGGTCGAGGAGTAGGTGTTAAACCTTTTACAGAAATCGCCCCTACCTCTGTATTGAGGTCTAAGTAACCATCGTATTCCAATCCGAACCCAAAGGTGCCCGATGCTGCTACGATAGGATTTTTCATAGAGATACCACAGAACTCCACTGCTAATTTAGGATCTACAGTAGCCATTAGTAAAACACCTCCTCAGCAGGGAATACAGGACCATCTTTACACACTTTATATCGTGTGCCACTTTTACCTTGGCATGCACAGCCTACGCAACCACCAGTACCACAACCCATGCGTTCCTCTAAGGACACTTGGCAAGGCACTCCCATTTGTTGAGCTACAGCGGCTACCCCTTTCATCATTGGTGTAGGACCACATGTCAAGACCGCATCAAACTGCTCTTCTTTCATAAGCATTTCCATCACAGTCGTAGGATATCCTTTGGTACCCAATGAGCCATCATCTGTGGTGATGTGTACAGTCACAGGAGTATCTTTAAACAAATCAGCCCAAAACGATTCACTTGCATTGCGGAATCCTAATATCACATGAGCCTCTTGACCTGATTGTAACCGATCAGCGATACATAGCATAGGCGCAATTCCAACACCACCACCCACTAGTAACATGCGGTCAGCAGTGGTAAAAGGTTGACCTAATGGTCCCAAACAATCCAAGGTATCCCCTTCTCGTAATTGGGTCATAATCTCTGTACCTTTACCTACCACACGATACAATAAGTCGATGGTACCTGCTTTGGCATCAAAGCCAGCATAACTGATAGGTCGGCGCAACAAGGGAGCTGTCCCCCCTGTAACGCGAACATTGCAAAACTGTCCTAGTTGTGCCTCTTTTGCTTGTTTTGGTGCATATACGGATACTCTCCATACATCACTGCCTATTTGGGTGTTATGAATCACTCGACCCATTTCTACATATCCACTCATGTATGATTACTCCATTTCATAATCTTGAACAGCATCTACTGTAATTACATCACCTGCAGTAGCGCGACTCGCTACTACATGTAACACTTCACGAGCTGTATCCAAGGATGTCAAGCATGGTACACCCATTTCTACAGCCAAACGACGCAATTGGAATCCTTCACGCTCTGGTTTTTTACCATAGGTTAATGTATTCAGCATCAAGTCCACCTTACCTTCACGAATGAAGTCAGCGCAGTTTGGATTACCTTCAGAAATTTTATTTACTACAGTGCAATCCACGCCATGTTCTGTGAAGTAACGGCCTGTACCACCAGTAGCCATAATATGGTATCCCAAATCGATAAAGCCTTTTGCTAAACGAGCTGCTTCTTCTTTATCACGGTCTGCTACAGTCATCAAGATATTACCTTTATCTGGAATGCGCATATTTGCACCATGGATGGCTTTGAATAAAGCATCTGCATAGGTGCGACCAATACCCATTACTTCCCCAGTGGATTTCATTTCTGGTCCTAGGGCAATTTCTACCAACCCCATTTTCGAGAAGGAGAATACCGGTGCTTTTACAGCCACATGTGGACGGGCTGGCACTAATCCAGTTGGTAATCCCAAGCTTTCCAAGGTTTCTCCTAAAGCAATTCGTGTTGCATACTCCACCATGTTGATACCTGTCACTTTACTGATGAAAGGCACAGTACGGCTAGAACGTGGGTTTACTTCGATGACATGAAGTTCACCATTTACCACGATGTATTGGATGTTGAGCACTCCTTTTACATTAAGACCTTTAGCGATGCGACGTGTGTAATCTACGATTTGTTCTGTCAATTCCTCAGACAAATGTTGTGCTGGATATACGGCGATAGAGTCACCAGAGTGTACGCCGGCACGTTCTACTTGTTCCATGATACCAGGGATACATACATCGATACCATCAGAGATCGCATCTACTTCTACTTCCATGCCTACCATGTATCGGTCGATTAACACTGGGTGATCTTTCGATGCTACTACAGCTTCTTTCATATAACGATCTAATTCTTGGTCATTATATACAATTTCCATAGCACGACCACCTAGTACATAAGACGGACGGACAATCAATGGATATTGTAAGCGCTTTGCTGCTTCTAAGGCTTCTTCGTCACTAGTTACCAAAGCGCCTACTGGACGAGGAATTTCCAGTTTTGCCAACAATTCATCGAAACGTTCACGGTCTTCTGCCATATCGATACTGTCCACTGAGGTACCTAAAATATTTACACCTCGTGCAGCCAACGGTCCCGCTAAGTTAATTGCTGTTTGTCCACCGAACTGAGCGATAACTCCTACTGGGTTCTCCTTGCGGATAATTTCCATCACATCATCTACTGTCAACGGTTCAAAGTACAAGCTATCAGATGTATCAAAATCTGTACTTACTGTCTCTGGGTTATTATTAATAATGATAGATTTCATGCCCGCTTTACGCAATGCCCAAGAGGAATGAACGGAGCAATAATCGAATTCTACCCCTTGTCCGATACGAATAGGGCCAGAACCAAGAACGATAACACTGTTTTCACCACGTGGTACTACTTCATCTTCCTTTGCATAAGCACTGTAGTAGTATGGTGTGTGCGCTTCAAATTCAGCGGCACATGTATCTACATATTTATAGGTTGGATGAATATTCCATTCATTGCGTTTTACCGATACTTCTTCAGCACTACAATTTGCATATCTTGCAATGACTTGGTCTGGGAAAGAATAACGCTTCGCAGTTTTTAAATTTGCTTCTGTTACACCATTAGTCGCCAAATCTTTTTCTACTAATACAATGTTTTTAATTTTATTAATAAAGAAAGAGTTTATTTTTGTTATATAACAAATTTTTTCTACACTAATGCCCACACGAAGAGCTTGAGCGATGACATAAAGACGTTCATCATCCACTAATTGTAATCGTTCAATCAATTGCTCTGGCGTCTCATGGACAATTTTTTTCAATTCAATATGGTCTAACCCAATTTCCAAGGAACGAATCGCTTTTAGTAAAGAACCTTCTAACGTACGGTCAATCGCCATAACTTCGCCAGTGGCTTTCATTTGCGTTCCCAACGTACGGTCCGCCAAATTAAATTTTTCAAATGGCCAACGAGGGAATTTAGTTACCACATAGTCTAAGGATGGCTCAAAACATGCTTTTGTTTCACCGGTTACGGCATTGGTAATTTCATCCAATGTCATACCGATAGCTACTTTAGCTGCTACTTTGGCAATTGGATAGCCTGTCGCTTTGGAAGCCAATGCAGAGGAGCGAGATACACGTGGATTTACTTCGATTACATAGTATTGATTGCTGTACGGGTCCAAGGCATATTGCACATTACAACCACCTTCAATTTCAAGATAGCGAATAATATCTACAGAAGCTGTCCGCAACATTTGGTATTGTGTATCGTTCAATGTTTGAGACGGTGCCACTACCACAGAATCACCTGTATGCACCCCTACTGGGTCAATGTTTTCCATATTACATACAATGATACAGTTATCTGCGCGGTCACGCATCACTTCGTACTCGACTTCTTTCCAACCAGCTACAGATCGTTCAACAAGAATTTGATGGATCGGACTCAGCTTGATGCCTCGAAGGGCAATCATGTACATTTCTTCTTCATTATGAGCAATACCGCCACCCGTACCACCTAGTGTATAGGCAGGACGAATAATAATTGGGTATCCAATACGATTGGCAAAGTCCACAGCCTCTGCTACATCGCTAAAAATATCAGATTCTGGCACAGGCTGATTGATACGTTTCATTGCCTCTTTAAACAGTTCACGGTCTTCCGCTTGCTTGATAGCCTCTAATGTAGTTCCTAAGAGTTTCACATCATACTCTTTTAAAACGCCTGCCTCTGAAAGCTCCACCGCCATATTAAGACCTACTTGTCCACCTAACGTAGCCAGTACACCATATGGGCGTTCTTTACGAATAATTTCTGTCACAAACTCCAAGGAAATAGGCTCAATATAGACACGGTCTGCAATATCACGGTCTGTCATAATCGTAGCCGGATTGGAGTTTACCAATACAACTTCATAACCTTCTTCACGAAGAGATTGACAAGCCTGTGTGCCTGCATAATCGAACTCAGCTGCCTGTCCGATAATAATTGGACCAGAACCAATTACAAGAACTTTTTTCTTTTCCATCATTAACCTCTTCTCATCAATGTTTTAAAACGTTCAAATAAATACACATTATCAGTCGGCCCCGGAGATGCTTCTGGGTGATATTGTACCGACATAATCGGCAAGTCATTATGCACTAATCCTTCTACAGTACCATCATTCACACTGCGATGGGATACGCGCAATCCAGAACCCTCTAGGCTTACTTCATCAACTGCATAACCATGATTTTGAGAGGTAATATGAACACGATTTGTATCTAGGTCTTTTACTGGATGGTTAGAACCACGATGTCCAAAACGTAACTTATACGTTTCGCCACCAAAGGCACGGGCAATCAATTGATGTCCCATGCAAATACCAAAGATTGGTTTTTTACCTACTAGTTTTTTTATTTCTTCTACAATTTCAGGTACGTCTTTCGGGTCTCCCGGTCCATTGGACAAGAAGATACCATCAGGATTGCAAGCCATCACTGTTTCAGCCTTTGTATTAGCTGGGAAAATAGTTAAACGACATCCTTCGTTTTCCAAAGATTGTAAGATATTCTCTTTCACGCCGAAGTCAAATACTGCTACATGGAATTCTGCACTATCGCTGCCTCGATGGCCTTCCCATTTTGTTGTCACTCGCATAATATGATCCGTCGCCAATGGTTGTGCCAATAAGGCATCAATTTTCTCTTGTGGTGTATCAGTTGGGCAAATCACGCCTTTCATCACACCATGGCTGCGAATTGCACGTGTAATCGCACGTGTATCCACATTGTACAAGCATGGTATACCATGGGTACGCATATATTCTTCAAAAGTACCTTCATTTTGCCAATTACTTGGGAATGTGCACAACTCTCCTACAATCATGGCTTTGCAATAGGGTTTAGAAGATTGATCTACCTCACGTGTGACACCATAATTACCTACTAGAGGATATGTTAAAGTAATAATTTGATCTGCATATGACGGATCTGTTAAAATCTCTTGATATCCAGTCATGCCTGTATTAAACACTACTTCCCCAACAATTGGCATGCCCCCCAGCAATGTGCCCTCAAAGATAGTCCCATTTTCTAATACTAATTTTCCTGTCACCCGATTACAACCCCGTCTTTCATTACAATTTGTCCATCTACTACTGTTAATTTTGCTTTGCCAGTGACTGTCATGCCATCAAATGGGCATGACTTACCACGAGTGTAGAATGCATTTCTATCTACAGTCCATGTTTCATCTAGAGAAAGCACTGAAATATCTGCAGGTTTACCCACTTCTAGTACACCACCGTCTACTCCAATGAGTTGAGCTGGTTTTGTACTCATTAAATTGATGATTTCATCAATTGTGAGGATACCTGTTTTTAATACATGGGTAACTACTGCCGCAAAGGATGTTTCCAATCCTGTGAAACCATTCGCTGCACAGCAGAATTCCACGTCTTTTTCTTCGTACGCATGCGGTGCATGGTCCGTAATTATGGCATCAATTGTGCCATCTTGTAAGGCTTCTAACAACGCTTGGCGATGATCTTCAGAACGAATTGGCGGAGCCATTTTGAAATCTGTATTATAATCTCGTAAATATTCGTCTGTGAAAGCCAAATGTTGACTTGTTACTTCACAAGTTACTTTTACACCTTGTGCTTTTGCACGGCGTACTTGATCTACTGCACTTTTTGTACTTACATGAGCAATGTGGATATGTCCACCAGTCATTTCCGCAAGCATAATATCGCGTGCTACCGCTAAATCTTCTGCTACAGCAGGGCGACCTTTTACACCCATTTCATAAGAAACAATACCTTCATGCATATGACCTTCGCAAGTTAAACTACATTCTTCGGCGTGGTCAATCACCATTTTGCCAAACATGGATGAATATTCTAGGGCACGGCGCATGAATGCTGCATTTTCTACATAATGTCCATCATCAGAAAAGCCTACTACACCGGCTTCTGCTAAATCGCCCATTTCCGTTAACTCTTTACCTTGAAGACCTTTAGAAATAGCGCCCATGAATTCAACTTTCACCACACCAGTTAACTCTGCTTGTTTACGTAAACCACGTACTAATGCCGCATTATCTACTACTGGATTTGTATTCGCCATAGTCGCGATACGTGTGAATCCACCTGCAGCAGCCGCTTGTGTACCACTGTGAAAGTCTTCTTTTGCTTCTTGACCTGGTTCACGTAAATGTGTGTGAATGTCAATCAAACCTGGTGCTACAATTAAGCCTGTTGCATCATACACTTCCGCTTGATCAGCTTGTAAGTTTTGTCCAATGGCTGCAATTACACCATTCTCTACAAGAATATCTGCTACTTCATGTTGTCCTTTTGCCGGGTTAACCACCGTACCATTTTTAATCAGCAAGCTCACTACCGTCACCTCCGATAATTGTTAAGTATAAAATCGCCATGCGGATGGCTACACCATTACGTACTTGTTCTTGGATTACCGATGCGTCACTATATGCAACATCTGGCGCAATTTCAAGACCTCTATTCATAGGTCCTGGATGCAATACTAATACATCTTCTTTTGCATTAGCTAACACAGATTTATTAATACCAAAAATACGTGCATATTCACGATTGCTTGGATATAACGCGGAGTGAATCCGTTCTAATTGGATACGCAATACGTTTACCACATCTGCATCTTTCACTGCTTCACGTACATCGTGATGAACGGTAACGCCTAGCTTCTCTAATTCTGGATATACTAAGGTTCGTGGGCCGGCTAAATGCACGTCAGCGCCCATTGTTTTTAAACCATAAATATTGGAGCGGGCAACACGGCTATGCATGATATCGCCTACGATAACTACTTTCAAACCTTCTAAGGTAGGCTTATGTTCTAAAATAGAATACATATCTAATAACGCTTGTGTTGGATGCTCATGAGCACCATCTCCAGCATTGATGATAATTGGATCTACACATTTTGTAGCATATAAAGGAGCGCCTTCTTCACTAGAGCGCATTACGATGGCATCGGTTCCCATATAGGACATAGTTAGCAATGTATCACGGAAGCTTTCCCCTTTTGCCATTGAACTACCGCTTTTGGAAATATTGATTACATCGGCTCCTAAATATTTACCTGCTAATTCAAAGGAGCTTCTCGTTCTTGTACTATTTTCCATGAACAAATTGATAATTGATTTTCCTTTTAATAAAGGATGTTTTTTGTTATCCGACAAGACGATTTTCTTCATCTTTTTTGCTACCCGCAAAATGAGTTCAATTTCTTCCTTTGTCCGACCTTGCAGTCCTAATAGGTGCTTACCTTTTAAGCTGATTTCTCCCATCATAGCCTCCTTTATAGTACTTCTATTACACACAAAAAGACCTCTTGCCCTAAGGCAAGAGGTCGCATAGTTATAGTGATTCTATTAGAGTACACCTATAGATTATAGGTAAACTCGCCTACTACGTTCCCTTACTAGCCTCACAGGACTAATTTAAAAGGTTTACATGTGCGCTCTTCGGTCTCTCGTACCGATTCATTAAGCTTAGGTATTATTATAAATTAAAGTACCTAAAACGTCAAGAATAGATATCTCCATGTCTGAAGATTTCCACATACACATCGATAGTAAAAAGTTTTCAATCTATAGAGTTAGTTTATAACTAACTAGCTCGAAATGCATATCGGCTTTGCCTACGTGCTAAATGATGCAACGCCTCCCATTTTGCCATATAAGACCGATAGATTTTTTGTGCTACTTCTATAGATACAAGCTCAAATTGAACTATATCTCCCACAGGCAGCTGACTAAGGCGTGGTAAATCAGCTGATATAATAGTTCCTATTTTGGTATATCCACCAGTTGTTTGACGATCTGCCATTAGAATAATTGGTTTACCATTAGATGGTACCTGTATTGAACCAAATACAGCTCCATCTGATATGATATCAGCTCCGCTTGTATGCTCTATCTGAGGTCCCTCTAGTCGAAATCCCATTCTATCACATTGTTCTGTTAACCTATACTGGTGGTTCACAAACGTTTTAATCCCTTGTTTAGTAAAACGCTTAGCTTGCTCACCTAAAACAACACGGAATGGTTCATGACAATACCGGCCTCCACGATTATATAATGCTGAATTACATAAACGACAAGTTGTATTAGATGCCTCACATATTGTTAACGCCTCTCTAGTGAAAGAGTGTAACGTCAACTGGTCATCCTTCTGTATAGCTCGCCCTTCATATCCTCCTATACATGCCTTAGTGTGAGTCGATACACTTCCGTTAATCAAAGGGACATCAATCCCTCCACTGAATGAAATATACATGCGCATTCCACATTCAGTGACTGAACCAGAAAGTATATCACCATCATGACATATATAAGGGATGTATCTAGATACCTCTACCCCATTAATGGTAGGCTTCATATTAGCACCTGTAAATGCTACAATGTACTCACCAGAAACTTCTATGGTTGGCGGCAACACTGTGCACTCAAGAGCTCCTTTCGTTTCTCTATTTCCTACCAAAGCTTGTCCTAATAAATAACTTTCCATATCCATAGGTCCTGCTACAGGCATGCCGTATTGTTGATATCCAGCCCGCCCTGCATCTTGAATAGTTGTAAAAAAGCCAGGCTGTATAAATTTTATAGAGATTTTCTCTCCTATGTATTTACCCACGTAAATCACCTACCTTAACGATTCTAGATACGGGCGTATATTGTTCTTTATTCTTTTCTATAGACCGAAATGTTTCTTCATTAATAGGAATATATCTAACATATTGTCCTGCCGAAACTAAGGATGGATTGCTCCTTTGAATATCATACATAGTTACCGGTGTGCGACCAATAATTTGCCACCCTCCAGGGGATTGACTGGGATAGATACCTGTTTGTTCTCCTGCAATACCTACAGAGCCCGCCGGTATAGATTGTCTAGGAGATTGCAAGCGCGGCGTTGCTATACGTCGATCCATCCCCCCTAAGTAAGCAAATCCTGGTATAAATCCCAACATATACACTAAGTAATCTGTGCCACTATGGATATCAACAACTTCATCCTCTGTCATATTATGATACTCAGCAACAAAAGTAAGGTCAGGGCCATATTCTCCACCATACATCGTTGGAATTTCAATAACTGTGACACTGTCTTCCTTTGAAATCTCTACTGGCATAGATAATGTAGGTTCTAATTTCCTCTTAAGTTCAGCATAGGAACACTTCATTGCATCATATTGTATCAATAAAGATGTATAGGCTGGGATTAATTCATGTATGGCTGGATCTTTCATATTCTGAATATCTGCTATCAATCGTTGTATTTTACGATTAATGTCTGGCGATATAACATCACCAAATGATACCAAAATAGCGTTATCACCAACTGGTGAAATCATATGCGTCATAAAAACCTCATTTCTATCTAATAACATAGTAGCTTACAATCTATCAGTTGAAGCCTATGTTAAATTAATGCAACAATTTTGTAATACCTTCTAATGAAGTAAGACCAATATACGCAGTAATTAACACAACGCCCCATCCTGTATAATACAATAATTTGGGATGATGATAGTCGCCTACAATATTAGTTTTACGTGTTGCCACCAACATAACAGCTAGAGTAATTGGCAAGATTAATCCGTTAATAGAGCCTGCTAAAATTAATAGGGCTGCTGGCTTTCCAATAAAAATTAAGATACATGTAGAAACCGCTATAAAGAGCATAATTGTTAATTTTTCATACTTTCTTACAAATGAAAATAATGTTTTTAGAAAAGATACCGATGTATACGCCGCTCCCACTACCGAAGTAATAGCAGCGCAGAAAAATACCACTCCAAAAATCATGTGTCCTAGCGGTCCCGCCCCTAACAAGAACGCTGATCCAGCTGGATCCTTTGGATCTAACACTAATCCACTTGATACTACACCTAATACAGCTAAAAACAAAAGCACACGTACTAAAGCATCTACAGTCATTCCTAAGAAAGCTGACTTTCTTACATCAGGCAAATGTTCTTCTCCAGTGATATCAGAGTCAATCAATCTATGTCCACCAGAGAATGTTATATACCCACCTACAGTACCACCAATCAATGTTAATGTTGCTAACCATGGATATGTATCAGGCAAAACAGTATGTGCTATAGCAGAACCAACAGGTGGATGCGTGGAAAAAGCAACCCACCCAATTAATACAATCATCACAGTCCCTAATACCTTGGCTGTCATATCTAGAGCTCCCCCTATTTGAGGAAATGCAAATAAAGCAATCCCAATGATACCGCTAATAGCTGCCGCTGTTGTCGTATCAATGCCAAATACAATATGTAATCCCATAGAAGCACCGCCAATATTACCAATATTAAATGCTAATCCTCCTAGTCCAATCAGGAACGCCACTACATATCCAAGACCTGGCAAAATTTTATTAGCAATATCTTGTCCTCTCATACGCGATATACTAATAATAGTCCAAACATTTAATTGTGCGATAATAGAAAAAATAACAGATACAGCAATGGCAAATCCAAAATCAGCTTTGTACTGTGCTGTGAAAGCCGCTGTTTGAAGCATAAAGCCAGGCCCAATAGAAGATGTGGCCATTAAAAATGCCGCACCTAACAAAACAGATATATTTGTATTCTTTGTTAATGGTTTCATAAAAACTCCTTTTATCTATCTTGAAAATTACGTATGATAACACCTTCCTGTAACAAACCTCCTCGTAAGGCTTTTACAAACTCTATCGCTTGTGGGTTGTCACCATGTACACAGACGGAATCAGCCTGAATAGAAATGCTTTTTCCTGTATTAGAGAGAACGCGTCCTTCCTTAATCATCATAAGCACTCGTTCCACAGCTTCCTTAGAGTCATGAATAAAGGCCCCCTGTTCTGTACGTGGCACCAACATTCCTTCGTCTGTGTATCCCCGATCTGCAAAAACTTCTTGAATCACAGGGATTCCTCTTTTTTGAGCCTCTTTTGCTATATAACTACCACTTAGAACCATAGCTGCTAATGATGGATTAATGGCTTCCAATCCATCGAGGATAGCATCTGCCAAAGCTGGTGTTGCGCATGCTGTATTATAAAATGCTCCATGCAATTTCATATGTTGTAAAGATAGTCCATGCACATCACAAAACGCCTGTAATGCCCCTACTTGATATATCATGTACGCTTTAGCTTCCTCTGGTTGTACAGTCATATTTCTCCTTCCAAATCCCATAAGATCCGGATATCCAGGATGAGCTCCTATAGCAACCCCCTTTTGTTGGCATAATTCAACGGTCCGCTTCATAACCATTGGATCCCCTGCATGCCAACCGCAGGCAATATTTGCACTTGTAACATACTGCAACACTTCTTCATCCATGCCCATAGTATAGGCACCAAAACTTTCTCCCAAATCACTATTTAAATCAATATAATATGACATACTATCCTCTCCTTATTTTTATTCTTCACAAACTATATTCTATAGAATATAGTTTTTTTGTTTATTATACATTAAATATATAGGAATAATCAATCCTATTATATATATTTTTTATTTAATATTTTTATAAAAAATAAAAAACTGTATTCCATCATACAAAAATATGTCACATATCTTTGTTGACAGAATACAGTCTTATTACTATATCATTATGCTCTCTATAATTTTAGCGTCCTTATTAGATTGATTTTAGCACATCAGTTGCAAATGCTTTTGCATTAGCCAAGTCGTTTTCATCTGGGTGAGATGCTGCTTGTGCATGGCGTGCATCACGTTCAGGACTTTTACCATGGGCATGTCCTTCTGGGAACATTTTGTACATCATTTCGATGATTTTTGGATCTACTTTACCTTGGCATTTGAAATAACCTACTGGTGTTTGACCATTT
>CAUQZV010000018.1:0-30577 GCA_963522415.1 uncultured Veillonella sp. | reverse complement strand
TAGTTTACCAACAGGTAGTTCTATCGTGAGTGACGTCATGGAAGTAGCTCGTAATATTGTGCAAGGTAAAACAGGGGAAATGAAGCAGTTCTATTATTCGCAAAAAACAATGTATAGTTCTAGCAAAATTGAATCTGCTTACTATATTCGTATGACAGTGGATAATTCTACAGGTGTATTGGCGAAAGTAGCCACAAAGCTAGCGGAGCAACGCATTTCGGCTCATTCTGTGATCCAGCGCAAAGCAGATAACGATACTGCCACATTAGCGATTATTACGTCTAAATGCCCACACGCATACATTCAAAATTTAATCGATTCTTTCAATCATTTACGGGTCGTTAGAGAAGTGGGTAGTGTGATCCGCATCATGGTTGAATAAAGGAGTTTTCATGAAATCTATTACGGTACAAGTACCGGCTACGAGTGCCAATTGCGGTCCAGGATTTGATTGTCTTGGAGTAGCATTAAATTTGTATAATGTATTTACTTTTGAACCGGATAAAGAGGCCACATCTCATACATATACCTTTGAAGGGTTTGGGGCGGACTTATTGGAACAAGAAGACCATAGCCAAAATCTAGTGGGTATTGCCATGGAAAGGGTATTTAAAGAAGTGAATGCTGCACCTGTTTATGGTCGTATTCATTCGAATACACAAATTCCACCATCAAGGGGTCTTGGCAGTAGTTCTACTGCCATTGTGGGTGGGTTGCTATTAGCCAATGCCTATTTACAAGAACCTTTAAATAAAGATCAATTATTGCTCATTGCCAATGATATGGAAGGGCATCCTGATAATGTAGCACCAGCTATTATGGGAAATTTAGTCTGTGCTGTTGGTGGGAATGATACAGTATTCCATTCCCATATCGATGTACCAAGTAATTTAACCTTTGCTGTAGTGGTACCAGAAGTGATTGTAGAAACATCGTATGCACGAAGCGTATTGCCAACGGAGTTAAGCTATAAAGAAGCTGTTGCCAATGTAGGATTTGCCACATTATTTGTAGGATCCATGATACAAAATAGGATGGATAATTTGTCTGTAGCATTACAGGATTATCTACATGTACCGTATCGTAAAACCTTGATTCCTTATTGTGATGATGTATTTACTGCAGCTAAGAATCATGGGGCCTATGGGTCTACTATTAGTGGTTCAGGTTCTACCTTAATTGCCTATTGTTCTCCGGAACATGCAGTGACAGTGGCAGATGCTATGAGTTCTGTCTTTATGAATCACGACATTGACTGCCGTCGCTTTGTGCTTCATGCAGACCGTGAAGGTGCTAAAGTTGTGAAAATTAAATATGAGTAGAACACTTCATGATTCTTTTACATTTTGTATGCTATACTAAGTATATACATTCTATAAAAAACTAAGTAGGAGGAATACATGAACAACATAAAAACAGCAGCCTTGTTGGCATTATTATCAGGATTATTAATGGTGATCGGTCAAATGGTCGGAGGTCACTCAGGAATGATACTGATGTTTATTATTTCTTTAGGTATCAACTTCTATACCTATTGGAATAGTGCATCTATGGTACTACGTGCGTATGATGCAAAAGAAATTAACGAGCAAAACAATCCTACCATCTTTAATATTGTAAAAAAACTAGTTCATAATGCAGGGTTACCGATGCCAAAGGTGTATATTATTGAATCGGAAGTACCTAATGCATTTGCTACAGGTCGCAACCCAGAACATGCAGCAGTGGCTGTGACAACAGGTATTATGAACTTATTAACAGATGATGAAATTGAAGGTGTACTGGCTCATGAACTCTCTCATGTGAAACATAGAGATACATTAATTAGTACTATTGCAGCCAGTATGGCAGGATTTATTGCTATGGTGGCGAATATGTTACAATGGGCAGCTATTTTTGGAGGCCGTGATGATGAGGAGAATTCTAATCCTTTAGCATTACTTGGCACTATTATTTTAGCCCCATTGGCAGCTAGCTTAATTCAAATGGCTATTTCACGTTCTCGTGAATATTTAGCAGATGAAGAAGGGGCAATGATGAGTAGAAAGCCATTATCCTTAGCATCCGCATTAGCCAAAATTGAACATTATGCTAAATTTGGTGTGCTTCCTGGTCAAAGCGAAAGCCGCGTATCATCTACAGCACACATGTTTATCATTAATCCTTTAAGTGGAATTTCTTCCACTATGACTCAATTATTTAGTACGCATCCATCTACAGAAAGTCGTATTCAACGTTTGCGTGACATAGCGAGTCGTATATAAAGGGAGCAATGCACATCTTATGTTACAGAGATCGTAAGGTTTCTAGTTGTTAAGGAGGTATACTATGGCAAAAGTGTACACGAAAACAGGCGATGCAGGTTCTACTGGGTTATATACTGGTGAACGTGTAAGTAAAGCATCTCAACGTGTTTGTACGTATGGAACAATTGACGAGGCACAAGCCTTTCTTGGAGTAGCTCGAGCGTACTCTGACAAAAAGGTAGTACAAGACACATTATTGCAACTTGAGAAAGAACTATGGATGATTATGGCTGATATCTCTAGTTTAGGACAAGAAGCTACTATTACAGATGAGCATGTGACTAATTTAGAACAGATCATCGACAAATTTGATGAACAATTAGAGCCATTATCTAAATTTATTTTACCTGGTGATAGCAAAACATCCAGTTTCTTGCACTTAGGTCGTACCATCGTTCGCCGTGCAGAACGAGACCTATGGAAGTTAGGAGAAACAGAAGAGATTCATATGTCGAATCTTCGCTATTTGAATCGTTTATCCGACTTGCTATTTATCTTAGCTCGCGTAGAAGATGAAGTGAAATAGTATACGATATAAAAGGAGGTACTCCATGTTGGGTACCTCCTTTTAGTATCTCTTAGATTATTTCTATCAAATCTTCTTGGATGTGCTATAATACTATATATGTAGCTACTGTGATTAATGTTGTACCTCTTGTACATCTACAGTTTTGTTTAGCACATCTTCAGGGCTTGGATAGAAGAAATAAATCTGATCGATTTCGTTTTTAAATTTTTCTCGGATGTGTACGGATAATAAGGTTTCAAACTGAATGATATCTTCCGATTCCATCACAGCGTCTTCTACCAATACAAATAATTGTGGATCTGCTTTTGGTGCATTGGGTGGTAAACGATCTGGTGAAAGTGGAACATTTACGATAATGCGTACAGAGGCTACATAATTTCCATTTTGATCTTTAATGGCTGCACGATAGGTATTTTCCCATAGAGTGGCCATTAATTGAATGTCTAAATTTAATAATTCCATAGTTGTCTCCTTTATAATGAACGTATAGTACATATGATAACTGATAAAGGGCAACTTTGTATAGGTATACTATGAAAAATCGTATCATATTTTGTACAGGTGGCGCTCGTAGTGGCAAAAGTGAGTTTGCAGAAACACTAGCTTTATCTAAAGAGGGACAAAAAGGATATATTGCTACAGGGCAAGCTTATGACGAAGAGATGAAACATCGTATTCATTTACATCAAGAACGACGGAAAATGGTTTGGAACAATTATGAAATCCCTTGTGCCATAAGTAAAGAGATTCAAAAAATATTAGATGAATGTTCTGTGGTATTAGTAGATTGCTTAACGATGTGGACTACTAATCTATTATTAGAAGATGGTGAATTTACATCTCAGGAAGATATAAATTGCCGTGAAAGAGCTATACTTTCAGAAGCACAAGCTGTACTTGATGTGATTCGATCCTACAAGGGAGACAACGAAAAGACGGTTATTTTTGTGACCAATGAAATTGGCTTAGGGATTGTACCAGAGAATAAATTAGCTCGTATTTTTAGAGATATTATGGGACGTGTCAATCGAATGGTAGCAGCAGAGGCTGATGAAGCGTATATAACAATCAGTGGTATGACAATAGATATAAAAGCATTGGAGGTAAGCAACCATGGCTAAAAAAATTATGTTTCAAGGTACCAGTTCTAATGTAGGTAAAAGTATTTTAGCTACAGCAATGTGTCGCATTTTACATAATAAGGGATATAAAACAGTACCTTTTAAAGCACAAAATATGGCGTTAAATTCCTATGTTACCAAAGCAGGGGATGAAATTGGGCGAGCCCAAGTAGCGCAAGCGGAAGCAGCAGGTCTAGAGCCTATTGTACAAATGAATCCCGTTCTATTAAAACCTACAGGCAATCAGTCCTCTCAAGTTGTGTTAATGGGCAAACCGGTAGGTGTGTATAGCGCTAGAGAATACCATACAAAATACTCCTTAACAGCCTTAGATAAAGTAAAAGAAAGTTTACAATATCTTGATGATAATTTTGATATGATTGTCATTGAAGGGGCTGGTAGTCCTGCAGAAGTCAATTTAAAAGCTAATGATATTGTAAACATGCGTGTTGCCAAGTTAGCAAAGGCTCCTGTCATGCTTATTGCCGATATTGATCGTGGTGGTGCTATCGCCTCTGTGGTGGGTACTTTAGAATTATTAGAACCAGATGAAAGAGATCTAGTAAAAGGTATTATTATTAATAAATTCAGAGGTGATGTCACATTATTACAACCTGCATTGGATTTCATTGAAGAAAAAACGGGTAAAAAAGTAGTAGGTGTAGTACCGGCAATAGAAAACCTTGATATTGATGAAGAAGATTCTGTAGTATTAGAAAGCAAATATAGAGGAGTATCTAAGGAGATTACGATTGCGGTAATGCAAACTCCTAAAATTTCTAACTTTACAGACTTTGATGCTCTTGCCTATGAACCAGATGTATCTGTTCGTTTTGTGAAACAAGGGGAGCCAATTGGTCATCCAGATATGGTAATTTTACCAGGCTCTAAAAACACATTAGCTGACTTATCGTACTTGCAGGAGCATGGCTATGATAAAAATATCCACGACTTAGCAAATGCTGGGGTACCTGTATTGGGTATTTGCGGTGGTAATCAAATGCTGGGAGAAATGCTTTATGATCCAGAAGGGATTGAAGGGGATATTCCTGAATTAAAAGGCTTAGGTTTGCTTCCAACAGCTACTACTATGAAAACTGAAAAATTAACACATCAAGTTTGCTTTGATGTAAAGGATTTATCTTTCTTAGGTACTAACTATAGTGGTGAAAATCTTGTAGGCTATGAAATCCATATGGGAGATACACAGCCAGTAGGAGCAGGAGAACGTTGTTTCCACATTCAAAAGCGTAGTGATGCTAAGGTAGATGTGATCGATGGTTTTGTCACTAGTAATGGTCAAGTGATGGGCACATATATTCATGGCATTTTAGATAATGATGGATTACGTCGCTCAATCCTGAATGCATTGCGTACAAAAAAAGGATTAGAGCCATTGGATATTGTATTCCGCTACTTTGAACATAAAGAAGCTGCCTATAATCGATTAGCTAAGATTGTAGAAGAACATTTAGATATGGATTATATTCAATCATTATGGGAGCAGGACTAATGGAATGGTTTATACACCATCTTCTTTATTTTATTCCTTTTGGGGCACTTTTGTTAGATACTTTAGTGGGTGACCCTAGAAGTAAATACCATCCTGTTGTTTTAATTGGTAATTGTATTTCTTTCTATGAACATCTATTGTATAAAAAGAATACTAACGCAAGGAATCAAATACTATTAGGGATATCTACTGTATTACTAGTCTTAATGACTGTGATGATCATTGTTACGGGTCTTCTATTTATAGGAGGGACCCTACATCCCATCGGCTATTTCATAGTATCCTTATTGTGCCTATACATTGCCATTAGCCCTCGTTGTTTAGCAGAGGCAGGCATAGAAATTGCTAATTTGTTGAGAAAACAAGATATATCTGAAGCACGCCGTAAAGTGGGATGGATTGTAGGTCGTAAGACTAGTGAACTTGATGAAAGTGAAATTACTCGTGCCACTATTGAAACAGTAGCGGAAAATACAGTGGATGGCATTATTTCCCCTCTATTTTGGTTTGTTCTATTAGGGCCATGGGGAGCTATTGGATACCGAGCTATTAATACGATGGACTCCATGTTAGGCTATAAAAATGAGCGCTATTTATACTTTGGTCGTTTTGCAGCCCGCTTAGATGATGTAGTTAATTATATTCCTGCACGTATTACTTGTGTTTTATTTGTGATAGCTTCTTTTCTATGTGGCAAAGATTGGAAACATGCCATACGTATAGCCATTCGTGATGCGCATAAACATCCTAGTCCTAATGGGGGCTATGCAGAAGCTCCCGTAGCAGGGGCTTTACATATTCGGTTAGGTGGACAAAATGTGTATCATGACAAAGTCACCTTTCGGGCCTATATGGGAGACCCTATAACATCTATGGTAGGGAAACACATTTATCAAACTATATATTTGATGTATACTGTTTCTATCTTGGGTGTTGCGTTAACAATGGTCAGTACATATGTAATTAATCAATGGTAGGTGGAACATGAAAGGATTTCTTGTAGGACTTCAATTTTTAACACGCTTAAAAATTGTAAACCAAACAGAGTGGAAAGTAGAAGACTTTGGCGCATCCGTTACCTATTTTCCTTTAGTAGGACTTGTCATTGGCGCCTTTATGTGGGCTCTTTATAGTTTAGCAAATTCGTATATTCCGGTATCCTTACTGATGCTTATGTTAGTTATCTTTGAATTTCTATTTACTGGTGGACTTCATGCAGATGGATTTATGGATACCTGTGACGGCTTATTTTCAGGACGAGATCGAGAACGTAAATTAGAGATTATGAAAGATAGTCGAGTAGGGAGTAATGGGGTAGTAGGTTTTGTATTTCTGACACTCTTAAAGTGGCAATTATTAGTGAATTTACCGACTGTAGTGGTACCTATAGTTCTGATGAGTATGCCCATATTGAGTCGCTATACGATGGTCATTAGTATTCAAAAGTTTCCTTATGCAAGACCGGAAGGAATCGGTAAATTTTTTGCTGCTAATGCCCCTAAGTATGCCACATCGGTAGCAACGGTATTGGCATTATTACCATTGTTCTTCTATGAATGGTTGTATGCGTATCTATTTATCATTGCTTTAACAGTGAATCTTATCATTAACTCCTATGTGACAAAACATTTAGGAGGGACTACAGGGGATACGTATGGATTTGTATGTGAATTATCAGAAATTTTTATCATTTTAGGCGCCATTATTATAAGTGTTATATAAATGAAAGGAGGAAGTAGAGTTGGCATTTTATGTAAGAACGCCAGGCACTTGTGGAGAATTTATTCAAGGCTCCATAAAAGGACAACGATTTTTAGTAACCTGTCCTATTAATCGCTATTCCTACGCCATTGGCGATGTACAATATCCACTTCCTCTTTCATCGATTTCTTTACAGTCAAAGGCCTATCAAGCTTACATCACGGTTTTGGATACATTAGGAATCGATCGATCTACGGCGAAGCCCGTATATTTACATTCCGATATTTTACAAGGCAAAGGATTGGCCTCTAGTAGCGCAGATATTAGTGTAGTTGCTGTGGCTACAGCGAAAAGTCATGGCTACGATCTTTCTATGGAGCAATTATCCTCAATCTGCTTATCAATTGAACCTACAGATGCGCCCTTTTATCCTGGTATTGTTCAATTCGATTATCTAAATGGTACATGTTGTGAATTATTAGGCACATGTCCACCCATCCGAATCATCATGTTTGATGAAGGCGGTACGATTGATACGGTACAATTTAATCATCAACAAAATTTAGATGCTTTAATTGATGAAAAAGAAGAGTTGATGGTAGAAGCTTTAGCAAAATTTAAAGAAGGTATACATAAGCATAATGTGAAACTTATCGGTGAAGCCTCTACCATTAGTTCTTTCGGAAATCAACGCATTTTGCATAAGGCAAATTTATATGCATTACATCAAATTGGGGTAGAGTGTAACGCCATAGGAACGATTATTGCCCATAGTGGAACCGTACTGGGTTTGCTATTTCCTCCGGACTCACCAAGTATTGTACACTGCTTGCAACGAGTAAAACAGGAATTGCCAAATCTTACCTTCATAGATATCGTGGAAACCACGAATGAAGGAATTACTTTTATGGAACGATAAAGGAGCTTATGATGGTGAAAACAATGAATGTACATGGTGGCAATGTACATAAAGCGAGCCGACAGTTACGTACTTCTTTAGGTCAGATTTTAGATTTTAGTGCCAATATCAACCCTTTGGGTATGAGTGCCAAGGGGTTGGATGCTATGAATGAGGCATTTCAATATGTGATACATTATCCAGATCCAGACATGACGAACCTCTTTGCTATCACATCCGAATTGTGGGATATGCAAAAAGAACGCATTGCTTTCGGTAATGGTGCAGCTGAATTAATCTATGCCATATGTCGATTGCTCGAAATAGAAGCTGTGTATGTGCCAGCTCCTGGATTTTCAGAGTATAGCCATGGTGCTCATTCGTGTGGACTACCAGTCATAGAATATGAATTACAATTTGATGCGGACGTATTCTCTTTTTCGTATCCGGTGGAACAAATGCTATATGATTTAAATCAGTCTAAGCATCGCTTAGTATTTATTGGGAATCCCAATAATCCATGTGGCACCTTATGGAAACATGAAAGTCGTGAATTATTTGAAGTTTGCAAGAAAAATGGTCACTATCTAGTGTTTGATGAGTCATTTGTTGATTTTTTAGGGGATGACTATTCTATGCGAAACTATGTGAAGGAGTATGACAATGTGATTGTTGTACATTCTTTAACTAAGTTTTATGCAGTTCCCGGTTTACGTATTGGAGCGATGATGGCAAGTCCTATGATTATACAATTTATCAAAGATCATATTCCTGCTTGGTCTGTAAACCATATAGCTCAAATATACAGTGAAGAGGCTCTACAAGATGTAGACTATGTACAAAAGACTCGAAGAGTACTAAAAATAGAAAAAGAATGGTTATACAATGAACTTACAAAGATAGAACCGTTACGGTGTATTGAACCATCTGTGAATTATATTCTTTGTCACCTACATGAGCAGTATTCATTAGAAGATATGATTCAGCACTTGTATCATCAATCTATATTAATTAGAGACTGCTCTCACTATACTGGGCTAGGCTCTAATTGGTTTCGTATGGCTGTCAAAACAAGAGAGCAAAATGAACAATTATTACAAGCTTTACGAGCATATTTTACATTATAACAGGAGATACTATGATACAAATATACTTTGTTCGCCATGGTGAAACGGATTGGAATCATCTAGGGAAACACCAAGGATTTAGCGATATACCTTTAAATGAAAAAGGCATGGCCCAAGCTGTGGATGTGGGGGATGCATTACGAGATGTTCATTTTGACAGAGCTATCGTTTCAGACCTAGTACGAGCTAGGGTTACGGCGGAAGAAATTCTAAAAGGTCGATATATTCCTACCACTTTTACAGAAGGATTACGAGAAATTAACTTTGGAGACTGGGAAAGCTTAACATATTCTGAAATTAATGAACGCTGGCCTGGACAAATCGAAGCCATTTATGAAGATCCGTCAGAGAAACCAATTCCTAATGGGGAGACAGTAGAAATGGTGCAAGATCGTGCCTATACTCGTTTATTAGAAGAGTTAGCGCGTATGAAGGATGATGAACGATTATTAGTAGTTTGTCACGGAGGAACCATACGCACATTATTATGTGCATTAACGGGTATTCCATTGAATTGTTTATGGCGGTTAGCACAAGGGAATACAGCCGTTAGTGTGGTGGATTTTTGGGGTGACCAATCTCCTTATAATCGTATTTGTATATTAAATGATACATCTCATACTCATGTGAGAGAAGGTGGTTACGGTGAGGATTGATAAATTTTTAGCCCATAAAGCTTTTGGTACAAGAAAAGAAGTGCATGATTTAATTAAACAGGGTCTTGTAAAGGTAAATGATAGTATAGTTAAGAAAAAAGATATGCATATCAATCCTGATGTAGATGTGGTTACGGTTCAAGATCAAGTTGTACAAGCACAATTAGAATATTATATTAAATTTCACAAACCAGCTGGATATGTAACAGCCGTCGAAGATCCTGTAGAACCTACTATTATGGACTTACTCCCTGAAGAGTTTCAAACTTTAAAAGTATTTCCTGTAGGACGGCTTGATAAAGATACAGAAGGGTTATTATTATTAACCAATGATGGGCCTTGGGCTCATAAAATTATTCATGGCAAAAAAAATATTGGTAAAACTTACTATGTTGAATATAGTGGCACATTGTCCGAGGAAGGTATTCGTCGCATCCAAGAAGGTATGGTGTTAGGGGATGGTACAGAATGTAAACCAGCACAATTAACTTTACACAACGATGAAAGTGTGATGAATGAGTCTGGTGAACTTATTCACTCCTGTGAGTTGACGATTTACGAAGGAAAATATCATCAAGTGAAACGTATGATTGGTGCCTGTGGTGGAACAGTAACGTATTTACAACGCATTGCTATTGATAGCATTACACTTAATTCTATTGAAGAAGTGGGAGCTTTTACAGATTTAACAGCCGAAGAAAAAGAAATTGTTTAATCGAATCTATTCAATTTGTCATAACTATGCATTATATGGTATCATTAGTTGATGCTTTTTAAGGAGGCGAGACGATGAATGGATTAGTCGCTTTGCAAGCATTCCTAACAGAAGAAACATATGAAGGAGCCATCCTCATTAGTCCTATCAACTTACATTACTTTGCCGGATTTACAGGGACCACTGGAGTGGCATTTGTAACCCCTGACAAAGCCTATATGATAACGGACAGTCGTTATACAGAACAGGCTAAAGAACAATGTGAAGGGTATGAGGTCATCCAGTATACGGGGGATGTGTATGATACTATCAAGAGTATACTAGCTTCCTCCAAGATTAGGTTATCCACATGTTGCTTTGAAGGAAATTATATGAGTGTTGATGTATTTCAAGAAGTTTGTGATACATTAAACGAAACAGAATTTTTATCCTTTGACTTTGCTAGTCTTCGTATTGTAAAACGCGAAGATGAACTACAATGTTTGCGTCAAGCATTTCGAATTGCTGATGAATCATTTGCAGCTATGTTGCCACAATTAAAGGTGGGGATGACTGAAAATGAGGCTCGCATCATTTTAGAAACTGAAATGTTACAACGTGGTTCTAGAGAGCCATCTTTTACAACTATTGTAGCATCGGGCTATCGTTCTAGTATGCCTCATGGGGTAGCTAGTGATAAAGTGATGGAACGAGGCGATTTTGTTACCTTTGACTTTGGTGCTATGTATAGCGGATATCACTCTGATATGACACGAACCATTGTGTTAGGTAAAGCTAATGATGAACAAAAGAAACTCTATTCTATCGTACTAGAAGCACAAACTCGAGGCGTTGCTTTTATTAAAGAAGGCGTAACCGGCGCTGAAGTGGATGCAGTATGTAGAAATTATATTAAAGAACAAGGTTATGGATCTAATTTTGGTCATGGTACAGGGCATGGTGTTGGTTTAGATATCCATGAATTGCCAGTGGCATCGCCCAAATCAAAAGATGTATTAACTGAGAATATGGTAGTTACTGTAGAACCTGGTATATATATAGCAGGTCATATGGGATTGCGTATTGAAGATACAGTTATAGTTACTAAGGAGGGCTGTGAAATACTCACAAAAACTCCTAAAGATTTAATAGAACTAGATGTGTAATGGAGGGATTTACAATGATTTCCAGTAATGATTTTCGTCCAGGCGTAACTGTCGAACTTGACGGTAATGTATGGCAAGTAGTTGACTTTCAACATGTTAAACCAGGTAAAGGTGCGGCTTTCGTACGTGCTAAATTAAAAAACCTACAAACAGGTGCAGTAGTAGAGCGTACTTTCAATGCTGGTGAAAAAGTGCCTAAAGCTCATGTTGATCGTCGTCGTATGGCTTTCTTATATGAGTCCGATGGAGCATATACGTTCATGGACAATGAAACATATGACCAAATTGAGTTAACTATTGACCAATTAGGGGACGCAAAAAACTTCTTATTAGAAAACATGGAAGTATCCATTATGTTCTTCCAAGGCATTGTCATCGGTATTGACTTACCTGTAGCTGTTGAGTTACGCGTAGTTGAAACTGACCCTGGTATCCGCGGCGATACTGCAACTGGTGGTAATAAACCTGCTACATTAGAAACAGGTTATGTTGTAAAAGTACCTTTGTTCATCGAAGTAGATGATGTATTGCGTGTAGATACACGTACTGGACAATATATTGAACGTGCTTAAACCACAGAATTGATCTTTTAACAACTAGTATAGTATTGTAATTAAAAGCATTTGTTGGCCTGTGGTAGGACGACAAATGCTTTTTTGGTAAATATATGGAAGATAATCGCTTTTTTGAAGGACTAATACAGTTCGATCATTCTGTTTATGAAATGATTGCCACCATGACAGCACTAGAAACGAAAGGTGTTGCAGGTATGAGCACAACTTTTGGAGATACGGTAAGTAGTTTATTTGGTAGAAAAAATGCCATGGAAGGTGTAAAAGTACAAGTTTTGGAAGATGGTTCATTACAAGTATCTCTACACATTGCAGTGTATTATGGATATCGTGTTCCAGATATAGCATTACGGTTACAAGAACGAGTGAAGAGTGCTCTTGTATCTATGGCAGATGCTACCGTGAATAGTGTTGATATTTATGTACAAGATATTATTTTTGAAAGTACCATATCATAGGGGATTTGTATGTCAGATCATTTAGAAATAGAAATTACAGATGCCGTTATTTTAGATGTCACTGCAAGAGTATTGTCATCCTTCGATGAAATCCACTCTATGAGTAAGCGTTTTTTTGATGGTGTTGTTGATGGTATCTCACAAAAGTTAGGACAAAAAAGTTGGCCTGGAATGAATGTAAAACATAAACGAGATAGCTTTGGAGAAGCTTTCATAGAAATTAATTTATATCTACGTTTATATTGTGGATTTCATCCATTAGAAGTGGCACGACAAATACAACAACAAGTGCGGCAAGATTTACGAAATATGTTAGACTTATACCGTGTTCGTGTAGATGTACACATCGACGGTTTAGAAAGAAGGGAACCTAGTCATGAATCATCGTAGGTTAGCAAGAGTATTTGCATTTGAAACAATTTACGCAGATACCTTTTCAGGGGAAGTAGTTGAAGAGACAGTTTTAGATACTACTAACATGCAAGGAAAAGCCAATCAATTTGCAGAGCAATTAATTGCAGGTGTGCGTAGTGAAATAGAACAATTAGATGCAGCTTTACAAGAATTTTCTCCTAAACGTAAAATGGAGCGGTTTCCTAAAGTAGAACTTACTATTTTGCGAATGGCAGCGTGGGAGTTATTACATCCACAAGAGGATACACCCGCTAAGATTGTCATCAATGAAGCTGTTCTATTAGCAAAAGAGTTTGGTGGAGAGACTTCCTATAAGTACATTAATGCTATTCTTCATAATTTAGCCAAATCGAGACAATAACATGGCCTATTATTTAGGAATAGATACAAGCTGCTATACTACATCTTGTGCTCTTGTTGATGAGGAAGGTAGATTAGTACAGGAAGTTAGAAAGCTGCTAGAGGTACCGCAAGGTAAACGAGGGCTGCAACAGTCACAAATGGTGTTTCAACATACTCGTGCTTTAGGTGAATTGATTCAGTCTTTACAATTGGATCAACCCATTTCAGCTATCGGTGTCAGCGGTTTTCCAAGACGAGAAGAAGATTCCTATATGCCGGCATTCTTAGTAGGTCTTAATACAGCAAAATCACTGGGACATTGTTTACAAGTTCCTGTACATGTATTTTCTCATCAAGAGAATCATATATGGGCAGCCTTGCGTGAAATTGGTGAAATTCCAGAAGGGCCCTTTTTAAGTTTACACCTTTCTGGAGGAACCACGGAATTTGTTCTTTGTGAACGCATTTATAAAAGTGGTTTTAAAGTGCAAATAGTAGGTGGCTCTGATGATATAGCAGGAGGCCAGTTAGTAGACCGACTAGGTGTTTTAATGGGATTACAATTTCCAGCGGGCCCAAGTATGGAAATGTTGGGGCGACGCATTAAATATAATGTAGACTCTGTGCTCCCCGTATCAGTGAAAGGCTCTACCATCAGCTTTGGTGGGCCATATAGCGCTGGACAACGCTGGTGGGAATCATTACAACATGGGCCTATAGATTGGACTGATAGGGAATCATTTGGTACAGAAACAAAAGCACAAATTTTGGCAGCCTCTGTGTTCCATTGTATTGGAAGTTCCCTAGAGAAAGCCTTATCTCATATTTTAACAAAGCATAATATTACAACCTTAATTACTGCCGGTGGTGTCATGGCTAATACTTACTTACAAGATCGTTTAGTTCATTGGGGACATCATCATGATTTAGATGTGTTATGTGTATCCTCTAAATATAGTGCAGATAATGCCTCAGGTAATGCCTATGGAGCAAAGGTTGTTGAAGGAGAATAGAATGGATGCTTACTCCGTTGGAGAATTAAATAAAATTATTAAGCAAACCGTAGAGGGAGAATTTCTCTTAAAGAACTGTATTGTTGAAGGTGTTATCTCTAATGTAAAACGTCATAGTACAGGACATTATTATTTTTCTCTCATCGATGATACAGGCTCCATTGATATGGCTATGTGGCGTTCTAAAGTGCAACAACGTGGCTTGGAAGGCGCCCTTGAAAACGGTTTGTTAGTACAAGTACGAGGAAACATTAGTTTTTACGAAAAGACTGGTCGTTTAAGTTTTATTTGTGAAGACATTCGTATTGGTGCCAAAAGTGACTATCAAATTGCCTATGAAAAATTAAAACAAGAACTATATGCATTGGGGTATTTTGACGAACGGCACAAACAACCTTTGCCACCTGTACCGAGTTGTATCGGCGTTGTTACTTCTGCATCGGGAGCAGTTATACATGATATTTTACATGTAGCATCTCATCGCAATCCATTAGTGATATTTAAAGTATTTAATGTACCTGTACAAGGACCTACAGCGGGCCCTGTTATTGCTCGTGGTGTAGCTATGGCAGATGCGGATCCAGATGTAGATTTGATTATTGTAGGTCGTGGTGGTGGTTCTATGGAAGACTTATGGTGCTTTAATGATAGATCCTTAATAGAATCTATATTCCACTGTACAACACCGGTTGTGTCTGCAGTAGGTCATGAAGTAGATTATACATTATGCGATTTTGTTGCAGATGTAAGAGGGGCTACTCCTAGTCATGCCGCTGAGCTAGCTATCTATCCACTGGTGGACCTACAAGAAGAAGTACAGCAAAAATTAGACTTTATTCACAACACAGTACAGTATCGTATTCAAAAAGAAAAACAACAGTTATTTTCTATTACAAATCGCAAGATTACTGTACCTGCCATGAACTTGGTGCATCAACAGAAAAACATATTACAACGCTTCGAACACCTATTACATAGTGCAATACAAAAGAAAACACAAGATGAATCACGTAAGTTAGCCATATTAGCAACTCAATTAGATAATAAAAATCCATTGTCTAAGGTCATCAAGGGCTTTGCTAAAGTAGATGTTAATGGTGCTCCATTACAAACGATTCAAGATATACAACTTGGCGATACATTGGATATACATATTCAAGATGGTTCTGTGAAAGCAACTGTACAGGAGGTAACACAACGTGGCTAAATCTATTAAAAATTACGAAAAAAAATATACAGCCCTAGAAGAAGTAGTGAAAAAACTAGATGACGAAAGCTTATCTATGCATGAATTGTTAAAAACCTACAAAGAAGGATTAACATTAGTCAAAGAATGTTCTGATTTATTGCAACTTGTAGAAAAAGAAGTTGAACAAATAATTGAAACTGTACAAGTAGATACGAATTAGGAGACAAAGTACGTTTTTTTAGGTATAATAGAACTAGAATATTTATACAAAAATTATTATCTTTCAAAGAATTGAGGATATTATGTTAAAAGAGTACTTGCAACAAAGCAAAGCAGACATTGAAAGTTATTTATCCTCTGTATTAGAATCACCTAATACGGAATATGCTCGTTTATACGATAGCATGAATTATAGCTTATTGATGGGTGGTAAAAGAATTCGTCCAATTATTACAAAAGCTGTCATTGAATCTTTAGGTGGATCTTGGGAAGCTTATAAAGATGTAGTATGTGCTATTGAATTGATTCATACCTATTCTTTAATTCATGATGATCTACCAGCTATGGATAATGATGATTATCGTCGTGGAAAACTAACTAATCATCGTGTCTATGGTGATGGTATGGCTATTCTAGCTGGAGATGGATTATTAACCTATGCCTTTGAATTAGTTAGCAAACATACAACATTATCTGCGGAACAAGTGGTGCAGATCATTCATGTTTTAGCAAAAGGTGCAGGGCCTAGCGGAATGGTAGGTGGTCAAGCTTTTGATCTACAATCAGAAGGAAAATTCCTACCATTGGATGAATTAGTGGTTCTTCACAAAGGTAAAACAGGCGCATTATTTAGTGCAGCTGTTGAAGTTGGTCTGATTATTATGGATGCCACAATATCCGTAAGAGAGGCCTACCTACGATATGCAGATCATTTAGGTTTATTATTCCAAATTACCGATGACATCTTAGATGTAGTAGGTACACAAGAAGAATTAGGGAAAACACCTGGCAGTGATGAACGTCAGCATAAAGCAACCTATGTATCTATTTTAGGCTTAGATACCGCCAAAGAACGCGCCCAAGAGGTGGCTCATCTAGCCTTAACAGCATTGCACGATTCCAATCAAACATCACCTGTTCTTGAAGGTCTAGTCCAATATTTAATGGACCGCACACAATAGGAGACACCTATGAGTCAAAAAGAACGTCTTGATATACTACTTGTGCAACGTGGTGTATTTGAAAGTAGAGAAAAAGCTAAGGCTGCTATTATGGCGGGACTTATTTTTTCAGGTACACAGCGATTGGATAAAGCTGGCACTAAAGTTTCAGTAGATGCACATTTGGAAGTAAAAGGTAATACCTTACCATATGTGAGTCGTGGTGGCTTAAAGTTGGAAAAAGCTATAGAGTTATATCCCATCGATTTAACGAATGCCGTTATGGTAGATATTGGTGCTTCCACAGGAGGGTTTACAGATTGTGCCTTACAACATGGGGCTTCCAAAGTGTTCGCCATTGATGTAGGATATAATCAATTAGCCTGGAAATTACGGCAAGATCCTAGAGTCGTTAACATGGAAAAACAAAATATTCGCACTGTTACACCGGTACAATTAGGAGAACTTAGTGATTTTATTTCTATTGATGTGGCGTTTATCTCTCTAGATAAGGTGCTTCCAGTAGCGACGACCCTATTGAAAGCTACGGGCTCATTAGTAGCTTTAATTAAGCCTCAGTTTGAGGCTGGTAAAGAACTAGTCGGTAAAGGTGGAATCGTACGTGAAAAATCCACACATAGATTGGTGTTAGATCGTATCTTACACATTGCTAAAGACTGTGGGTTATATTTACATGGACTAACCTATTCTCCCATTAAAGGAATGGAAGGAAATATTGAATTTTTAGGATATTTTACAAAACAAGCAGAGGGTTCCTTAGAGATTACTGAAGGGCTTATTACAGCCACGGTAGAGGAGGCTCATCAATTATAGGAGGATCTATGAGAATCGGTTTCTTTCCTAATATGAAAAAAGAGAATATTCGAGATATTTTATCACAAGCAATTACCTATTGCCATAGATATGGCATAGAAGTTTATATGCCTAAAGAATTAGAACATCATGATGTATGTGCATTGGGGATAGAAAAGTCTCACTTATTACCACGACCAGAAGTATTTGAACATTTAGATATGGCATTTAGCTTTGGTGGTGATGGTACGATTATTCAATTGGCACGTCAAATCTATCCTTATAATGTACCAATTTGTGGTATTAATTTAGGGGAATTAGGTTTTTTAAATCAAATAGAGCTTGATAATTTAGAAATGGCCATTGAAAGAATTAGTAAAGGCGATTATTATGTGGAAGATCGCATTCATTTAGTGGGAACTTTGCATACTCCAGAAGGAGAACGCGTGCTTCGTCCTGCTATTAATGATATTGTGGTATCTCGCTCAGAACCGGGTAAAATGGCTCGCATCAATTTATCGATTAATGGTGGGCATACACAAATGTATCCTGCTGATGGTTTAATTGTAGCGTGTTCTACTGGATCTACAGGGTATAACTTATCCGCTGGAGGGCCTATTATGGCGCCAGATAATCGCTCGCTTATCGTAACACCCATAGCACCTCATTTATTGCAAGGTGTATCCTTGGTACTTAAAGAAAGTGCAAAGATAGATATTACGATGCCAGAGCGTCAGAAAAATCTACATATTTCTGTAGATGGTACGTTTGATTACGAATTTAGTAATACTGATTCTCTACATATTGAAGCGCATCCACAATATTGTAAATATGTACGATTTAAAGATCAAAAATTCTTTGCTACGTTGTTTAAAAAGTTGACAGCACGATCTAAGGAGGTTCTATGATTCCTCTACACCATAGTGTAGAATTTCAGCATCACTTATGGTTAGACGCCCTGGTTACAGCTAGAACTATTGTAGATATTACTTGTGGCAATGGACATGACACGGTATATCTATTGTCACATTGTCATAAAAATTCTCATGTATATGCCATTGATATACAAGAAGTAGCCCTAACAAGGACGAAAGAAAAAATTTTGAAAGAGCTTCCACAGGCTATAAAACAAGTGGATTTCATATTGGGGTCACATGATAGTGCACTGGAATCACTTCCTGTATCTACTATTGATTTAATGGTAGCTAATTTAGGGTACTTACCAAATGCAGACCATCAAATCATGACCCAATCTACATCAACAATTAAAGTTGTATCAAAGGGATTAGAAAAACTTTCAATACATGGATTATGTACCATTGTAGCGTATCCTGGAACAGAAACTGGTCGTAAAGAGGCAGAAAATTTAGAAGACTATATAGCTTCTGTTAGTCAAAAAGATTTTCACTGCAGTACATGGCGACCATTAAATCAAGCGAATCAACCGCCTATTTTATATATTATTCGTCGGAGGAAATAATGAAACGTTTTCGTTATAATAAGATAAAAGAAATTATTCAAACTAAGGCTATTGAAACACAAGAAGAGTTAGCGCAAGCTTTGGTAGAAGAAGGGATTACTGTTACACAAGCAACAGTATCACGTGATATTAAGGAATTAATGTTAATTAAAGTTCCTACAGGAGATGGGCGCTATCGATATGCCTTATCTCCTGAAGAAAATATTATGTTATCTAGAACTCGCATCAATCGCTTGTTTCAAGATTCCATTTTGCGTATCGAACACGTCTTAAATCAAGTAGTATTACATACTTTGCCAGGATCCGCACAATCTGTGGCATTTGCCATTGACCATGCAAAATGGCCCGAAGTAATGGGAACAATTGCAGGAGATGATACGATTCTATTAATTTGCAATTCCGTAGAAAGTGTAGAATTAGTATTAGAACGTATGCAAGACTTAATGAGGGATTAATATGCTAGTACGCATGGGGATTAAAAATTTTGCCCTCATCGAACATATGCAGTTAGAGTTTGCTAAGGGTATCACTATTTTTACTGGAGAAACAGGTTCAGGTAAGTCAATTTTGATGGATGCATTTTCCATTTTATTAGGAGAAAGAGCTAGTAGTGAATTTATTCGTCGTGAAAAGGACTCTTTTCTCATTGAAGGTGTGTTTGACATTGCTGGAGATACCGCATTACAAGAACTGTTAGTAAATAAAAACATTTTAGTAGAAGAAGATACTTTAATTTTATCTAGAACTTTTAATCGAAACGGTAAATCACAAATTTTGGCTAATGACCAAGTGATTCCATTGAAGGCTTTACGTGAAATCGGCACCTATTTAGCAGATATTCATGGTCAATATAGTAACCAACAGCTCTTATTACCAGAAACACATCATATCTATTTAGATACGTATAATGATGGTGCCACGAAGGCTTATGAAAATTACGTAACAGCCTATACTGAATATGCCAGTGCAAAGCGACAATTAGAAACATTGCGTGAAGAGTCGGCACAAAGAATACGTGAATTAGATATGTTGCGGTTTCAGATTGATGAAATTGAAGAAGCCCAATTACAAACTAATGAAGATACGGCTGTATCGGAAGAATTAGAAAGATTAGATAACTATGAGCATCTTCAATCTACAATTTCTAATTGTTATGATGGTATCTATGGGGGCAGAACTCCCCTGATTGATGGTTTAAATAGTGTTACTAATGAAGTGACTGATCTTGTAAAATATGATAAAGACATGGAAGAAATAGCTGAGTTATTGCGATCCGCCTATTATCAATTAGAAGAGGCTGGACAAGCGTTAGATAGATACCGTGACTGCATTAGTTATGACGAAGAACGCTATTTTTACTTACAAGAGAGAGATACGCTTATTTACAATTTAAAACGTAAATATGGAGAAACCATTGAAAGTATTTTAGCATTTGAAGAAGCAGCGCAAACTCGACTGGAGCTACTAGAATCTGATGAAAGTGAAGAATCACAGCTAGTGGAACGTGTGGAAACACTAAAGACACAAGCATTACAAGCGTTACAGACTCTTACACAGATCCGTCATGCTCATCATAAAGAAATTACAGATGCCTTACAGCGAAATTTAACTCAATTAGGTATGCCAAAGGCAAAGCTAGAGTTTGTCATAGAAGGTACTGAAATTTTGTCTCCATTAGGAGCTAGTCGCATAGAACTATTATTTTCTGCTAATACAGGGGAGGCATTATTGCCGTTACATAAAGTTGCCTCTGGCGGTGAGTTAGCACGTATTGCTTTAGCTTTTAAAACAGTATTTAATAAAGCAACCCATAAGACCTTAGTGTTTGATGAAATTGATGTAGGCATTAGTGGTGATATAGCTTTACAAGTAGCTAAACAAATTCTTCAATTAAGTTCAGGTAATCAGGTATTCTGTATTACACATCTACCACAAACAGCAAGTGTTGCAAAGCAACACTATCATTTACATAAGGTAGAAGAAGAAGGGCGAACTATTTCTAAAGTTACTATTCTTTCAGACGAAGAACATGTTATACAGATTGCCCGTATGATGTCAGGACAATCTTTCTCAGATACAGCCATAGATACAGCAAAAGAAATGATTCAATACTTTCAACAGGAATCATTCTAGGAGGAACAATGAAAGTTTTAGTAAATGGTGCAGCTGGTAAAATGGGCCGTGAGGTTCTAAAAGCTGTTCATAATGATACAGAGTTAACTTTAGTAGGCGGGGTAGATCCTAGTCACGGTGGAAAGGATGTTAGTGAATTCATCGGTACTAGCCCTTTAGATTGTAAAATATACAGTCAATTAGAGGAGGGTATTGAAGCCGTACATCCAGATGTGATTGTGGACTTTACCACACCAGCCATTATTTTTGAAAATGCAAAACTTATGCTATCAAAGGGGATTCATGTTGTGATTGGTACAACCGGTCTTACAGAAGCGCAACGGCAAGAATTAGATTCCATTGGCAGATCACATAATGCGAATTGTTTGGTAGCTCCTAACTTCTCATTAGGTGCAGTGATGATGATGAAAACGGCTGCAGAGCTAGCTCCGTACTTCCCAGATGTAGAGATTATTGAATTACATCATAATCATAAATACGACGCACCTTCTGGTACAGCTGTATTAACGGCTAAATTGATCAATGACGCAAAACAAGCTGCTAATGTAAAAGCTGCCGAAGATTTAACTCGTGAGAGTCTACCAGGTGCTCGTGGTGCTAAGGTAGATGATGTGACGATTCACAGCGTTCGGTTACCGGGTTATGTAGCTCATCAAGAAGTTATTTTTGGTGGCTATGATGAAACATTAGTGATTCGTCATGATTCGTTAAGTCGCTTATCCTTTATGCCTGGAGTGGTATTAGCTTGTAAAAAAATCAAAGATTTTGCAGGATTAACGTATGGTTTAGAACATTATTTATAATTCTATATTCTATATAATTCTTGCTAAAGAAAAACTTAAATAGTATAATACATATAACTATACATTAAGTTATTAATATTAAGGAGTCACTATGAGAAAACCTCATTTAGCTATATTAGGTGCTACTGGTGCAGTAGGCCAAGAATTTATTACATTAATTGAAGAACGTAAATTTCCTTATGAAAGCATTAAACTCTTAGCTTCTGCTCGTTCTGCAGGTAAAGTTTTGACAGTAGATGGTAAAGATTATATGGTAGAAGAAGCAACACCAGAATCTTTTGACGGTGTAGATATTGCTTTATTTGCAGGTGGTTCTATTTCTAAAACATTGGCTCCAGAAGCTGCTAAACGAGGTGCTATTGTTATCGACAATTCTAGTGCTTTCCGCATGGATCCAGAAGTTCCATTAGTAGTACCTGAGGTTAATCCAGAAGATATTGATACACATAAAGGAATTATTGCTAATCCTAACTGTTCCACTATTATCATGGCTTTAGGATTAAAGCCATTACATGACTTATCTCCTATTAAACGTGTTGTTGTGAGCACATACCAAGCTGTATCTGGAGCTGGTAAAGAGGGGATTGAAGAATTAGATTCCCAAGTAGCTCAACATGTGGCAGGGGAAGAGATGGTAGCAAATTTGTTGCCTACAGGCTCTATGGACAAACATTATCCAATCGCTTTTAATTTAATTCCGCAAATCGATGTATTCATGGAAAATGGATACTCCAAAGAAGAAATGAAAATGGTATTGGAAACACAAAAGATTTTCCATGATGACACCATTGCTGTTGTACCAACTACTGTACGTGTACCAGTATATCGTTCTCATTCTGAATCTGTCTTAGTAAAAACAGAATCACCCGTATCTGTAGAAGATTTTAAAGCTGCTTGTGAAAAATTCCCTGGTTTACGTGTGAATGATAACCCAGCAGCACAGGAATATCCAATGCCTTTATACACATCAAATCAAAATGATTGTGAAATCGGCCGTATTCGTAAAGATTTGTTTAATGACCATGCTATGAATTTCTGGATTGTAGGAGACCAAATTCGTAAGGGTGCTGCATTAAATGCATTACAAATTGCAGAGTACTTGGTAGAACATCAATCTTTCTAATTATATATTTCAGGGGGTGCTAAGATGACAACATTTGGAAATATCTTAACAGCAATGATCACTCCTTTTACTGACGATGGTCATGTAAATTTTCAAGAAGCACTACGTCTAGCCGGATACTTGTTGGACAATGGTTCTGATGGCCTAATTGTATGTGGCACTACTGGTGAAGGTCCAAATATTGAAGATCGTGATAAACTTGAGCTATTTACATTAATCGCTAAAGAGTATGGTCATCGTGCTACCATTATTGCGAATACAGGTAGTAATTCTACTAAAAAATCGATTGCTTTAACGAAGGCTGCTAGCCATACTGGTGTTCATGGTGTGATGACTGTGGTGCCATATTATAATAAACCGAATCAAGAAGGTTGTTATTTACATTTTAAAGCTATTGCAGACAGTACTGATTTACCGGTTATGCTATATAATGTACCAGGTCGAACAGGCGGCCACATAGAACCGCAAACAGTAGCTATATTAGCTAAGGAATGCCCTAATATTACATCTATTAAAGAAGCTACAGGAGATATCAAAATCACCCAACAGATTCGTGAATTACTACCAAATAATGACTTTATGATTTATTCTGGTGATGATGCATTAACATTAGATGTGATACAAAATGGAGGAGCTGGAGTTATTTCTGTGGCCGCACATATTGTAGGAAATGAAATGCAAGAGATGATAGGATTATTCAGACAAGGAAAGGTAAAAGAAGCAAGAGCTATTGAGCTATCCTTGGTACCTATCTTAAAAGCTATGTTTATTACCACAAATCCTATTCCTGTAAAATATGCGATGAAGCAATTAGGATTTAGTACAGGACCTTTATTATTGCCATTGTGTGATCCATCTGTAGAAGAAGCGCAGATCATCGATGCAGCTATAGAATCATATAAACAATAAAAACTAAAATAAAAAAGATAGTAGTCTTATCAAAGACTGCTATCTTTTTCTTTATATCATAGATTATATATGGTCACGAATGAGCCCAATCACTCGACCTTCAATCACGCAATTTCGTGTGATGATAGGCTCAAACTCTTCATTTTCTGGCATTAAGCGGATATGGTCAGACTCTTTATAAAAACGCTTAACTGTGGCTTCATCATCGATACGGGCTACTACAATATCACCATTATTTGCTGTAGATTGATTACGCACTATAAGCAAGTCACCTTCATACATGCCAATATCTCGCATGGACTCGCCACGAACACGTAATAAAAAGCATTCAGAGCTACCTAATAGAGCAGTAGGTAAGACGAACTCATCTTCACGGTTTTCAATAGCTGTTACAGGAAGACCTGCTTGTACAGTACCAATTAAAGGGACACGACGAAGGCCTGCCTCTAAAAAATTAAATTCAGGACTTGACGTAACTTCGTGAGTTTCTTCATCCATTTCTAAAGCCGGCACATCAGGCATATTTACAACGGTAATAGAGCGATTTTTATTCGCATCACGAGTAATATAGCCAAATTTTTCTAATGTATTTAAATGACTTTGAACAGTAGAAGTGGAGCTTAGCCCCATATGATCGCCGATTTCACGAACACTTGGGCAGCGATAGCGCTGTTGTAAACTTTCAATAATGAAATCTAATATTCTTTGTTGTTTGCTATTTATATCAGTTGCTGGACGTCTCAAGGGAATAACCTCTCATTCTACAGTATTATGGAACTTAATTTACATAAACCTATTATAAATATAATATCGAAAATTGTCAAATATGCGTTCTAAAAAATTACACTTGACCGAACATTTGTATGTGTGTTAGAATATGAACGTAAACAAACAGATGTGCTATTTATTTTGTTCGATATTATTAGAGAGAGGTATAAATTATGAATAAATTATTTTCTATTTTACTAATGGTAGCTATGGTATTTGTAGTAAATGGTATGATAAATACTACAACATTAGAGATGGATACTCAAAATATTAAAGCTGTACAAGTAGACGCTGGAGACACCTTGTGGAGTATCTCTCAAAAGGCATTGGCACAAACTGAAGATATTGATATCCGTGAGTATATCGTAGCGATCGAAGAAATTAATCATTTACAACATGGTAAGGCATTACGTGCTGGAGAAACTTTAATGATTCCTACACTGAAAGAAAAAACTATGTTCGGTTTTATTACAGCTTGGGCAAATAATTAAACAATCGTATATATATGTTCGATAAAATATTGAAATATGCATATTGAATGATAGAATAAAAAGACTGTATATCCTATGTATTATTCATAGGGGTATGCAGTCTTTTTTGTCTGTTCTTTCTCATGTTTTTGAGACAGAATTGTATCTGATTATTTTCTGTACCATATAGTATATGTACGCCTATATAAAGGCTTAGTATACGCTCCAGTTAAGTGATATGTATTTAAATATGATGTTATTTACGATTAAATATAGAAGATATAGGATTATCTACAAATTTATTGGCTTCATTAATATATCGCCGTACCATATTGACACTATGATGACGTGTTTGTTTCATTATATTACGTTCTTCTACGCCATAATGGGCGGCTGTGGTAGCGAATCCATGACGTAGACTATGAGCCCCATATAAAGATGGATCTTCGCCAATAGCTGCCATATAGTATTTTACAATATCAGCAATGCTTTTATCGCTGATAGCAGTTTTTCGTATCCCCATACTTTTCGTAAAACCTCTAAAAACTGGACCTGTAGTAATAGGAACATATCTTAGCCATGCTTTGACAGCTTTTACAGCACATAATGACTCATTTTCGATATATGGTATGGCTACGATAGCACCTTGCCCTTCTTGGTCGGCTTTTGAACTGGATACGAAGATTTCTAAACCTTGCGGTAGAAACTTCAAAGATTCTACCGTTAAAGCCGATAATTCGCTACGCCGAAAGGCTCCCATAAAGCCTAATAATAAAATGGCTTTATCACGTAGCTTTTGTATAGGCGCCATATCCGCTGTGTCCATATACTCTATAATATCCATAAGATCATCAAGTAGTACAGGCGTTTTACCTTGCTGATAAGTCCCTAATGATCGACGTATACCTCGCATAGCTTGTTTAACAATAGGAGCGCTACAAGGATTGCTTTCAATACCAGAAGCATTAAAATTTTCCGATAAAGCGCTAATACGACGTGATATGGTATTTGCTTTAGCATAATCGGCTAAATCATTGATATAATTGACGATTATCTCTGGTGAGCTTGGAAAATAGGATTCCTGTTTATGTTGACACCAATCGACAAAATCCATCCAATCGGATTCGTAAGCATCTACGGTATTTTCTGCTTTAGATAATAAAATACTAGACTTAGCCTTGTCACTAAGCTTAGAGTTGTTCATAATCTCTTTATAACTACGTAAATAGAAGTGTGTGTTAGATTGACTCATAAGGGCCTCAAATTTGCTATATAGGAGTATTAGTACCTATATAGCTATTTTTAACTAAAAAATTACTTCCGATAATATATCGTTATCGGAAGTAATTATATCATAGGTCAAAACAAATGGCAAATATGCTGTATTATAAGCTTTTTAAGAACTCTTTCAATACATTCCAAGTAGTAACAAAGCTATCTAATTCCATACGTTCTGTAGGTGCATGTAAGTCATGAATGTTTGGTCCAATGTTAATAGCATCTACAGGGCCTTGTAAATTTTCTAGCATATAGCCAACTTCAAGACCTGCATGGATCACATTGAACTGTAGGTCTGTAGCGCCTGTCACAGATTCATAAGCCTTTTGATAGGCTTGTTGTAATGGACTATCAAATGTTGGTAGCCAGCCCGGATACGGGCTTTCAAAGGACGTCGTTGCACCATGAGTTTCTGCCAATTGCGATAACTCTTTGTAATGAGCCTCTAGGTTCTTCGTATCTGTGCTTCGCACTTGCATTTTAAGGTATACAGCACCATCCGCCATGCCCAAAACACCAATATTATTGGAGAACCATACTTCATTCGGATTGTCAGGAGCATGCTGTAACACACCTTGTTTAATTCCTTGAATAAGAGCACATAGTTTTTGTACAGTGTCACCGCTGAAAGCTCGTTCCATGGTGATAGCATCTAAATCTAATTCCACTAAATCTTCACGATTTATTTTAGGGACAACAGATAAAGATATTGTCATACTTTCACCAGCCGATGCATAGTGAGCATTCCACTTATCTTGTTCTTCTTGTAAAAGAACTTGTACATACGGCACATCCTGTAAATGTAGATACACATCAGCATAAGCACGTAATGGAATTGCATTCGGTGCACTGCCACCGCTTATTTCAGCGATGCGAATGTTATGTTCCCCTGTTATACGTTCTAATACCTTAGATAGGATATAAATGGCATTACCCCGCCCTAAATGGATATCACAACCAGAATGTCCACCTTTTAATCCTTCTATCGTGATTCTACGCTTGGTCATTTCATTATTCACAGATACTTGTGCAATAGGCAATGTTACGGTAGAACCATGACCGCCAGCACTGCCGATGGTCACTTCATTCATACGTTCTCCATCCATATTGATGAGACGTTTGCCTTGTAAATGACTGTAATCTAATGTTTTCACACCTTTGAAAGTAGTTTCTTCTTCTACAGTGAATACTACCTCTAACGGAGGATGTGGAATCATTGTAGATGCTAAGATAGCCATGCCATAGGCTACTGCAAAGCCATCATCTGCCCCTAAGGTAGTTCCATTGGCATGTAAGATACCATCCTCTACATGCAAAGCGATAGGGCTGTTAATAAAGTCATGCTCCACAGACTCTAGTTTCGTGCAAACCATGTCCATATGACCTTGTAGAATCACTGGTTCATGTGATTCATATCCCTCTGTGCCGACTTTTTTAATGATTAGATTGTACTGTTCATCTTGGAACACATCTAAGCCCAGGTTTAGAGCCCAGTCTTTAATATAATTGGAAATAGCTTGTTCATACCCAGATTTTCTAGGAATATTAGCAATTTCTTGAAAGTAATGCAGAATATTATCCACATTATATTGATTTATAATAGTTTGTTCTATTGACACTTGTTCCTCCTAGATTAGTCAATATTTGGCCAACCTAATTCTTTACCGCCCAACAAATGTGCATGTAAATGAAATACAGTTTGACCTGCTTTCGCGCCTGTATTTAATGTTAAGCGATATCCATCAGCGGCAAGACCCAATTCTTTTGCAACCAATTTAGCAAATGGTAAGATACCTTCCACATAGGCTTCATTATTTTCATTTAAATGAGCAATATTAGATACATGGTTCTTAGGAATGATCAACACATGCACAGGTGCTACTGGAGCTATATCATGGAATGCCAAGAACTTGTCATTTTCTAATACAACCTTAGCTGGAATTTCTTTATTAATAATTTTACAAAATAAGCAATCTTCTTTCATGGGAATCCCCTTTCTCATATGATGTATTGTACTTACATACTACAACACTTAATATATCAAATAATTTCTATATAGTCTATTATTTCTTTCTAAAAATATTGATATATTCACCATCAGATGTTTTCCAACACTCCCATCCGTTAGATGATGAACCTCTTACCAAAGTAGCTGCTGTAGAAACAGAAGGACAAACAAAATCTTTTACTAATATATTGTTAACTATATTAGCAGTTCTTCTAAGATCAATGATACGATAATAATCAGTAGGTGGACATGTACTCCCTTTTAGAAGGATAAACTTACCATCTTCCACTTTTAGTGTTCCATTTACTGTACCAAAACCTTTTCTTTTTGCCGTTAAATTGTATAAGCCATTTGGAATCATCCCCAAATCTTTATTCTCTAAATTTTCTACTCTAGCTTTTGTTGCATTATAAAATACAACATCTTTACCTTGATCTGTAGGATAGACCTGCTTTCCATCAAAGGAAGATAATAATTGGATAACTAACTCTATATCAAGTGCAAATAGTTCTGTATTATGAAGTCGACTTTTACTAAATATATCATCTAATAGAAGTTCTTTTTCATCATAATCATCTACTTCAATAGTAAACCTTCTTTTAAGCCAACTACATTGCGATAACCATTATTTTCTAATGTATTCATTCGAGATTCAAAGTTATCAATGCCAGTCTTACCTATTTTTACTAGACCATCTACGACTGTTGTCATTACATATAAAATTCCTCTTGCCATATCTCCTCCTAATATAATAAGTAAGTACTGATATTTTATAAGAAAATTTAGATACTAATTTCTACTAACACCACATCACTATGTACTTCTGTTACGGTTCCACTTACAATATCCCCTACGTTAAATGAATGGTCTTGTTTAGGTATTTTACTATGTACATATTCATTGGTTAAGCCATAATAGTAAAAGTCATCGCATTGTTCAATGAGAACCTTCACAGGTTGGTTAAGGAAACGGTTAGCATAGGCTTTAAAGCCTTCCTTCCCAAGTTGATTTAATAAGGCTACACGTGTCTTTTTTACGGCTTCTGGAACTTGGTCTTCCATCTTAGCAGCTGGCGTACCTTCTCGAATAGAATATGGGAAGGCATGGATATGCGTAAAACCAACTTCTTTGACAGTGTGCATGGTTTCCTCGAATAATTCGTCTGTTTCCCCTGGGAATCCGGCGATAATATCTGTCGTAATTGATAAATTCGGAATCCGACTACGTAAATACTTCACTAAGTCTTTGTATTGCTCTAAATTATAGTGACGGTTCATCGCTTTTAACACTGGATCAGATCCTGCTTGTAATGGCAAATGTAGGTTAGGGCATACACGAGGGTTCGTTGCCATTAACTCGATTAATTCTTCCGATACTTCTACAGATTCAATAGAACCAAAACGAATGCGTTCTAAGCCATCAATAGTCAATAATTCACGCACAACACGGCCTAAGGTTGGTCGCTCTGGTAATTCAATACCGTAGTTACCGAGATGTATCCCTGTGAGCACTACTTCTTTATACCCATAGGCAACCAGGCGTTTTGCTTCTTCCACAATGTCTTCAATTTTTCTAGACTTTAATTTTCCTCGTGTATAAGGAATAATACAGAAGGAACAGAAATTATTACATCCTTCTTGTATCTTCATGAAAGCCCGACATTTTTCAATTTCATTGCCAAATAAAGGCATTTCTTCAAAGGTAGACTCTTCCATTACATTACGAACGATGGAAATCTGTTCTTCTGTAGATGGAATATTTTCAACTAATTCTACAATTTTATTTCGATTCGCTGTACCGATGACAAGGTTAACCCCATCGATAGCAGAAATTACTTCTGGCGCTAACTGAGCGTAACAACCAGTTACTACGATAAATGCTTCTGGATTACGGCGCTTTGCTTGTCGGATTAATTGGCGTGATTTTTTCTCTC